>JAKOWB010000335.1 GCA_029781795.1 Pseudomonadota bacterium | reverse complement strand
CGTCGGCGACAACGTCGGCGACTGCGCCGGCATGGCGGCCGACCTGTTCGAGACCTACGTGGTGGCCACCGTCGCCACCATGGTGCTGGCCTCGATCTACTTCGTCGGCTCCGACATGCTGAGCTCGGTGCTGCTCTACCCGCTGGCCATCGGCGGCGCCTGCATCATCACCTCGGTGATCGGCACCTACTTCGTCCGCCTGGGCGCGTCCGAGAACATCATGGGCGCGCTCTACAAGGGCTTCATCGCCTCGGCGGTGCTGTCGATCCCGGCGGTCCTCGGCGTCACCGCCTGGACGGTCGGCCTCAACGACCCGATCGGCGGCGCGGCCTTCACCGGCCTCGACCTCTTCTGGTGCGGCATGATCGGCCTCGCCGTCACCGGCCTGATCATCTGGGTGACCGAGTACTACACCGGCACCGGCTACCGCCCGGTCAAGTCGGTCGCCGCGGCCTCGCAGTCGGGCCACGGCACCAACGTCATCCAGGGCCTCGCGGTCTCGATGGAGGCGACGGCGCTGCCGGCGATCATCATCGTGGTCGGCATCATCGCCACCTACGCGCTGGCCGGTGTGTTCGGCATCGCCATCGCGGTCACCACGATGCTGGCACTGGCCGGCATGGTGGTCGCGCTCGACGCCTACGGCCCGGTGACCGACAACGGCGGCGGCATCGCCGAGATGGCCGGCCTCGACAAGTCGGTGCGCAAGGTGACCGACGCGCTGGACGCGGTGGGCAACACCACCAAGGCCGTGACCAAGGGCTACGCCATCGGTTCGGCCGGCCTCGGCGCGCTGGTGCTCTTCGCCGCCTACACCTCGGACGTGGCCTACTTCTCGTCGCAGACCGAGGGCTACTTCGCGGGCGTGAAGGTCTCCTTCGACCTGACCAACCCCTTCATCGTCGTCGGCCTGCTGGTGGGTGGCCTGCTGCCCTTCCTGTTCGGCTCGATGGGCATGATGGCGGTGGGCCGGGCGGCCGGCTCGGTGGTGACCGAGGTGCGCCGCCAGTTCCGCGACATCAAGGGCATCATGGAAGGCAAGGCCAAGCCGGAGTACGGCACCTGCGTCGACATGCTGACCCGCGCGGCCATCAAGGAGATGATCATCCCCTCGCTGCTGCCGGTGCTGTCGCCGGTGGTGCTCTACTTCATCGTGCTGGCGATCGCCGACAAGTCCATGGCCCTCTCGGCCGTGGGCGCGATGCTGCTGGGCGTCATCGTCACCGGCCTCTTCGTCGCCATCTCCATGACGGCGGGCGGCGGCTGCTGGGACAACGCCAAGAAGTACATCGAGGAGGGCAACTACGGCGGCAAGGGTTCCGACGCTCACAAGGCGGCGGTGACCGGTGACACCGTGGGCGACCCCTACAAGGACACCGCGGGCCCCGCGGTGAACCCGATGATCAAGATCACCAACATCGTCGCGCTGCTGCTGCTGGCCATCCTGGCCCACAGCTGAGCCTGGCGGTCTTCGGATCGGTGAAGGGCCCCGGCCGCAAGGCCGGGGCCCTTTGCGTTTCAGCGATCGCGGCGGCGCCGCCACCAGCCCTTGAGGCGATGCCAGGCGCGCTGCAGCCAGGTGACGAACCAGAGCACCGGACGGCGCAAGAAGGCGACGTCCTTGGCCAGCAGCAGCAGGCCCAGCGGCACCATCCAGAAGCCGAGGACCGGCAGGAAGCCGGCGCAGCCGCCGAGAACCAGCAGCACGCCGGCCGGGATCCTGGCCCACTTGGCATCGGGGCCGGTCAGCCAGCGCACCGCGCGCCCTGCCCAGCCCGGCAGCTTGCCGGCCAGGCCGTCGATCTTGCGCTGCAGGCGCCGGGCATCCTGCGTCGCCAAGGGCGCTCTCCCGTCTCTCAGGTCGGTGCGAGGGGGAAACGTCGCGGCGCAGCCTGGGGTTCAGTCAAAGCGAAAGGGGCGGGCCCGCGGGCCCGCCCCTTCGTCGTTCAGCCGTCGCCGCCAGGACCTACTGGTCGCCGGACTGCTGCGAGGTCGGGAACTTGCCGAGGTTGCCGAAGAGCTGCTGCAGGATGGTCAGTTCGCGGCCCTCGGTCGGCGTCTTGCGGGTGACGGGGTCGATGATCTTGCCGTCCTCCAGCGTGTAGTGCGCGGTGTCCTTGACGATGCCGGCGTCGTCGAAGGAAACGACGAAGATGCTGCGCTCCAGCACCTCGGGATCCATGAAGGCGACCTGCGTCTGCTTCTGGCCGATGTAGTACCAGGTGCGGTCCTGGAAGGACGAGATGGTCGAGGGCGAACCCAGCGCCTCGGCCACCTGCTGCCGGCTGGAGACGCCGATCTGCACCTCGGCCATGGAATCAGGGTCGGGCAGGTTGCCGCGCACCACCACCTCGTTGCTGCAGGCCGCCAGCAGCAGCAGGGCTGCGCCAGCCATCAGGCCGCTCAGCCGGCGACCCGCCAGCCGCTTCTCTGTCCGTCGCATCCGCCGTGCCCTCCTTGGGGCGGCCCCGACGCCGGGGCCTGATTGGACGTCGGCTTGATTAAACCCGCCCGGGCAGGCATTTCAAGGGTTCCAGCAGAAGGAAGGCCCCCCGTGCTGAAGCGCCTGTTCCGTAAGTCGCCCGCCGCCGAACCCGCCCGCCAGCTTTATGAAAGCGCGGTGGCCCAGGGGCGCCAGCCGGTCTTCTACACCGCGCTCGGCGTGCCGGACAGCGTCGACGGGCGCTTCGATCTCATCTGCCTGCATATCTGGTTGTTGCAGCGACGACTCCGGCGCGGCGGCGCTGCGACCGCCGCCGTGGCGCAGGAACTGGCCGAGATCTTCTTCGCCGACATGGACGTTTCGCTGCGTGAGATGGGGGCAGCCGACATCGGCGTGGGGCGCCGGGTCAAGAAGATGATCGAGGGCTTCACCGGCCGGGCGCAGGCCTATGACGCCGCGCTGCTGGCCGGCCCGGAGGCCCTGGCTGCGGCCTTGAGCCGCAATCTCTATGGCCGCCGCGAAGCCAAGCCCGGGCAGCTTGCCGCCATTGCCAGATATGTCCTGGCGACGGAGGTGGCGCTGGCCGCCCAGGACGAGGCCGTCGCCCTGGCGGGCGGCCTGCGCTTTCCGCCACCGCCCGAGTCGGCGGCATGAGCGCGCCGCAGCCGGAGTTCTCGCGCCCCTTTTCGCTGGAAAGCCTGGGGCACGATGCCGTGACCCGTCACCTGGCGGCCAGCCCGGCCGAGTGCGCGGCGCTCGCCCGGCGCTTCGGCCTGCTTGCGCTGGAGCGGCTGGAGGCCGACGTCACCCTGCGCTGGCGGGCCGGGGGCCTGCTGACCCTGGAAGGGCGCCTCAGGGCCGCCGTGGTGCAGCGCTGTGTGGTCAGCCTGGAGCCGGTGCCGCAGCGCATCGACGAGCCGCTGGAACTGACCTACAGCCGCCATGCCGAGACCGAGGCGGCGGAGGGCGACGAGGACAGCGGATTCGATGCCGACGCGCCCGACCCGCTGCCGCCCGGCGACCTCGACCTGGGGGAGGAGGTGGCGCAGGCCCTGTCGCTGGCGCTCGACCCCTATCCGCGGGCGCCAGGAGCGACTCTGGCGGGCGGCGGGGGCGAGGACGAGGCCAGCCCCTTCGCCGCCCTCAAGGCGCTGAAGCGGCCGCAGTAGCGGCCAAGGCGGCGGCCCCGGCAGCAGGGCGTCCGGCGCAGCCCACCGGCCCATGAAAGCAGGGTTGCCCTGGCAGGTCTTTTTGGCTACACATCCGGCCCTTCGCCAGACCCCGTTCCCGCGAGTGCACAATCATGGCTGTCCCCAAGAAGAAAACCAGCAAGTCGCGCCGCAACATGCGTCGTGCCCATCACGCGCTGCCGTCGCAGGCGCACAACGAGTGCCCGAACTGCGGCGAGGTCAAGCGCCCGCACCACGTCTGCGGCGCCTGCGGCTACTACGACAAGCGCGAAGTCGTCGTCAGCGGCTCGGCCGAGGCTGCCTGAGGCTGGGCAGTGGTGGCCGGCTGTTCCGTCGGCCGCTGCGGCCCCTTCTGGTGCCACTGCCAAGCGTGTAGGCTCTTGCTTCCGCGGGCGTCCGGTCTCGGGCGCCCGCTCCGGTTCGGAAGGATAGGCGCGGCTTGAGTGGTCGCTTGACCATAGCCTTGGATGCGATGGGCGGCGACAACGCACCCGGTATCGTCATCAAGGGCGCCAACATCGCCCGTCAGCGCCATCCCGAAGCCCACTTCCTGCTGGTCGGCCGCGAGGGCGAGATCCGCCCGCAGCTGGAAAAGCTGAAGAAGCTGGCCGAAGTCACCACCGTCATCCACACCGACGACGTCGTCTCGGCCGAGGACAAGCCCGCGGTCGCCCTGCGCCAGGGCCGCAAATCCTCGATGCGCCTGGCGATCAACGCCGTGGCCGAGGGCAAGGCAGAGGGCGTGGTCTCGGCCGGCAACACCGGCGCCCTGATGGGCATGGCCAAGTTCGTGCTGAAGACCTTGCCGGGTGTCGACCGGCCGGCCATCGCCTCGTTCTTCCCGACCATGAAGGGCGAGACGGTAATGCTCGACCTCGGCGCCAACCTGGAGTGCGACGCCCGCAACCTGGTCGACTTCGCCATCATGGGCCGTGCCTTCGCCAAGACGGTTCTCGGCGTGCCCGAGCCGACCTACGGCCTGCTCAACGTCGGCTCCGAGGAGATGAAGGGCCACGAGGCGCTGCAGGAAGCGCGCGACATGCTGTCCAGTGGCGAGGTGCCGGGCTTCCATGGCTTCGTCGAGGGTGACGACATCACCAAGGGCACGGTGGACGTCGTGGTGACCGATGGCTTCACCGGCAACATCGCGCTGAAGGCGGCCGAGGGCACGGCCAAGCTGATGGCCGAGTACCTGCGCCGCACCTTCCGCTCTTCCATGTTCGCCAGCCTGGGCTATGTCATGGCGCGCAGCGCGCTGACGAAGCTGCGCAAGCGCATGGATCCCCGGCGCTATAACGGCGCCGTGTTCCTCGGCCTCAACGCGATTGCGGTGAAGAGCCACGGCGGCACCGACGCGCTGGGCTTCGCCCATGCCTGCAGCGTCACCATCGACATGGTCAAGCACCGGCTGATCGAGAAGATTCGCGCCGACTATGCGCGCCTCGCCCCGGCGACCCCCAGCAAGGCGGCCGCCGGCTGATGGTCATGAGGTCCCGCGTCATCGGGTCTGGTGCCTATCTGCCGGCCCGGGTGGTCACCAACGCAGAGCTGTCGCAGCGCGTCGAGACCGACGACGAGTGGATCCGCCAGCGCACCGGGATCCGCCAGCGTCACATCGCGGCCGAAGGTGAATTCACTTCCGCGCTCGGCCTCAAGGCGGCCGAGGCTGCGCTCGGCAGCGCCGGCGTGAAGGCCGACAGCCTGGACCTGATCGTCTGTGCCACCACCACCCCGGACGAGACCTTCCCGGCCACCGCGACGCGCATCCAGCACAAGCTCGGCATGCGCCACGGCGCCGCCTTCGATGTGCAGGCCGTCTGCTCGGGCTTCGTCTACGCCCTGGCCGTGGCGGACAACTTCATTCGGCTGGGCCAGGCGAAGCGGGCCCTGGTGATCGGCGCCGAGACCTTCAGCCGGATCCTCGACTGGAACGATCGCACGACCTGCGTGCTGTTCGGCGACGGCGCCGGGGCGGTGCTGCTGGAAGGCGCGCCCGCGAACGGCGCGGCCAGCGATCGCGGCGTACTCTCGACGCACATCTACTCCGACGGCGAGCATCACGACGCGCTCTATGTCGATGGCGGGCCGGGCTCGACACGCACCACCGGGGTGGTCCACATGGAGGGGCGCGAGGTCTTCAAGCATGCCGTTATCAAGATGGCGGAAGCCATTGATAAGGCACTTGAAACCAACGGCCTTACACCGGGCGACGTCGACTGGATGGTGCCGCACCAGGCCAACCTCAGGATTATCGAGGCCATGGCCAAGCGCCTGAACCTGCCGATGGATCAAGTGATCGTGACGGTTGATCGACACGCCAACACCTCCGCCGCTTCCATTCCGCTGGCCCTCAACCAGGGTGTCACGGACGGCCGCATCAAGCAGGGCGACCTGCTGCTGCTGGAGGCCATGGGCGGCGGCTTTACCTGGGGCTCCGCGCTGATCCGCTGGTAGCTTAGGCCCCAGATTCCACCCGCCCTCTCAAGGGCGGCTGGCATGTCACGGAATGAAAAGGATTATTTGACCCTTACCCCGGGGCGGGATTACTCTGTCGTTCGACAGGGTGGCCTGGCTGGGTTTTGGCCGGGTTTAAGGGAGCGGAGGGCAAGATGGCCGAGCAAACGGTCACGCGCGCCCACTTGAGCGAGGCGGTCTACCAGGAGGTAGGGCTGTCGCGAAACGAGTCGGCGACGCTGGTGGAGCAGGTGTTGAACGAGATGGCGGATGCGCTGGTGAAGGGCGAGATGGTCAAGATCTCTTCCTTCGGCACCTTCTCGGTGCGGCAGAAGGGCCAGCGCATCGGCCGCAATCCGAAGACCGGCCAGGAGGTTCCGATTCTGCCGCGGCGCGTGCTGGTGTTTCGTGCCAGTCACGTGCTGAAGCAGCGGATCAATTCCGAGCCGGTGACGGCAACGGACGACTAGGCGGCGGCCGAAGGCGGAACCGGCGGGTGGCGGCGCGCCGGTGCCGCGTGTCCCTGTGCGGTGATGCCGGGTGCGGTGAAGCCGGGAGCGGAGGCGCATGACCAGCAAGTCGGCAACGGCCTTCCGTACGATCAGCGAGGTCTCCGAGGAACTGGAGATTCCGCAGCATGTCCTGCGCTTCTGGGAAACGCGCTTTGCCACGCTGAAGCCGCTGAAGCGGGCCGGCGGACGCCGCTACTATCGTCCCGAGGATCTGGAGCTGCTGAAGCGGATCCGCGACCTCCTCTATCGCCAGGGCATGACGATCCGCGGGGTGCAGCAGGTGCTGCGCGCCGAGCGGCGCGGCAACCGCGGCCAGGCGGCGGGCGAGGGCGCGCAGCCGGAGGCTCCCGCGGCGACGCCGGGCGACCCGCTGGTGCAGGAACTCTACGCGCTGCGTGACGAGCTGGTGGCGCTGCGCCGGCTGCTGGCGCGCGGCAGTTGAGGCCGCCCGGCGGCGCTTGCACCCCCGGACTCGCGCCGCTATAAGACGCGCCCGTGCCACGGCGCCCACCGGCGCCTTGGCACGCCCCAACCAGGGTCTTCGACGTGTCGGGCAGTAGCGCAGCCTGGTAGCGCATCAGTCTGGGGGACTGGGGGTCGTGGGTTCAAATCCCGCCTGCCCGACCAATTCCTTCCCTGCCCAACGTCTTTCGACAGCAGCGCGATTCGCGCGACGGCGTTTCCTGGGAGCGCCCCCTGCGCACGGGTGCTGTCATTGTTGTTCTCTTTTTGTTCGTGACAGCGCGCCCCCTCATTAGTAGTATCCGTGTATGCAGATGCGGGAACGAGACCGGTACGGCGAGGCGTCCGGGCCGGTGCCTGACGAGACGGCTGCCGACTGGCAGCTTCGGCTCTACCAGGTGGAGGCGACGCTGCATGGGCAGCAGTTGGCTGCCGTCGTCGCTCTGGCGGGCGGCGCGCTGCGTGCGCTGTTCCTGTTGAATGGCGGCGCCGTCCTGGCGCTGCTGTCGCTGCAGGGCGCGCTGCTGGGCCAGGGGCGCGCAGCGCTCGATTCCGCGGCACTGGCTTTCGCGCTCGGCAGCTTCGTCGGCGGGCTGGTCGCCGCCTTCGGCTGCGCCGCCGTCGCCTATCTGGCGCAAACTCTGCACGCCGAGGCTGGCCCCCGGGCCGAACGGCGGGCGCACCGCCTGCGCCGGCTCGCGTGCCTCCTGGCCGGCGCCAGTCTTGCCGGGTTTTCCTTCGGCGCCTTCCAGGCACTGGCCGCCCTGGCCCGCTAGGGAAAGAGTTCCTCGAAAGCCTCGGCGCTGTGGCCGGGTGGCGCGCCGAGGCTTTCGCCGCGATAGAGGTTCAGCGCCAGTATCGCCTGGTCGAGGCGGCGCCGGCGAAAGCGGGCAGCGTAGGCCGCCAGCGCCTGTCGCTTCAGGTCCAGCACCGCCGTGATGTCCAGCGCATGGGTCGCCGGCAGCGGACGCCAGACCTCGTAGCCAAGGCAGAGCGGCCGCCGCGGCAGTCGGGCCGGACCCAGGGCATGGCGCAGGATCCAGCAGGTGGCGCGATGGTCGTCGTGCCAGTCGCCCGGCGCCGGCGCGAGGACCAGGTCCGGGGCGAAGGCACGCAGCGCGCCCGCGATCAGCGGCACCATCGACCGGCGCTGCGCCGTGAGGCCCCGGTCATGGCCCGGCAGTGTGGCGAGTTCGACCGGGCCGAGCGCGGCCAGCGCATCGGCGAGTTCGCCGCGACGCTGGGCGGCGAGAACCTGCGGCGGCAGGTCGAGCTGTTCCCGCTCGCCCTCGCTCAGCAGCAGGACGCGCACGCTCGCGCCGCCGCGGCACGCCAGGGCGATCAGGCCACCCGGACCAAGGGTCTCGTCATCGGGATGCGGCGCAAGCACCAGGACCCGGCGGAAACGGTCCAGATCGAGCCAGATCGGCACGCCCCGCGCGCGTTTCCAGGAAGCCGCGCCACGCCGGACAAAGAGGTCGCCAATTGCCAAGCCCCGCCCCCGATGGCCGCGGCGGGCCCGGCCCTGCCGTGCGCGCTGAACTGCCTGCCGCCGATAAGCAGCCGGCCCCGGCCGGCAGCGCGCATTCTTGCCCGGGTCGGCCGGCGCGCGCCAGCCGGATCGGGGACGGCCGAAGCCTGTGGATGACTCGCATTGTCTGGTCGCTTGTTGCCGCTTGGCCGAGCCCCCTAAGATCATAGGAGCGGCCGCTTGCCCCCCCGCTGGCCGCGTCCCGGGAGGTCAAGCCATGCTTCGTCCGTCCTCGCGCGTTGTGACGCTCGCGGCGTCATTGCTCCTTGTCCTGGTGCTGCAGTCCCTGCCGGCGCCACGCGCCGCTGGCGACGACCTCGTCGGCAATCTCATGGGCCAGGTTCTGGCACTGCAGGCGCGGCTCGAACTGGTCGAGGACCAGGTGAAGAAACTGCAGCGGGACCCGGTGTTCGAGGGCTCGCTGACGCTCAACGGCGTCGACGGCCACCCGATTCTTCAGGTGCGCGACGATCTTGGCAACGCGACCTTGACGCTCGGCATGGGCGGATTGGAGGCCAATCTGCAGGCCGGAAACGTGGCAGCGCTGAAGCTGGGCGCGGCGGGCGACAGCGGCCTGCAGGCCAGCATCTCTGTCGAGGACGACGTGCAGCTCCTGCTCGGCCTGCAGGACGGCATGCGGACCTACATCCGGCAGAAGACCGACGCCGGCGAGATGACCATTGGCCAGGAGGGCGGCAAGCAGGCGCGCCTGACCATGGACACCGACGGCGGCGAACTGGTGCTCGGCGAGAGCACTGGCCACTTGGCGCGCCTGGTCGTGCGCGACGATTTCAGCGAGCTGCTGCTGGGTCAGGAAAGCGGCCGCCTGGCCCAACTGAAAGAGGGCGGCGACGGTGGCAAGCTGATCATCGGCAATGCGACCGCTCCCTCGGTCAACCTCGAGGCAACGGGGGACGGCGGGACCTTGACCGTCGGCAAGCAGGGCAGCAACGCGATTACGCTGAAGCAGCAGGGTGGCGACGGCAAGATCACCATCGGCCCCTCGGGCGCGGCGGTGGTGACGCTGGCCGCGGCTGGCAAGGGCGGCGAGCTCTACTTCGGCACCGCCGAGGGCAAGAGCGTGAACCTCGCGACCAACGAGAACGGCGGTCAGCTCGAACTCGGCAAGAACGACGGCACGCGGGTGCAGATCGGCACCGTCGCGGCCGACCAGGCGATCGTGCAAGTGGCGGTCGGCGACCGCCGCGCCTCGTTGCAGTCCGGCAGCGAGATCGTCGGCATGCTGTCGCAGGGCGACGACGGCGCCGGCCAGTTCGGCAGCTTCAAGGGCGGCTTCGGCATGCTGCTGATGGAGGGCAGCACCCGGCTGGCGATGCTCGGCCTGGACGACGGCGACGATGCCGCCCTGCAGCTCTACGGCACCGGCGGCAACGAGCCGACGGTCGTGCTGCAGGGCCAGGGCGAGGGCGGCAAGCTCTACATCGGCAAGGGCGGCGACGAGGCGGCGATCAACCTCAAGACCAACGGCAGCAACGACAGCCAGCTTCTGATGGGCAAGTCGGGCTCGCCGCACGTCGAGATCGTCGCCGCGCAGGCAGAGACCAGCCTCCTGGTCGTCGACGGCAACAACAAGGCGGGCACCTTCTCCGACGGCAGCCAGCTCAAGGTCTATGCCGAGAGCGGCGGCGACAAGGTGGAGTTGGGCAAGGCGGAGAAGGGCTGGGGCCTGATCCTGTCGCAAGCCCAGCAGCTCGCCGCCGCGCTCAGCACGCTGGAGGGCCGGGTCTTGGCGCTGCGCATGTATGATAAGGGCAATCAGGTTGGTGCCTTCGGCGCCGCGCCGGATGGCAGCGGTGGCACCCTGCGTGTCTACTCCGGTGGCGAGAAGGCAACGGTGTCGCTGGGCGGCAGCGATGGCGCGGGTTACGTCACCGTGGCCGACGCGGGCGGCAACCCCATCGTCGGACTGGATGCGGCCGAGGCGCTCGTCGCCATCTACAATACCGGTGGCACGGCGATCGCCAGCCTGTCCAAGGCTTCGCACGGCGGCGGCGGCAATGTTACCGCGCGGGACAACGGCGGCGTCGGGGTCTTCTCCGCCGGCGCGGCCAGCGACGGCGGCGGCGAGGCCTGCGTCGGGCGGCAGAACGGCAAGGTCTATTGCCTCGGCATCGGCTTGCCGGGCATGGGCACCGGCAACTAGGCGCGCGCGACATGCGCCGCCTCTGGCTGCTGCTCCTGCTGCTGGCGTCACTGCCGGTGCTGGCCGCGGAGGGCACGCCGCGCCCCACGGTGATCGTCGTCGATTCCTCCGGCTCGATGGCGGCCAGCCTCGATGGCACGGTGAAGCTCGACGCTGCCCGCGAGGTGCTGGGCGAGCTGCTGGGCCGGTGGCCGGCGGACGCGCCGCTGGCGCTCGTCGCCTATGGCCACCGCCGGACCGGCGACTGCGCCGACATCGAGGTGCTGTCCCCGCTCGGCCCGCCCGACCCGCCGGCCGCCTTGAAGCGGCTGCAGGACTTGCGCGCGCGCGGCAAGACGCCGCTGGCAGCATCGCTGCAGCTCGCCGGCACCCTGCTGCCGGCCGGTAGCGGCGGCACGGTGATCCTGGTGACCGATGGGCTGGAAACCTGCGATGCCGACCCCTGCGCCGTGGCCGCCGCGCTGGCCCAGGCCGGCGCGCAGGTACAGGTCATCGGCTTCGGCGTCACCAAGCAGGAAGCCGACGGCCTGGCCTGCATCGCCGAGGCTGGCGGCGGCGCCTACCACACCGCGGCCGATGCCGGCGAACTCCTGGACAGCCTGGGCGCGGCGGCTGACGCGGCGCTGGCGGCCGAGCCCGCCAAGCCCGAGGAGCCGCCGCAGCCGCCCGGCCCGCAGCCGGTCGGCCTGACCGCAGTCTATGCCGGCGGCGAGCGGCAGCTCGACGAGCCGGCGCGCTGGCAGGTCGTGGCACAGGGCGGCACGCCGGCCTTCGACTACGCCGGCGAGGGCAGGGGCATTTCGCTCGAGCTGCCGCCCGGCGCCTA
Organism: Pseudomonadota bacterium; assembly: GCA_029781795.1. Taxonomy (GTDB): domain Bacteria; phylum Pseudomonadota; class Alphaproteobacteria; order Kiloniellales; family JACOMY01; genus JAKOWB01. The sequence goes on along the minus strand of JAKOWB010000335.1, from coordinate 2,675 downwards.
TCGCGTCACCGTCAGCGCGGCCAATGCCGAGACGGTGCAGGATTTCACCGTCGGCGACGGACCGGCGACGGTTACGGTGCCGCTGGCAGTCGGGCACCTCGCCGCCACTGTCGCCACGGCCAAGGGGCAAGCGCCGCTCGCCGACCGCGACGGCCCGCGCTGGAGCCTGGAGCCGCTCGATGGGCAGGGCGCGGTCGCGCTGCCGGGCGACGCGCAACCCAGTCTGCTGCTGGCTGCCGGGCACTACCGCCTCGCCGTGACGGTTGGCGACTGGAGTGCCGTTCGGGACGTGGGGATCAGCAGCGGCAAGACGACGGAGGCCAGGCTCAGCCTCGGACTCGGCGGGCTGACGCTGGAAGCGGCGTTGGACGAGCAGGGCGATGCCATCGCCGAGTGGCGCGGCTTCACCTGGCGCGTGCTTGCGCCCGGCGGTGCGCTGCTGGCCGAGCGCGACCGCGAGGCCTCGCCGCATCTGCTGCTGCCGGCCGGCGACTACCGGATCGAACTGCTCGTCGCTGGCGGCAGCATCTCCGGCACGGCCAGCGTCGCCGAGGGCGAGGAACGGCGCCTGCGGCTGCAGGTCCCCAGCGCGCACCTGACGCTGATCGCCGCGCTGGCACCCGGCGCCGAACCCTTCGACGACTGGCGCGACAGCACCTGGACGGTGACGGCGATCGAGGCCTTGGGCGCGGCGTCCGGCAGCAGCGTGCTGGAACTGCAGCCTGCCCTGAACCCCGAGGTGGATCTCCTGCCGGGGCGCTGGCAGGTCACGGTGCAGAGCGGCCTTGCCAGCGCCACGCGGGAGGTCACCGCCCTGCCGGGCGCCAGCGGCAGCGAGCGTCTGGACCTGAATGCCGCCCGCCTCACCATCGTGGCGGCGCCCGGCGACGGGCAGGAGGCGCCGGTCAATGTGGTCTTCACCGTGGCGCCCCTGACCGATGGCGGCGCGCCGGGCGAGGAGACCGGCCTGGGCGGCAGCTCGGGCACGATGGCGACCGTCCTGCCGGCGGGGCGCTGGCGCGTGGTGGCGGGCGATGAACGGGGCCGCGCCGCCACCGCCGACGTCACCCTGAGACCTGGCGATGGCATCCGGCTGGAATTGCAGCTAGAATAACCCGTTGTCGGTAGCCAGCGACGCGGTCCGCCTGGGTGCGCTGGCGGCCGCTCCATAGGGGGGAGGGAGTCGTCCGATGGCACAGGTCTATACAAAGCCGGCGATCGTGCGGCGCGATCCGGTTGCGCTGACCGCCGCTGTCAAGATCCTCAGCATCACCAAGCCGATGATGGCGCCGCCGCCCTGTTGGGTCGCGCGCGCGGTCTTTGGCGAAAGCAATCCGCGCTGGCTGCTGTTCCGCGACTGGCTGGCCTTCCAGGCGCCGGTCTGGCTGCGCAGCGGCTATGTCCGCCACGGCGAAGGCTTCGCGCGTCTGGTGCGCCATAGCGCGCTGCTGCGCGGCCTGCTGCGGCCGCTGATGGACCGGGCGATCCGCGCGCGCTTTGGCGCCAGAGCCTGATTGGAACGAAGGAGGGGACAGGATGGCGACGAAGAAGGGCAGCTACCAGAAGCCGACCTTGGTGTGCCGCGACGCGGTCGCGCACATCGCGGCGGCGACCAAGATCCTCAGCATCACCAAGCCACCCCCGATGACCTGCTGGGTCGCGCGTGCGGTCTATGGCGAGAGCGATCCGCGCTGGCTGCTGTTCCGCGACTGGCTGGCCTTCCAGGCGCCGGCCTGGCTGCGCGGCGGCTACGTCCGCCATGGCGAGGGCTTCGCGCGCCTGGTGCGCGGCAGCGCGCTGCTGCGCGGCCTGCTGCGCCCGCTGATGAACCGGGCGATCCGCGCGCGCTTTCGCATCTGACGTCGTCCACGCATCCGAAGCCGGGGGGGAAACCATATGCCGACCAAGAGCAGACACTACGAGAAGCCTGTCCTTGTGCGCCGCGACGCGGTGGCGCAGATCGCCGCCACGACCAAGATCCTGAGCATCACCGGGAAGAACATGGTCTGCTGGGTCGCCCGCGCGGTCTATGGCGAGGGCAATCCGCGCTGGCTGCTGTTCCGCGACTGGCTGGCCTTCCAGGCGCCGGCTTGGCTGCGCCATGGCTATGTTCGTCATGGCGAGGCCTTGTCCCGTGTGGTGCGCCGCAGTGGCTTGCTACGCGGCCTGCTGCGCCCGGCGATGGATCGCGCGATCCGAGGGCGCTTCGGCCTCTGATCCCCGCCTGGACGGTCGGCCGGTTGGCCTGGCCGTCCTGTGACGCGTTTGCACCAGGGAGGACCAGCGATGGAAAAGCAGGTGCTTGAGTCCGGGACCCTGTCCCAACGTTCCTACCGCAAGCCTGTGCTGAGCCGCGCCACGACGGTCGCGGCGGTCACGGCCGTATCGCCGGTGGCCAAGATCTTGAGCATCACCAAGCCCAGTCCGGCGCCGGAGTGCTGGGTCGCCCGCGCGGTCTACGGCGTCGAGAATCCGCGCTGGCTGCTGTTCCGCGACTGGCTGCGCAACGATGCGCCGCGCTGGTTCCATCGAAGCTATCTGCGCCATGGCGAGCGCGTGGGCCGCGCCGTCGCGCGCAGCAGCCTGCTGCGCCGTGCGCTGCGCCCGCTGATGGATCGGGCCATCCGCGCCCGCTTCGGGCTCTAGGATGAGGGCCGGCTCGACAGCCGTGGGGC
>JAKOWB010000317.1 GCA_029781795.1 Pseudomonadota bacterium | reverse complement strand
CAGGATCCAATCGTCGAGCAGCGCATTGCCCGGCCCGGTGTCGCAGGCGACCAGCGTCTCGTCCTCGCCGATGAAGGTGACGTTGGCGACGCCGCCGATGTTGAGCACCGCAAGCGGCTTCGGCAGCCCCGCCGCCAGGGCGCGGTGGAACACCGGCACCAGCGGCGCGCCCTGCCCGCCCGCCGCTACGTCGGCACTGCGGAAATCGTTTACCACCGGCAGGCCCAGCGCCGCCGCCAGGCGCGCGCCGTCGCCGATCTGCCAGGTCAGGCGCTGGTGCGGCGCGTGCAGGATAGTCTGGCCGTGGAAGCCCACCAGCTCCAGGTCGTCGGACGTCAGCTTCGCCAGCCGCAGCAGGCGGCGCACCGCCTCGGCATGGCGGTCGGTCAGCTCGGCCTCCACCTGGCGCACCTGCTCCTCCGGCGCCTCGCCGCCCAGCAGGGCGCGCAGCCGCGCGCGGAAGGCGTCGTCGTAGTCGAAGGTGAAGCGCGGCCCGGCCGCCAGCACCCGCTCGCCATCCGTCTTGAGCAGGGCGACGTCGATGCCGTCGAGCGAGGTGCCGCTCATCAGGCCGGCGATCCAGCGGTTGGACACGGGAATGGCGACTCCGCGCGGCTTTGCCCCTGCCGCCGACCGTGCTAGAGAGGCCGCCCTTTCGCAAGGCCAAGCAATGCCATGACCGCGCTCAAGTCTGACTTCCTGCGCACGCTCCAGGAGCGTGGCTACATCCACCAGGCGACCGACCTGGCGGCGCTCGACGCGCTGGCGGACAAGGAGCCCGTGGTGGCCTATGTCGGCTACGACGCGACGGCGGACTCGCTGCACGTCGGCCACCTGGTCTCCATCATGATGCTGCGGCGCATGAAGCAGACCGGGCACAAGCCCATCGTGCTGATGGGCGGCGGCACTACCAAGATCGGCGACCCCTCGGGGCGCGACGAGACGCGCCAGCTCCTGACCGACGAGATCATCGCGAGCAACATCGCCGAGATCCGCCGCACCTTCGAGAACCTCGTCGGCTTCGAGGATGGCCAGGCCGTCCTGACCAACAACGCCGAGTGGCTGGACAGGCTGGCCTACATCCCTTTCCTGCGCGACGTCGGGCGGCACTTCACCATCAACCGCATGCTGACCTTCGATTCGGTGAAGCTCCGGCTGGAGCGCGAGCAGCCGCTGACCTTCCTCGAGTTCAACTACATGATCCTCCAGGCCTACGACTTCCTGGAGCTCTACCGCCGCCACGGCTGCCGCCTGCAGATGGGCGGCAGCGACCAGTGGGGCAACATCGTCAACGGCGTCGAGCTGGCCCGCCGCATCGCCGGCGCCGAGCTCTTCGGCCTCACCACGCCGCTGATCACCACGGCCAGCGGCGCGAAGATGGGCAAGACCGCCGCCGGCGCCGTCTGGCTCAGCGAGAAGCGCCTGTCGCACTTCGACTACTGGCAGTTCTGGCGCAACACCGAGGACGCCGACGTCGGCAAGTTCCTGAAGCTCTTCACCGACCTGCCGCTGGACGAGATCGCCCGGCTGGTGGCGCTGCAGGGGCAGGAGATCAACGAGGCCAAGAAGATCCTGGCGAACGAGGCGACCCGCCTTTGCCGCGGCGAGGCCGCCGCCGGACAGGCGGCCGAGACGGCGCGCCAGACCTTCGAGCAGGGCGGCATCGGCAGCGACCTGCCGACCATCACCGTGGCGCGCGAGCGCCTGGCGGCCGGCGTGCCGCTCTACGAGCTGCTGCGCGAGGCCGGCCTGGCCGCCAGCAACGGCGAGGCGCGGCGCCTGATCAAGGGCGGCGGCGCGCGGCTCAACGACCGGCCGATCGCCGGCGAGACCGACACCGCGGGCCTCGCCGACCTGGCCGAGGGGGTGATGAAGCTCTCCGCCGGCCGCAAGCGCCACGCGCTGGTGAAGGCGGGTTAGTCTTCCGGGGCGAAAGAAATTTTCGCCCCCATGTCACAGCGGCGGGCCTAGCCTCGTCATGTCTCCGAACCCCAATGGAAGGAGCCATGACATGACCGCCCGTATCGCCAATCCCGCCGCCGCCTCGCCCGCCGTCTACAAGGCCATGGTCGCGCTGGAGGGGGCGCTTGCCGCCTCCGGCCTGGAATACAGCCTCTATGAGCTGGTGAAGACCCGCGCCTCGCAGATCAACGGTTGCGCCTTCTGCATCCACATGCACACCAGCGACGCGCGCAAGCACGGCGAGAGCGAGATGCGCCTCTACATGCTGCCGGCGTGGCGCGAATCCTCGCTCTACAGCCCGCGCGAGCGGGCGGCGCTGGCCTGGACCGAGGCGCTGACTTTGATCGCCCAGACCAACGCGCCGGACGAGGTCTATGCCGCGCTGACCGAGCAGTTCAGCGAGGCCGAGATCGTCAACCTCACCGCCCTCATCGGCCTGATCAACGCCTGGAACCGCCTGGCCGTCGGCCTGCGCAGCCAGCATCCGGTCAACGCCGCCGACAAGCGGGCGGCATGAGCGAGCGCCTGGCGACGTTCCAGGCGGAACGGCGGCGCCTCACCGGCCTCGCCTACCGCATGCTGGGCTCGCTCGCCGAGGCGGAGGACGCGCTGCAGGACGCCTGGCTGCGCTGGCAGGCGGTGGAGGAGGGCCGGGTGGAGAACCCGGCCGGCTTCCTGACCCGGTTGGTGACGCGCCTCTGCCTCGACCGCCTGAAGGCCGCCAAGGCGCGGCGCGAGACCTACGTCGGCCCCTGGCTGCCGGAGCCGGTGGTGGAAGACTATCCCGCGGACAGCCCCGGCGAGCTGGCGGCCGACCTCTCGGTCGCGCTGCTGCTGGCGCTGGAGCGCCTCTCGCCGCTGGAGCGCGCGGCCTTCCTGCTGCACGACGTCTTCGACCTGGGCTATGCCGAGGTCGCCCGCGCGCTGGAGCGCAGCGAGGCCGCCTGCCGCCAGCTCGCGGCGCGGGCGCGCGCCAACGTGCAGCAGGCACGGCCGCGCTTCCCGGTGCCGAAGGGCCAGGGCGAGGCCATCGCCGCCGCCTTCCAGGCGGCGCTGCGGAGCGGCGACGCGGCGGCGCTGGCGGCCCTGCTGGCCAAGGACGCGGTGCTGGTCGCCGACGGCGGCGGCCTGCGCCGCGCGGCGCTGAACCCCATCCTGGGCGCCGACAAGATCGCCCGCTTCTTCGCCGGGCTGAAGGCCAAGGGCGCGTTCGACGCGGTGGTGGCCGCCTGGCCGGCGCGGATCAACGGCCTGCCCGGCCTGGTCAGCCGCGAGCAGGACGGCACGCTGCAGACCATGGCCTTCGACAGCGACGGCGAGCGCATCGTCGCGATCTACGTCGTGCGCAATCCGGAGAAGCTGCGCGGGGTGGCAAACAACCCTCTCCCCTCGGGAGAGGGTTCGCTCACACCTTCAGGATCGCGTAGATCTTCTTCAGATAGCCATCGGTCCGGAAGTCGGTGACCGCGCCGTAGGGGACGAAGAAGCACTCGCCGGCCTTGAAGGTCTGAGTCCCGGTCGGTCCGGTGATGGTGACCGATCCTTCCAGCAGGCACATCAGTTCGTGCCGGGGAAAGGGGACGGTCCTGCGGTGATAGGCCGTGGTGTCCCAGACCCCGACGGTGAGATGACTGCCGGCGTCCTCGAAGAACTGGCGGCCGTGCTGGACCGGCGTGCCGCTGAGCAGGCTGTCCGGCGACGGCGCCGGCGAGGGCGAGAGCGGCAGCGCCGGGTCGGGGCGCGCCACGGCGAGGCCGGTGCAGAGGCGGTCGGTCGGCTGGTCCGGCGTCTCCAGGATGACGAAGATCTTCTTCACATAGCCCGGCTGGCGCCATTGGCAGACCAGGCCCTTGGGCAGCACGAAAGACTGGCCCGCCTCGATGCGCGAGACGCGGCCGTCGGGCAGCAGGATCTCGATCGCGCCCTCCAGCACCAGCATGAACTCGTCGACCGGATAGGGCGACATCTTCGCCGTCATGGCGGTGCAGTCCCACACGCCGGCCTGCAGGCCGCGCGCCTTGTCGTCGATGTAGAGGTGGCCGCGCTGCACCGGCCGGCCGGCGACCAGCGCGTGCGCCGGGATCTCCTCCCAGGTCTGCAACGGCACGGCGGGATCGAAGCGGACGGCGTCGCCGGGCAGGAGCGAGCGGTCAGTGGCGGCGTCGGGCAATGGGCGTTCCTTTCCGGGTGGCGACGGGCTGAGCATGCCAAAAGCCGTCGACGCGAAACAAGCGGCGCCCGCCCCCCTTGACGCCGGACGGCCGCATCCCATCTCCAGCGTAAGTCGGCGCCGGGCCCCTCTGGCAGCAACCCGCTGCGATGTCGGAGCCGCACTTTCCTTGAAGGCCCGGCATGTTCGATTCACTTCTCCACGGTCTCTTCCTCGGCCATCCCGGCTGGCTCTGGCTCAGCTTCCTGGCAATCGTCATCGCCCTGCTGGTCTTCGACCTGGGCGTGCTGCACCGCAAGACGCACGAGATCGGCGTGCGCGAGAGCCTGCTGCTCTCGGCCGGCTACATCGCCGCGGGCCTCGCCTTCGGCGCCTGGGTCTGGAGCCACCTCGGCCCCGCCGCCGGCATGGACTACCTGACCGGTTTCCTGGTCGAGAAGTCGCTGGCGATGGACAACGTCTTCGTCATCGCCCTGATCTTCACCACCCTCGCCATCCCGCGCCTCTACCAGCACCGCGTGCTCTTCTGGGGCATCCTGGGCGTGCTGGTGCTGCGCGCGATCATGATCGGCCTGGGTGCCACGCTGGTCACCGAGTTCGCCTGGATCCTCTACCTCTTCGGCGCCTTCCTGCTGCTGACCGGCGTAAAGATGCTGCTGCTGGGCGAGCGGCCGCACGACATGGCGAAGAACCCGGTGCTGCGCTTCATGCGCCGCCACTTCCGCGTGACGCCGGAGCTGCACGGCCAGCGCTTCTTCGTGCGCCTGCCCGACCCGGCCACCGGCCGCCCGCGGCGCTGGATCACGCCGCTCTTCGTGGCCCTGGTCATGGTGGAGATCGCCGACATCATCTTCGCCGTCGACTCGGTGCCGGCGATCTTTGCCATCACCCAGGACGCCTTCGTGGTCTACACCTCGAACATCTTCGCCATCCTGGGCCTGCGCGCGCTCTATTTCGCGCTGGCCGCGGCGATCCATCGCTTCAAGTACCTGAAGGTGGCCCTGGCCCTGGTGCTGGTCTTCATCGGCGCCAAGATCTTCCTGGTCGGCCTGGTCGGCAAGATCCCGTCCGAGATCTCGCTGGCGGTGACCTTCGGCCTGCTGGCCGGCGGCATCCTCTACTCGCTGTGGCGGACGCGGCGCGACGCCGCCGCGACCGCCAACTGAACTCTCGTCCGGAGATGGCATGACACGCATTCCCGCCGGCGGGCCGGCGCAGCTGCACGCCCGCCTGACCCGTATCGCCGCCGCCGTCGCCACCGATGCCGAGACCTGGCTGGCGCCCCGGCGTCACTGGCTGGAGCGGCCGGAGGCGGCGGGGCCGGCCGCCAACCTCGCCGCCTGGCTGGCCCTGCGCCAGCACGACCTGACCAGGTTGCAGGACCAGCTGTCCGCCTGGGGACTTTCCTCGCTCGGACGCAGCGAGGCGCGCGTGACGGACAGCCTGGCGCGGGTGTCTGCCACGCTCGCCGCGCTCGCCGGGCTGCAGCCGGCAGGGCCGCAGGCAGACCTCTTCGCCGGCGAGCGCGCGCTTGCCGAGGCCAAGCGCCAGCTGTTCGGCGCCGATCCCGGCGGCCCCTACACACGCATCCTGGTGACCTTGCCGGCAGCGGCGGCCGAGCAGCCTTCGCTCATCGACGACGCGGTGGCGGCGGGCGCCGATTGCGTGCGCATCAACTGCGCGCACGACGGCCCGGCGGTCTGGCAGCGCCTGATCGAGGGCGCGCGCGCCGCCGGTCGTCGTGCCCGGCGCCCGCTGCGGGTGCTGATGGACCTAGGCGGCCCCAAGCTGCGCATCGCCGCCCTGGGCCCCGGCAAGAGCCGGCGCCTGCGGCCCGGCGACCGCTTCCTGCTTGCCGCCGACGAGGGGGCGCTGCGGGCCGTCGATGACGGTCTGCCGCGCTGCCGGGCCACGCTGACCCTGCCGCAGGCGCTGGCGGCCGCGCGGCCCGGCGGCGAGATCTGGATCGACGACGGCAAGCTGGGCGCGGTGATCGAGCGCCGGTGCGCGCTTGGCGCCACGGCCCGCGTGATCCACGCCAAGCCGGGTGGCGGCCGTCTGAAGCCGGCGAAGGGGATCAACCTGCCGGGTGCCGACCTGGCGCTGCCGGCGCTCACGCCCGCGGACCTCGATCACCTCGACTTCGTCGCCCACCATGCCGACCTGATCGGCCTCTCCTTCGTGCAGCGGGTCGAGGACGTCGACGCGCTGCAACAGGCCCTGGCGGCGCGGCTCGGCCGACGGCGGCGCTGGCCAGGGCTGGTGCTGAAGATCGAGACCCGGCTGGGCCTGGTCAACCTGCCGGACCTGGCGCTGCGGGCGCTGGGCCGCCAGCCGACCGCGATCATGCTGGCGCGCGGCGACCTTGCCATCGAGCTGGGGTTCGAGGCCCTGTCGGCGGCCCAGGAGGAGCTGCTGTCGCTGGCGGCGGCGGCCCGCCTGCCGGTGATCTGGGCCACCCAGGTGGCGGAAAATCTGCTGAAGAGCGGCCGCCCCTCGCGCCCGGAGATCAGCGACATCGCCCTGGCGCAGCGCGCCGAGTGCGTCATGCTGAACAAGGGGCCGCACCTGGTCGAAGCCGTCGCCTTCGTGGACGACGTACTGCGCCGCATGGACCGGCGGCAACGCAAGCGCTCGCCCCGGCTGCGCAGCGCCGAACTCTGGCGCCTGGCACCGCCTAGCGGTTCGGCGGGTCGGGATAGAGCGAGGGCGGCGGCACGCTGCCGTCGTCCTCCAGCAGGCCGAAAAGGCCGCGCAGGAAGCCGGGCGTAATGGCCGACAGGGGGTTGGCGCTGACCTTGGGGTCGCCGATCGTCCCGGTGACGGAATAGGTCACCGCGAGGAAGCCGCCGTCCTCGCCGCCGGTGATGATCCAGCCGATCAGCGGGATGTTGCCGATCACCTGGTAGATCGTATAGGCGGGCACCACGGTGCCTTCCAGGTCGATGACGTCGCGGCGGAAATCCAGGCTGCCCTTGGTGGTGATGCCGAGCGAGCCGCCATAGGCGCGGATCAGCGAGGTCGAGAGCACGCCCTGTTCCCAGGCGAAGCTGCCGGTCAGTCGCTCGAAGGGATAGCCCTCGCTGTCGCTCTCGTCGTTCATGCCGAGCATGCGGGCGAAGGTCGGCGCGTCGATCAGGCCGAAGGACTTGCCCTCGACCGTGCCCTCGAAGCGGCTCTGCCGCTCCGGGCCCTGGGCCTTGGCCTGGATCTGCAGGGTGCCACCGACCACGGACTCGGTGATGTCGAGCGCACGCAGCAGCGCGCCCATGTCATCGGCCGCCAGCAGGAAGGCGCGGCGGCCGTCGCCCTCGGGCGCCAGCGACAGCGAGAGGCGCCCGCCGGCCTTGCCGCCGGCGGTCAGGGTGCCCGCCACGACGATGGCGGCGATGCCCTCGGCGTCGCGCGCGGCACTCAGCGTCACCCCGTCGAGACTGCCGCCAGGCAGCAGGATCCGGTCGAGGCGCGAATCGGCGATGCGCAATGGCGATTCGGCCCGCTCGTCGCCGTCGCTCTGACCCATCTTGATCCAGCGGCGCGCGTCGAGCGTGCCGCCCTGCAGCCGCAGCGACCAGCCGCCGCCGGCCAGCGGCGTCGCCTCGACCATGCCCAGCGTCTGCCCCATGGCCGTGAGCTGCGTCAGGCTGGCGGCAGCGATGTCGCCGGCGGCGCCGATCGACAGCGTGCCGCTGGCGGCGAAGCCCGGCGCCTGCACCGACAGCTTCTCCAGCGCGACGACCGTGCCCTGTTCCAGCCTGGCGGTGAAGCGCGCGCTGGCAGCCTCGCCCGGCGCCTTGTCGAGCTCGATGTCGGGCAGCGTGAAGCGGGCCTGGGTCAAGTCCGCATCGACCGCGACGCTGGCGCGGCCGGCGGGGTTGCCCCTGACGTCGAGCGCCAGGGCCAGGCTGCCGTCCAGCCGCCCGGCCAGCGCCGGCAGCAGCTTCTGCAGCGCCGCCACCGCCACTTTCGGCGACTTGGCCTTGATGCGCCGCTCGCCGCCGCCGACCGGCTCGGTCCAGTCGGTGTCGAAGCTGGCGCCTGCGATGCTCACGCCGCCCTGCACATTGAGCTGCTTGCCGTCGAAGGTCAGCGCCAGGCGCCGGGCATTCAGCGCCTCGCCCTGCCAGGCGTCCGGCAGCGTCAGGTCGGTGAAGCTGGCGCTCGCCGTGGTCGCGATCTGCTCGAAGGTCACCTCGCCCCGCAGCGAGAAATCGAAGCCGAGGGTAACCTCGGCCTCGCCGGACACGCCGGCATAGGGCAGGCCGAGCTTGCCGAGCAGGCCGAGGCGCGGATGATCCAGCAGGGCGAAGAGCGCCGCCACCTCGCCGCTGCCCTGGGCGTTCAGCCGCAGGCGATGGTCGTCACCGGACAGGCCGTAGATCTCGACCTTGACCGGCTTGAAGGCCATGCCCTCGACCGTCGCCTGCGTCACCTCGAAGCTGAGCGTGTCGAGCCCCAGCGTCGCGCGGCCGCTGACCGCCGTGGCCGGCGGCATCGGCGGCAGGAAGGCCACGCTGACATCCCTGAGGTCGAAGCCGCCGCCCAGGCTCTCGACCACCAGGTCCGGCCGTTCGGCGCCGGCCACCAGGCGCAGGCGCGCCTTGGCCTCCAGGTTGTCGACGGCTCCGCCCAGGATGTTCTCGGCGACCCAGACCCGGCCGCCCGGAGCGAAGGCCGCCGGCCAGTAGCGGGTAAGCTGCGTGGCGGAGAGGCTGTCCACGCCCACGGTCACCTCGGCGACCCGCCCGTGCGCGTCGCGGACCACCACGCCCTCGACCGAGAAGGTCGGGCCGGGCGCCGCCTGGGTACCGCTGTGCAGCAGCAAGCGGTTGACCTCCAGCCGGTCCTCGGCATTGTCGTAGAAGCCGGTCAGGCTGCCGTCGCTGAGCGGAATGGCTGGCTCGCCCTCGCCGCCCAGCCACAGGCTGCCGGGGCCGAACTGCAACTCGAAGTCGTAGAGGCCGAGGTCGGCCTCCTGCCCCAGCGTCACGTTGACCTGGCCGCTGACCCGCGTGTCGATCAGCGCCAGCGGCGCCAGTTCCGGCAGGGCCTTGGCCAACTTGGTGGTGGAGAGCTGCTGCACGTTGGCAGAGAGGTCGAGCAGCCCACGCCGCTTGCCATAGGCGAAGACCACCTGGATGTAGGCCGTCTCGTCGTCCAGCATGACCGCCAGTTCGGCCTCGCCCGAAAGGCCGCGCGGCTCGCGCCGGAGGTCGATCTGCTTGGCCGGCAGGGTCCAGACCTGCCGGTTCACCCGGTCGTCGAAGACGATGGTGCTGTCGACCAGGCCGATGCCTTCCAGTCCGGCAAGCGGCGAATCGGCGTCGTCTTCCAGCAGCACGTCGATGAGTCCCAGCGCCGCGGAGGATTCCTGCGCCGGCGCATCCGGAGGCAGCGGTTCGGCGGTGCCGCCGAGACCGAGGAAGCTGCCGTCCTCCAGCCGGGTCAGACGCAGGTCGGCACCCAGCACCTTCAGCGCCACCACCTGCACCTCGCCCCGGAACAGCGCGGCGATGGAGAGCGTGAGATTGCTTTCCGGCAGGATCAGGCCCGGGCCGCCGTCGTCGTCCTTCAGCGTCAGGTCGCGCACGCGCAGGTCCAGGCTCTGCCGTGCATCGTCCCAGACCAGCAGGGTCTGCGCGATCGAGACCTCGGTACCGCCGGCGGCAAAGGCCTCGACCAGCTTCGGCGTGAGGAAGTTCAGCGGGATCGGACCTTCCGACAGGCGCCAGGCGGCAAAGCCCAGCAGAATCACCAGCCCGGCGACGATGCCGAGCAGCGCTTCCAGCAGCCGGCGGCACCAGCGATGCCAGCCGCGGTGCGGCCTGGGCCGGAAGAAGCCATAGCGCCTGGGCCGCGCTGGCGGCGCGGGTTGACCGGCGGGGGGCGCTTCCGCAAGCTCGCCCCTGCCCTCACCTTCGACCGACAACCGCCGTGCTTCGCGCGCCACGCCCGCTGACCCATCCCCTGCTTGGCGCCGACCGCGCCGCCGTCAACCTGCAGCACTGGCGGGAGCGCCGTGGCCGCGTCGCGGACCCCGCCGTCGCCCAGCGCCTGGCAGCCCTCGAGGAGGAGCCGGGCGCGCGGGCGCTGCTGGATCTGGTCTTCGCCTACAGTCCCTTCCTGACCGACTGCCTGATCAAGGACATAGAGACACTACCCCGGCTTTTCGACCAGGGGCCAGAGGCCGCGCTGGCCGCCGCGCTGACGGTGCTGCCGGATGCCACGGTAGCCGAGGCCCGCGCCGCCATGCCGCCGCTGCGGATCGCCCGCCGCCGGGTGGCCGCCGCCGTCGGGCTGGCCGACATCGGCGAGGCCTGGGGCCTGGACCCGGTGATCGGCGCGCTGTCCGACTTCGCCCGCGAATCGCTGCGCGCCGCGCTGGCCGTCCTGCTGCGCCAGGCGCATGCCAGCGGACAGATCGAGCTGAGGGACCCGGCCGACCCGCTGACCGGCTGCGGCTACCTGGTCCTCGGCATGGGCAAGCTGGGTGCGCGCGAGCTCAACTACTCCTCCGACATCGACCTGATCGTGATCTACGAGCCGGCGCGCATCCGCTATCGCGGCCGGCGCGACACGCACGACTTCTGCCAGCGCCTGACCCGCGACCTGATCCAGCTGATGAGCGAGCGCAGCGCCGACGGCTATGTCTTCCGCACCGACCTGCGCCTGCGTCCCGACCCCAGCGCCACGCCGGTCGCCCTGCCCTATGGCGCGGCCATGACCTACTACGAATCCATGGGCCAGAACTGGGAGCGCGCCGCCATGATCAAGGCGCGCCCGGTGGCCGGCGACCTGGAGCTGGGGCGGCAGCTGCGTGCCGACCTGCGCCCCTTCGTCTGGCGCAAGTCGCTCGACTTCCTGGCGATCCAGGACATCCATTCGATCAAGCGCCAGATCAACGCGGTGAAGGGCGGCGCACGGATCGCCGTCGAGGGCCACAACATCAAGCTGGGCCGCGGCGGCATCCGCGAGATCGAGTTCTTCGCCCAGACCCAGCAGCTGATCTGGGGCGGCCGCGACCCGACCCTGCGCAGCCCGCGCACCAAGGCGGCGCTGGTGGCCCTGGCGGCGGCCGGCCACACCGACATGGCGACGGTGAACGCGCTCTGCGACGCCTACGATTTCCTGCGCCAGGTCGAGCACCGCCTGCAGATGGCCGAGGACCAGCAGACCCAGGTGCTGCCCGGCGACGCGCGCGGCATCGCCGAGCTGGGGCAGTTCCTGCACTACGAGAGCGAGGCCGCCTTCCGCGAGGCGCTGCTGCACCACCTGCACACGGTCGAGGACCACTATGCCCACCTCTTCGAGGAGGCGCCGACCCTGAGCGGCCCGGGCAACCTGGTCTTCACCGGCGGCGAGCCCGAGCCGGGCACGGTCGAGACGCTGACCGGCCTTGGCTTCAAGGACCCGGCGCGGGTCTTCAACCTGGTGCGCTCGTGGCATCACGGCCGCTACCGCGCCATGCGCTCACAGCGAGCGCGCGAGCTGCTGACCGAGATCATGCCGACGCTGCTCGGCGCCTTCGGCCGCACCGCCGATCCCGATGCCGCGCTGACCATGTTCGACGGCTTCCTGGGCGGCTTGCCGGCCGGCGTGCAGCTCTTCGGCCTGCTGGCGGCCAATCCCAAGCTGCTGGACCTGATCGCCGAGGTGATGGGCACGGCCCCGGCGCTGGCGACGCTGCTGTCGCACCGGCCGGGCCTGCTGGACGCGGTGCTGAGCCGCGGCTTCTTCGAGCGCCTGCCCGACCGCGCCGCGCTGCAGGAGGACCTGGAGCAGCGCCTGACCCAGGCACGCGACTTCCAGGACGAGCTGGACATCGCCCGCGCCTTCGCCAACGACCGGCGCTTCCAGGCCGGTATCCACCAGCTCCAGGCACTGAGCCCCGAGAAGCAGGTGGCCGGATTCCTGACCGACGTGGCCGACGTGGTGCTGGCGCGCATGCTGGCCTGCGTCACCGCGGAGTTCGCCAAGACCCACGGCCACCTGCCGGGCAACGGCATGGCGGTGCTGGCGTTGGGCAAGCTCGGCAGCCGCGAGATGGCGGCGGGCTCGGACCTCGACCTGGTGCTGCTCTACGACGCACCGCCGGGCGCGATGAGCGACGGGCCGCGGCCGCACGACGCCATGACCTGGAGCGCGCGCCTGGCGCAGCGCTTCATCAACGCCCTGACCCTGGCGACCGGCGAGGGGCAGCTCTACCAGGCCGACCTGCGCCTGCGCCCTTCGGGCAACGCCGGACCCATCGCCATCACGCTGGACGGCTTCCGCCGCTACTACGAGCAGGAGGCCTGGACCTGGGAGCACATGGCCCTGACCCGCGCCCGCGTCGCCGCCGGCGCCGGCAGCTTCGCCCAGGCCATCACCGCGACGCTGCACGAGCTGCTGGCCCGGCCGCGCGACCCGGCCAAGCTGCTGCGCGACGTGCACGACATGCGCCAGCGCCTGTTCCGCGACAAGCCGGCCAAGGGCCCTTGGGACGTCAAGATGCGCCCCGGCGGCCTGGTCGACTGCGAGTTCATCGCCCAGTACCTGGAACTGCTGCACGCCGGCCAGCACCCCGAGGTGCTGGCCGGACCCACCGACCGCGTGCTGGAGGCGCTGGCCAATGCTGGGCTGCTGCAGCGCCCGGTGGCCGAGCGCCTGGCGCTGGCGACGCGCCACTGGCGGCGGGTGCAGGGCTACCTGCGCCTCACCGCGCCGGCCGACTTCGACCAGAAAATCGTGCCCGAACCGATTCGCGCCGGGCTGGTGCGCGCCACCGACCAGCTTGACTTCGCGGCGCTCGAGGCTACCTCGGAGGCGACCGCGGCCTTCGTCAGCCAGGTCTATCGGGATCTCATCGCGGCGCCGGCCGAGGCGCTGCCGAAGCAGGAGGAGGGAGCGAAGCCATGACAGCCGTGGTTGGAAAGAAGGCACCGGACTTCACCATGCCGACCGACGGCGGCGGCCGGGTCAGCCTGAAGGACCTGAAGGGCCAGACCGTCATCCTCTACTTCTATCCCAAGGACCAGACGCCCGGCTGCACCACCGAGGCCTGCGACTTCCGCGACAACATGGCGGCCTTCAACAAGGCCGCGGCCACGGTGATCGGCGTGTCGCGCGACAGCGTGAAGAGCCATGACAACTTCAAGCAGAAGCAGGGCCTGACCTTCACCCTGGGATCGGACGAGGACGGCAAGGTCTGCGAGGCCTATGGCACCTGGATCGAGAAGTCGATGTACGGGCGCAAGTACATGGGCATCGAGCGCGCCACCTTCCTGATCGACGGCAAGGGCGTGCTGCGCCGGGAATGGCGCGGCGTGAAGGTGAAGGGCCACGTCGCCGAGGTGCTGGCGGCGGCGCAGGCGCTGTGACCATGCAAAGCCGCCAGATCACGCTCGCCCGTCGGCCGCAGGGCATGCCGCAGGCCGCCGACTTCGCCATCGAGAGCAGGCCGGTGCGCTCGCCCGGCGCCGGCGAGGCGCTGGTCGAGACGCTCTACCTCTCGATCGATCCCTATATGCGCGGGCGCATGAACGACGGCAAGTCCTATGCCACGCCGGTGAAGCTGGGCGGCGTCATGGGCGGCGGGCTGGTGGGTCGCGTGCTGGAGAGCCAGGCACCGGGACTGCAGCCGGGCGACATCGTCACCGGCTATGGCGGCTGGCGCACGCACTGGACCGCGCCGGCCGAGCAGCTGCGCAAGCTCGACCCGGCGCTGGCGCCCGTCTCCACCGCGCTCGGCGTGCTCGGCATGCCGGGCTTCACCGCCTGGTACGGCCTGACGCAGATCGGCCGGCCGAAGGCGGGCGAGACCGTCGCGGTCTCCGCCGCCTCGGGCGCGGTCGGCGGCGTGGTCTGCCAGCTCGCCAGGCTGAGGGGCGCCAGGGTCGTCGCCATCGCCGGCGAGGCGCGCAAGCTGGAGTGGCTGCAGGCCGAGGCCGGCATCGAGGCGGTGGTGAACCATCGCGACCCCGACCTTGCCGGCGCCCTGGCAGCCGCCTGCCCGCAGGGCATCGACGTCTACTACGAGAACGTCGGCGGCGCGGTGCTGGAGGCGGTGATCCCGCTGCTGAACAAGGACGCGCGCGTGCCGGTCTGCGGCCTGATCGCGCAGTACAACGCCACCGCCCTGCCGACCGGGACCGACAAGCTGCCGCTGCTGATGCGCAGCGTGCTGTCGAACCGCGTGCTGCTGCAGGGCTTCATCATCAGCGACCACGAGGACCTCTGGCCGCGGTTCCTGGCCGAGGTCGCGCCGCTGGTGACGAGCGGGCAGATGAAGTACCGCGAGGACGTGGTCGAGGGGCTGGAGGCCACGGTGCCGGCCTTTCAGGGCCTGCTGGAGGGGCGCAACTTCGGCAAGCTGCTGGTGAAGCTTGCCTAGCCTGCAGGCCGTCTGCCGCGCCGCGCTGCTGACCGCCGGGGCGGCGGAGAAGGCGGCGGCGGCGCGCGACCTGGCGGCCGTATGGCGCGATGGTCGCTTGCCGATCGGATCGGCGGAGACCATGCCGCAACGCCCGGCGCGGCCGGCGAGGCCGCCGCTGGCCCTGCCGCGCGCCGTGCCCAAGCGCAAGGTGAACGCCGCGCCGGCCGGCCGCGTCGCGCTGCTGCACGCGCTGGCGCACATCGAGCTCAACGCCATCGACCTGGCGCTCGACCTGATCGGCCGCTTCGGCAGGCCGGACCTGCCGCGGGGCTTCTTCGACGACTGGGTGCGCGTCGCCGACGAGGAGGGGCTGCACTTCCAGCTTCTCGCCGAACGCCTGGCCGCGCTGGGCGCCGCCTATGGCGACCTGCCGGCGCACGACGGCCTGTGGCAGGCCGCCGAGGCCACGGCCGGCGACCTGCTGGCGCGCCTCGCCGTGGTGCCGCTGGTGCTGGAGGCGCGCGGCCTCGACGTCACGCCCGCCATGATCCGGCGCCTCGATGCCGTGGGCGACGGCGAGAGCGCCGCCGTGCTGCGCGTCATCTACCGCGACGAGATCGGCCATGTCGCGATCGGCCGCCGCTGGTTCGACCACCTCGCCGAGACGCGCGGCCTGGCGCCGGAGGCCACCTGGCAGGCGCTGGTGCGGCGCCACTTCAAGGGCGCGCTGAAGCCGCCCTTCAACCATGCCGCGCGCGCCGAGGCCGGCCTCAGGCAGGCGAGTTACGAGGCGCTGGCGGGGTGAGCGATCTGATTCCCTGGGCCGAGTCGTTCCGCCACTTCGCGGTGGCGGCGGCGCCGGTCTCGCCGCTCTATGCCGCGCTGGCCGAGCGCATCGCCGGCGACGAGGCGCTGCTGCGGCTGTCGGCCGAGGTGCCGCGCGACGCCATGCCGGCAAACGTGCTGCTGGCCGCCGTGCAGCAACGCCTGTTCCAGCGGCCGGAGGACCCGCTGGCCGGCTGGTACGCCAGCCTGACCGAGGCGCCGCGGCCGCCGGCGAGCGCCTTCCCCGAGTTTCGCCGCTTCGCCCTGGCCGAGGCCGCGGCGCTGCGACCGGTGCTGCGCGCGCGGCGCACCAACACCAACGAGATCCAGCGCGCCGCCGTGCTGCTGCCGGCCTTCGGCCTGGCCGCCGTGCGGCAGGAGCCGCTGCACCTGGTCGAGGTCGGCTGCTCCGCCGGACTGCTGCTGGCCTTCGACCGCCTGGCCTACGACTACGGCGCGGCGGGTCACCTGGGCGCACCAGGTGCGCCCATCACGCTGACCTGCCGCAGCGAGGGACCGATCCCGCTGCCGGCCCGCATGCCGCGGGTCGCCAGCCGGGTCGGCCTGGACCTGACGCCGCTGGACGCCGCCGATCCCGCCGACGCGAGCTGGCTGACGGCCCTGATCTGGCCCGAGCAGCGCGAGCGCCGCCGACGGTTGGAGGCGGCCCTGGCGCTGACCCGCGCCGCGCGGCCGAGGCTCGTCCCCGGCGACGCGGCCGAGACCTTCGCCGGCGTGGCGGCCGACCTGCCGCCGGACGGGCTGGTCGTGGTGTTCCATGCCTTCGCCATCGTGCAGTTCCCGCGCGCGGCGCGGGCGCGTCTGCTGGCGGCGATCGACGAGCTGGCGCGGCGCCGGCCGGTCTGGCGCATCGGCTACGAGCACCGCTTCGCCACCCACGCCGCGCTGGAGCTGCAGCGCCACGGCGAGGAGAGCGAGATGCTACGCTTGGCGGAGGCGGCGCCGCACGGGGAATGGCTGCGCTGGACCGCGCCCTAGGCTGGCGCGGGTCACGGCATCGAAACCGCCGGTCGTCGCGCACCAGTCGGCCAGCGCCGCGGCGAGCTGCCGGCCGGGCGAATCCGCCGGGTCGCTTTCGCGCGTCGCGGCGAACCACTCCAGCGGCAGGCCCTCGGCGCCGAGCGGGCGGGTGACGACGCGGCCCGCCGCCTCCCAGCTGCGCGTCGCCCAGCGGGCGCGGATGCAGACGCCCCTGCCGGCGGCAGTCAGCTCCAGCGCCGCCTCGGGCCGGCCGACTTTGATGACGCGGCGCGGGTAGAGCCCGGCCGGTGTCATGAAGCGCTGGTGCTCGAAGCCCGGCGTCACCGCGAAGCCGGAGGAGAGGAAAGTCTCGCGGCTGAGGTCCAGCGGCGTCACGTAGTCCTGGCGCGCCCAGGGATGGTCCGGCGCCATGACCGCGACCAGGGCGTCGACGAAGAGGCGCTGGCGCGCCACGCCTGGCCGCCAGACGCCGCCGGCGACGATGGCGAGGTCCAGCGCGCCCTCGGCCAGCAGCT
Source organism: Pseudomonadota bacterium (assembly GCA_029781795.1). Classification (GTDB taxonomy): domain Bacteria; phylum Pseudomonadota; class Alphaproteobacteria; order Kiloniellales; family JACOMY01; genus JAKOWB01. The sequence goes on along the minus strand of JAKOWB010000317.1, from coordinate 15,553 downwards.
CCAGCGGCCGCTCGGCGGTGTCGGACAGCAATTCGAGCTGCAGTTCCGGCAGCCGCTCGGCGGCGTAGGCGTGGAAGGCCGGATACCAGGGCAGGCCGGCATAGATCGCCTGGCCAAGGCGGGCGACGGCGGTGATGCCGGACTCGGCGATCTGTGCCACGTCGGACTCGGCGCGCGCCAGGTCGGCCAGCAGGCGCCGCGCGGTCAGCAGCAGGCGCTCGCCCGCCGGCGTCAGGCTGAGGCCGCGGCGGTCGCGGTGGAACAGCGCCGTGCCCAGGCGCCGCTCCGCCTCGCGCAGGCGGTGCGACAGGGCGGACTGGGTCAGGCCCAGCAGTTCGGCCGCGGCGCTCATGCTCGGCGCTTCGGCGACGCCGACCAGCATGGCGAGGTGGCGCAGTTCCAGGCGCGGCAGCATGGCCGCACTATGATGAAATTCTTTCATGCAAACAAGGAAAGTTTTGAATTGGATTAATCACTGACCGCCGCCGCATGCTCTTGTCCAAGGCCGCCGGACGGCCGTGACCGACAGCGAGGAGACAGGACATGGCCTTGGCCGTGGCGCAGGAAAGCCGGGACTTCGTCGACCACTACTGGGAGCACGGCTACGCCATCGTGCGCGGCCTCTTCAACCAGGCCGAGATCGCCGAGGCGCAGGCCGAGGCGCAGCGCATCTACCAGATCGGGATGCAGCACCACGCGACCTATCGGCACAAGAACCTGCTGTTCGAGATCCTGCCGGAGTCCTTCGCCGGCCGCCGCTACGTGATGCAGGCGCACTGGTTCAGCTGGATCAGCCCCTTCTTCGAGCGCTTCCGCCGCGCGCCGCAGATGTACTCGGTCCTCCAGCCGCTGCTCGGCCGCAACGTGCGGCAGATCGCCCAGCAACTGCACTGGAAGCCGCCGGGCGCGCCGCTCAGCGGCTACCGCATGCATCAGGACCTGCGCTTCCGCGAGCGGCAGGAGGACTTCAAGGATCTGATGACCACCAACATCAACTTCGGCATCGCCATCGATCCGGCGACCAAGGCGAACGGCTGCCTGCGGGTCGTCCCCGACAGCCACAAGAAGGGCTACCTCGGCCTCGCCGACGACGGCCCGATCATGAAGGGCACGACGCAGGAGGAGGAACTGGTCAAGGCCGGCCTCGACCCGGCCCGCATCGTCGACGTCGAGCTGGATCCCGGCGACCTGGTCATCTGGGGCCTGCTGACGGTGCACGGCTCGCAGCAGAACACGTCCGACAAGGACCGCTGCTTCATGATCCAGAGCTACACCAAGGCCGAGAACAGCGACCGCGGCGAGTGGGCCTTCCGCGACGGCTTCTCGACGCCGCTCGGCGACGAGCCCAGGGTGTGCAAGTACACCGCCCTGCACGAAAAGCCGGGCCCGATGTACATCGAGGACAAGTGGTACCAGAACTGAGCTGCTGACCGCACGCCGCCGCGGCGGACAGTATGCAGACGGGCCGCCCCGGCGACGGGGCGGCCCTTTGCATCGCGCCTATGGTGGCCCCCGGCCGCGCGCTGCTAGGCTCGCCGCCATGAGCGACAAGACCCTCGTCAAGACCACCTGCCCGCGTGATTGCTATGACGCCTGCGGCATCGTCGTCATCAAGCGCGACGGCAAGGTCACCAAGGTGCTGGGCGACCCGGAGCATCCCGTGGCGCGCGGCGCGCTCTGCGGCAAGTGCGCCCTCGCCTACAACGGCGCCTGGCGCGACCCGGCGCAGCGCCTGGCGAAACCGCTGATCCGCAGCGGGCCGAAGGGCAGCGGCCGCTTCCGCGAGGCGAGCTGGGACGAGGCGCTGGGGCTGGCGGCCGAGCGCCTGAACGCGGTGCGCGCGCGCCTGGGCGGCGCCGGCATCCTCAACACCCACTATACCGGCACCTGCTCGCTGCTCGCCGGCGGCTTCCCGCAGCGCTTCTTCAACGCCATCGGCGCGACCGAGGTGGAGCCCGACACGATCTGCAACAACGCCGGCCACGTCGCGCTGCGCTATGTGCTCGGCACCAGCGCGCTGGGCTTCGACCCGCGCACCGCGCGCGACGCCGCCTGTGTCGTGGTCTGGGGCGCCAACCCCTCGGCCTCGGCCCCGCACGCGCACAAGCACTGGCTGAAGGAGGTGCCGGGCAAGGTCGTCGTCGTCGACCCGATCCGCCACGCCACGGCCGAGGCCGCCGACCTGCACCTGCAGCTGCGCCCCGGCACCGACGCGGCGCTGGCCTTCACGCTGCTGCACGTCCTGGCGCGCGACGGCAAGCTGGACAGGGCCTTCCTGGCCTGGAGCGTGCTGGGCTGGAACGAGATCGCGGCGCAGCTTCCGGCCTGCACGCCGGACTGGGGCGCCCGGGTCACCGGCGTGCCGGTGGAGCAGATCGAGCAGGCCGCCGCCTGGTACGGCAGCGGCCCCGCCATGCTGTGGCTCGGCCAGGGGCTGCAGCGCCAGCCGAACGGCGGCAACGCCTTCCGCGCCATCGCCTGCCTGCCGGCGGCGACCGGCAACATGGGCAAGGCGGGGACCGGGCTCTACTACCTGAACGGCGGCGCGCGGCGTGGCCTCGACGGCGGCTACCTGGAGGGCGCGGCGCTGGCGCCCGAGGGACGGCCGGCGATCAGCCACATGGACCTCGCCGAGCTGCTGGCGGATCCGGCGAAGGCCGGGGCCCTCGTCTCGTGGAACATGAACGTCGCGGCCTCAGGGCCACGCCAGGGCGAGCTGCGCCAGGCCCTGGCGCGCGAGGACCTTTTCGTCCTGGTCGCCGAGCTCTTCATGACCGATACCGCGCGCCTCGCCGACGTGGTGCTGCCGGCGGCGAGCTTCCTGGAGTTCGACGACCTCGTCTCCAGCTATTTCAACCTCACGCTTTCGGCCCAGGCGCAAGCCGAGGAACCGCCGGGCGAGGCGCTGCCGAACATGGAGATCTTCCGCCGCCTGGCGCGGGCGATGAAGCTGACGCAGCCGGCGCTGTTCGAGAGCGACCGCGCCATCATCGACACGCTGCTGGCGCGCAGTGGCCACGGGCTGTCGTTCGACCACCTCAAAAGCGTCGGCACCGCGACGCTCTATCCCGAGCCGGTGATCGCCTTTGCCACGGGGCGCTATCCCACGCCGTCGGGCCGCATCGAACTGGCGAGCCCGCAGGCGGCGCGCGACGGCCACCCGCTGGCACCCCTGCCGCTGGCCGACGGGCCGGCGGCGGCGGGGCGCCTGCGCCTGCTGTCGCCGGCCGGCCCCTGGCTGATGAACGACAGCTACGGCAACGACCCGGCGATTCAGCAGCGCCTCGGCGCCGCCGATATCACGCTGCACCCGGACGACGCCGCGCGGCTCGGCCTTGAGGGCGGGCAGCCGGTGCGGGTGGCCAGCCCGGTCGGCGCGCTGACCCTGACCTTGAAGATCGACGCCAGCCTGGTCACGCCGGGCACCGCCTTCGCCGCCAAGGGCCGCTGGGGCGAGAACGTCAACGCGCTGTTCGACGGCCGCAAGAGCGACCTCGGCGACAGCACCGCGGTGCACGGCCAGGAGGTGACGGTCAGCGCGCTGTAGCGGTGGCGGCGCCTCGCCGGCGCCGCCCGCTCAGGCCGGCTTCGTCGCCCGGTAGCGGGCCGGCAGCAGGTCGCCGCGCTCCAGCACCGTGACCATGGCGGCCCAGTTCTCCAGGAAGTGCGCGGCGGCCGCCGTGCCGAGGCGGGCCGCCATCTCCGGATAGAGCGGCCCGCTCATACGCTCCAGTTCCGCCCGCGCCTCGGCGCGGTACCAGGCCGCCAGGTCTTCGAGCTCGATCCCGACGAATCCGGCGGCCCGCAGCAGGCCCTCGTGCTCGGTCAGCGGCCGCATGGCATAGGTCAGGCCCTCCAGCGCGATGAACCGCACCAGTTCGGCGCTCTGCGGTCCCGGCGGCTGGGTCCAGTCATAGACCACCAGCCGGCCGCCGGGCACCAGCACGCGGAAGCACTCGGCGAAGAGCCCCTCCTTGTCGGCGATCTGCAGGAAGACGCCGGAGGAGTAGAGCAGGTCGACGCTGGCGTCCGGCAGGGGAAAAGGACCCGGCTCAGCCAGGCGGAACTCCACCCGGTCGGCAAGGCCAGCCTCCTCGGCATAGGTCCGCGCGCGCTCGACCAGCGGCGCCTCTATATCCAGGCCGATGACCCGGGCGCCGAATTCGCCGGCCATCACCAGCGCGCCGCCACCGAGGCCGCTGCCGACGTCCAGCACACGCTTGCCCGCCAGGTCCAGCCCCGCCAGGTGCTCGCGGACATAGGCCGCCCCGCCCGGGGCCAGGAAACCCTTGCCCCAGATCAGCTCCAGCATGCCGACCATGCGGTCGTCGTATTCGCTCATGGCATCCTCCCGCGGCCCCCCCCGAAGCGTGGCCCCCGAAGCGTGGCCCCCGAAACGTGGCCCCCGAAGCCTGGCCCAGCGGCCCACGCCGATTAAGTCAGAAATGCTGTCTGATTGACCATTCAATGGCCCAGCCCTACAAATTGAACATTCATTCAAACGATCGCGGGGCGCGCGGCATGAGCACGGTGACTTCCTTCGGCACGATCCAGCCCGCGGCCGCCCCGGTGTCCAAGGCCCTGCTGACGGCGAACCAGGAACAGCGGCGCGGCCAGCTCATCCAGGCGACGATCCGCATCATCGCCGGGCACGGCCTGTCGAACACCACGCTGGCCAAGGTGGCGCAGGACGCCGGCCTCTCGCCCGGCATCGTCAACTTCTACTTCACCAGCAAGGACCAGCTTCTGCTGGCGGTGCTGAAGACCCTGTCGGACGAGTTCATGGCCAAGCTGGAGGCTGCCATCGCCGCCAGTGGCAGCGATCCCGGCGCCAACCTGGAGGCGCTGACCGAGGCCATGCTGGCGCCGGACCTGTCGGACCCCGACAAGGTCGCGGTCTGGTATGCCTTCTGGGGCGAGGCGCGCGCCCGCTCGGACTATCTCAAGGCCTGCGGCGAGCGCGACGAGGCCTATCACAAGGCGCTGCTGGCGCTTTGCCGCCAGCTCGGCGAGGCGGCGCCGCCGGGCCACCCGACCGACCCCGAGGCCGTGACCCTGGCGCTGCTCGGCCTGCTGGACCAGTTCTGGCAGGAGATCATGGCCAGGCGCGGCGACTTCGACCGCCGCAACGCGCGGCGGCTCTGCGCCGGCTTCCTCGCCTCGGTCTTCCCCTGGCGCTTCGCCCTGCCGGCGGCGGAGACCGCCGCGCCCCAGGCGCTGCCGCAGACCCTGCCGGCCTGGACCTACGGCAATACCGAGTTCTTCCAGCTCGAGCGCGAGAAGCTGTTCCGCCGCGCCTGGAATGTGGTCGGCCACGTCAGCGACCTGCCGAACCCCGGCGACTACCTGACTTTCGAGCTGCTGGGCGAGCGCGCCTTCGTGGTGCGCGGCAAGGACGGGCAACTGCGCGCCTTCCACAACGTCTGCCGCCACCGCGCCCACGCGGTGGTGAGCGGCGAGCAGGGCGCCTGCGCCGGCGTCATCCGCTGCCCCTACCACGGCTGGCTCTACAACCTCGACGGCCGGCTGCGCGCCGTGGCGGCGGAGAAGTCCTTCGCCGGCATGGACAAGGGCGACCTCGGCCTGCTGCCGGTCGAGCTGGAGGTCTTCCAGGGCTTCCTCTTCGTCCGCTTCGAGGGCGGCGAGCCCTCGGTCGCCGAACGCTTCCAGCCATATGCCGAGGAACTGGCGCCCTATCGCAGCCTGGAGATGCGCCCGCTCTGGGCGCCCTGGAGCAAGGAGCTGGAGGTCGACTGGAAGAACGTGATGGACAACTACCTGGAGGGCTATCACGTGCCCGCCAGCCATCCCGGCCTCTTCGACCTCTTCGGCGGCCACTATGAGGTGGAGGCACAGGGCACCGGCGTCGGCCGGGCGCTGCACTGGATCCGCCCCGAGGGCGCCAAGGGCTGGTCGCAGCGTGCCTACCAGCGCCTGCTGCCGGCTGTCGAGCACCTGCCGGCCGAGCGGCAGCGGGCCTGGGCCTACTACTCGCTCTTCCCGCTCACCTCCTTCGACCTCTACCCGGACTCGATCGACTTCTTCCAGGTGATCCCGCTGGATTCCGGGCGCACGCTGCTGCGCGCCCGCAGCTATGCCCTGCCCGGCGCCGAGCGCGACCTGAAGGCGGCGCGCTGGCTGCAGGCGCGCATCAACAGCCAGGTGCAGCGCGAGGACGAGGACCTGACCCGCTCGGTGCAGGGCGGCCTTGCCTCCTCCGCCTACCAGGTCGGCGTGCTGTCCGAGAAGGAGGCCATGCTGACCGCCTTCCACGACTGGGTGCGCCAGCGCCTGCCGGTCGCCCGCCAGGTGCAGGTCCCGGCCGAGGGCACGGTGGCGGCGCTGAACGCGGCGCTGGAGAGGTAACGGTTTCTTTGACGTCATGCCCGGGCATGACCCGGGCATCCAGGTCCAGGGTCGAGGCCGAGGGCGGAAACCTGGATCCCCGGGTCAAGCCCGGGGATGACGACAGCAATTCAGACTAGGCGCCCCGCACCGCGCCCATGAAGTTGTCGTAGAGCCGCTTGGCCGCGGCGTTGAAGCCCGGCATGGCGACGGCGGCGGCGGCGCGGAACTGCGGCAGGGCACCCTGGCCGAGCGAGGCATCGAGGGCGCAGGCGTAGGCCGGGACCTCGCCCCACTCGTCGACCGTGACGCGCGTCACCTCGACATGGAACTGCAGGCCCCAGGCCTTGTCGCCGACGCGCAGGGCGTTGATCGGGCAGAGCGGTGAGGAGGCCAGCGCGACGCCGCCGGGCGGCAGGGCCTTGACCTCGGCCGAGTGCCACTGCAGCGCCTGGAGCGTCGCCGGCAGGCCGGCCAGCAGGCGGTCCTTGCGCCCTGCCTCTGTCAGCTCGACCGGCAGCACGCCGATCTCCGGCTTGCCCGGCCCCACTTCGGCGCCGAGCGCGGAGGCGAGGAGCTGGTGGCCGAGGCAGAGGCCGAGGTAGGGGCGCCGCAGCTCGGTCACCCAGCGGCGGATCGCGGCCTTCTCCGCCACGAACCAGGGATGCTCGGCCTCCTGCCAGACGTCCATCGGGCCGCCCATGACCAGCAGCGCGTCATAGCCCTCCAGCGGCGGGATCGGCTGGCCCTCGTCCAGCTCCACCGCGTCCCAGGCGACGCCGTCGGCGGCCATGAAGTCGCGCAGGATGCCGGGATGCTCGATGGCGATGTGCTGGAAGACCAGGGCGCGCAAGGCTCACTCCTTCTGCCGGAACCACTCGACGACGAGGATGCTGCAGCCGGTCTCGCTGCGGCTGTTGTGGTGGCTTCCGGGGGCATAGGTCACGACGTCGCCGGCGCGGATCACCGTGCCGTCGTCGTCGATCAGCTCGCCCTCCAGGATGATGAAGTCCTCGTAGCCCTCATGGTCGTGCGCGATGGTCTCGCCGCCCGGCGGGATCTTCATCAGATAGGTGCCCTGCCCGCTGCGCTGCGGCGGCCCCCGCTCGTAGCTGAGGGGGATCAGGCCCCAGCCGGGCTGCTCCGGCCCCTCCAGGTCGTAGGGGCCCCACTGCCGCTCGGCGCGGCGGATGATGGTGCGTCCGGTGTTGGCCATCAGCGGTCCTTCAGTCCGTAGTAGAGGTAGGCGGCCTTCAGATAGAAGCGCCGGAGCGCCGGGAAGGGGAAGCGCGGCGAGAGGCCGAGGATCGGCGCCGGCACCACGTCCTCGTCGCGGTTGGCGCCGGCCGCCAGCTTCGCCAGCGCCTGCCCGGCCCAGGGCATGGTGTTCACGCCGTTGCCGTGGCAGCCATAGGCGAAGAAGACGCTGCGGTCGTCCGGCAGGCGCCCCACCGCCGGCATCTTGGTCGCGGCGAGCGTCACCAGGCCGCGCCAGAAGTGCGTGGTCTCGGCTCCGGCGAAGGCGGGGAAGACCTCGCCCAGGCGGCGGGTCAGCCAGGCGCGCATCCGCGCCGCCGAGGCCGGCGAGCCGTCGGTGTCGCCGCGCGCGCCGAACAGCAGGCGCTTGTCCTTGAGGATGCGGTAGTAGAAGAGCAGCCGGCGGGTGTTGAAGAGCGGCGATTCGTTGACGAAGTTCTCCGCCGCCAGCTCCGCGGCGGTCAGCGGGCGCGTGGTGACGATGTTGGAGAGCGCCGGCAGCACGCGGCCGTCGAGCGCCGGCTGCAAGCCCTCGCGGATGTAGCCGTTGGTGGCGATGATGACCTGCTTCGCCTTGAGGCTGCCGCCGGCGGTGACCAGGCGGTGCGCGCCGCCTGTCGTCTCCCAGCGCTCCACCAGCGAGTTGCCGTGGACGATGGCGCCGCGCTTCAGCGCCGCGGCGGCGAGGCCGCGGTGGAACTTCAGCGGATGCAGGCCGAAGCCGCGCTGGATGTGGACGGCGCCGAACTGCTCGCTGCCGCGATGGCCCTCGGCGTCGAACTCCGCCTTCGACATGAGGCGCGTCGGCACGCCGAAGCGCTTCAGGCCCTCGGCATAGGCCGGCAGGCCGGCCGCCGCCTCGGGCCGGTGCGCCACGTCATAGAAGCCGTGGCCCTGGCGGTCGTAGTCGATGCCCTCCTCGCGGCCCAGGGCGTCGACCAGGTCGACGGCGTCGAGCTGGCTCTGCAGATAGGCCTGCGTCGCCTCCTGCCCGTACTTCGCCACCATGGCCTCGAGGCCGAGCTTGCCGGCCGGGAAGCAGACGAAGCCGCCGTTGCGGCCCGAGGCGCCCCAGCCCAGGTGGTTCGCCTCCAGCACGCGCACGTCGCGGCCGTGGTCCTTGGCCAGGTGATAGGCGGCCGAAAGCCCGCAGTAGCCGCCGCCGATCACCGCGACCTCGCAGGACTGCTCGCCGCTCAGCGGGCCGTTGTCAGCGGGCGGCGGCGGCGCCGTCGCCTCCCAGTAGGAGGGCACCGCCGGCTTCTCGTAGAGGTTCGCGTGGTAGAGGGTGCTGAGGGTCATGGAACGGCTGGGCCCCGGTAACGAACCCTCCCCCTTGGGGGAGGGTGGCGGGCGAAGACCGCCGGGTGAGGGAAGTTGGTGCTGCCGGCAAGGACGTTGACAAAATCCCTCACCCGCTCGCTTTGCTCGCACCCTCTCCCAAGGGAGAGGGTCGTTTGATCGGCCTCTACCCCTGCCACAGGCCTTCGCGCCGCACGTCGTCCATGGCCAGCAGGATCGACTTGCGCAGGATCTCGACGATCTCGTCGATCTGGCTGCGCGTGACGATCAGCGGCGGCGAGAGCACGCACATGTTGATCAGCGGCCGGACGATGAGGCCGAGGCGCTCGGCATGCTCGTCGATGCGCCGGCCGATCGCCTTGTCGAGCTTCAGCGGCTCCTTGGAATCGCGGCTGATGACGCACTCGACGCAGGCCATCAGGCCCATGCCCCGCACGTCGCCGACGATGGGAATGTCGCTGAGTGTCCTGAGCTGCGCCTGGAAGTAGGGGCCGACCTCGCGCACATGCTCGAGAATGTGCTCGCGCTCCATGATCTCGATGTTCTTCAGCGCCACGGCGGTGGCCACGGGATGCCCGAAGTAGGTATAGCCGTGGTAGAAGTTGACCCCCTGCCCCTTCTCGCCCTTGATCTCCTCCAGCACGCGGTCGGAGACCAGCGCCGCGCCCAGCGGCACGTAGCCCGAGGTGATGCCCTTGGCCACCGTGACGATGTCGGGCTGGATGCCGAAGACCTCCTCCGAGGCGAACCAGTGGCCGAGGCGCCCGAAGGCCGTCACCACCTCGTCCGAGATGTAGAGCAGGTCGTGCTTGCGGCAGAGCGCGTGCATGCCCTTGAGGTAGCCCGGCGGCGGCACGATCACGCCGCCCGAGGCCTGGATGGGCTCGGCGATGAAGGCGGCGGCCTTGTCCGGACCGATCTCCAGGATCTTGGCCTCGAACTCGGCCAGCAGATGCGCGGTGAAGGCCTCCAGGCTCATGCCGGCCGGGCGGCGGTAGGGATCGGGCGAGGAGATGCGGTGGATGCGCCCGGTCTCGAAGTCGAAGAAGTTCTTCTCGCGGTCCTTGCCGGTGCAGGAGGCGGAGAGATAGGTCGAGCCGTGGTAGGCCGCCTCGCGGCTGATGATGTGCTTCTTCTCCGGCCGGCCCTTGACGTTGTTGTAGAGCGAGACGAAGCGCAGCGCCGTGTCCACCGCGGTCGAGCCGCCGGTGGTGAAGAGCACGGTGTTGCAGTCGCCGGGCGACAGGCTCGCCAGCTTCGCCGCCAGCTCGGTCGCCGGCACGTTGCCGAGGCCCCAGGGGCTGTAGTAGGCGAGCTTCAAGGCCTGCTCGGCCATGGTCTCGGCGATTTCCTTGCGGCCGTGGCCGATCTGCATGCACCACATGCCGGCCGGCCCGTCGTAGAGCTTCCGCCCCTCGCGGTCGTAGACGAAGACGCCCTCGCCGCGCTCGATCAGCAGGCGGTTCTGCGTCGGGTGGCTGCCCAGATGCTCCCAGGGGTGCAGCAGATGGCGGAACTTGGCGGTCAGGTCATTGGGTTGCGCGGTCATCTGGCTCTCCCTTGCTGCGCCGCCAGCCTAGCCACCCTCAGCCGGCGACGACCAGTGCGTCAACCGCGACGCAGCCCGTCGGGCCGACGATCACGGGGTTGATGTCGATCTCCTTCACCACGTCGGCCAGCGCCACGGCGAGGGCCGAGAGGCGCGCGGCGGCCGCGGCGAAGCTCGCCACATCCGCCTTGGGCGTGCCGCGGAAGCCGTCGAGCAGCGTGCGCAGCTTCAGGCGGTCGATCAGCCGGGCCGCCCAGGCGGCGTCGAAGGGCGGACGGGCCAGCACCACGTCCTTCAGCGCCTCGGCCAGCACGCCGCCGGAGCCGATGACCAGGGTCGGGCCGAACTGCGCATCGCGCGTGACGCCGAGGATCATCTCCACGCCCTTGGCCGCCATCGGCGCCACCAGCACGGTGGGGCCGAGGCGCGCGGCCAGGTCGTCATAGGCCGCGCCGACCGCGGCCTCGCCGCCGAGGTTCAGCTTGACGCCGCCGACCTCGGACTTGTGGGCGATGCCGGGCATGGCCGTCTTCACCACCACCGGCCCGTTGAAGGACGCGGCGGCGGCCAGCGCCTCGGCGCGGGTCGAGACGATGCGGCGCGGCACGGTGGGGAGGCCGAAGTCCTGCATCAGCTCCAGCGAGACGGTCTCGTCCAGCGTGCCGGCGCCCTTGAGGCGCGCCTTCCACTTGGCGACCATGGCGGGATCGACCGCCGGCGCGGCGCCCGGCCCCTGGAAGTCGCGGTGGTCGAACAGCGCCCGCACGGCGCGCAGGAACTGCGGCGCGCCGTCCATGGTGACGATGCCTTCCTGCTGCAGCGTCAGGGTCTGGGCGGAATCGCCGCTGCCCTGGTGGTTGGAGCAGATGATGACCGGCTTGCCGCCGGCGCTGCGCAGGGCGCGGCGGGCGACCGAGGGGCTCATGGTGTTGACCACGCCCTCGGCGCTGCGGTCGCAGAGCACCACGCCGATGGCGGTGTCCGGGTCCTCCACCAGCGCGACGAAGCAGTCGCTGAAGATGCCCTCGGCGTCGTTGCCGGTGCCCCAGGCGTCGCAGGGATTGACCGGCGGCAGGCCGTGTTCCAGACGCGCCGCCAGGCGTGCCGTGGTCTCGGCGCTGATCCTGGCGAAGGGCACGCCGGCGTCATGCGCCAGGTCCATGAAGAGCTCGCGCTCGCCGCCCGAATCGTGGATCGAGGCGAGGCCGCCGGGGCCGATGTTGGGGAAGCGCTCGAAGAAGAGTGCGGCGAAGACCAGCTCGTCGATCGAGCGCACGCGGTGCACGCCATAGCGCTCGAACAGCGCCTGGTAGGCGCCGTCGTCGCCGACCAGCGCGCCGGAGTGGGAGGTGGCGAGCTTGGCGCTCTCCTCGGTGCGGCCGACCTTCAGCGCCACCACGGGGATGCGCTTGCGCTGCGCCTTCTCCAGCGCGGCGACGAAGCCGTCGGGATCGCGCGCGGTCTCCATGAAGAGGGCGATGACCCGCGTCGAGGGCTGCTCCAGCGCGAAGTCCATGTAGTCGGCCAGGGTGCAGTTCAGCTCCTGCCCCGGCGAGACGACGTAGTTGTAGTCCAGCCGCGCCTCGGCATCGACCATCGAGCAGAGCGCCGAGCCGGAGTGCGAGAGCAGCGTGACGCCGCCGGCGCGATGCACCTTGCGGGTGTGGAAGCCGCACATCCACAGGCCACTCTCGAAGTTGTAGAAGCCCATGCAGTTGCCGCCCAGCAGGATGAAGCCGGTCTCGCGGCAGCGCTGGCGCACCCGCTCGGTGAGCGGCGGCTCCCGGTCGCCCTCCAGGTAGAGGCTGGAGACCATGGTGCCGGCGCGGATGCCGAGGGCGAGGGCCTGCTCGAGGCTCTCCTCGATCGCCGCGTTGGGTACCGCGAAGGCCACGTGCTCCGGCACCTCGGGCAGCTCGGCGAGCGAGGGGTAGCACTTGATGCCCTCGATCGCCTCGTAGCGCGGGTTCACCGGGTAGAGCCGGCCGGCATAGCCGCCGTGCTTGATCTGCTGGATCAGCGTGTTGCCGACGCTGCCGGGCCGCGTCGAGGCCCCCAGGATGGCGATGGACTGGGGCCGCAGCAGCGGGTCGAGGCGATGGGCGCACATGGCGGGGCTTGGGGCTTCTTGGATGACTGTTCAACAGGCGGCGGGAGACTAGTGCAGGCAGCTTATGGACGCAACTGGCGGCCGGCGGCCATCCTCCGAGCGTCAGAAGTCGCCTGGCGGCGTCGCCTTGCGCCGTGGCGGATCGAAGAAGGGGCGGCCCACCACCTTGGCGCGGGCCATGACCTTGTCCCACTTCAGCTCCTTCTGCACATAGACCTCGACCCAGAGATCGTCCTTCACCGTATCCCCGTAGGGCCGCTTCAGGCTGGCGAAGGCGATGGCGCGCTTCACCGTCGGCGACCAGGCGGCGGAGGTGAGGAAGCCGATCTCCTTCTTCTGCCGGTGATAGGCGAGCGAGCCGGCGACGATCTTGTGTCCCTCCAGCTCCAGCGGGACGAGGACGTAGCGCGAGCCGGCGGCCTGCTCGGCCAGCAGCGCGCGGCGCCCGTTGAAGGGCCCCTTGGCGAAGTCGACCTGGCGCTCCTGCGCCAGTTCGAAGGGCGAGCGGCCGCGCTGACGCAGGGCCTGCGCCGCCGGCACGAACTCCACCTTCGGCATGATGAAGCCGCCCTCCAGCCGCGCCAGGTTCAGCGCGTTGGAGCCCATGGGGCGCAGGCCGTAGTCGGCGCCCGCCTCCATCAGGCAGTCCCACAGCGCCAGCGCGTCGGCCGGGTCGACCCAGAGCTCGTAGCCGAGGTCGCCGGTGAAGCCGGTGCGCGAAAGCTCCAGCTTCAGCGAGCCGATGGCGGCGCGAACCAGGTCGAAGGGCTTCAGGCGCTCGACCTCGGCGAGGCCGAGGCGGCGCAGGATGGCGGCCGAGCAGGGCCCCTGCAGCGCCAGGCCGGCGACCTGGTCGGTCACCTCCTCCACCCTGACGTCGAAGCCGCGCGCCGAATCCAGGAACCAGGGCAGGTGCCGCTCCTGGCAGCAGAGGCGGAACTCGTCGGGACCGAAGCGGAAGATCGTGCCGTCGTCCAGCACATGCCCTTCGTCATCGCACCAGACGCTGTAGGAGACGCGGCCGGGCTTCTGCTTGCGCACGTCGCGCGTGACGATGCGGTTGAGGCAGGCCTCCGCCTCCGGCCCGCGGAAGGCGTACTTGATCATCGGCGAGAGGTCGTAGAGCGTCGCCTGGTTGCGCAGGGCGAAGTACTCGATCGACTCCTCGTAGTAGGCATTGGCCGAGAGGTAGCCGGCCCAGCCGATCCAGTTGTGCCGGATGTTCAGCGGCGCGAGGCGGGCGTGGAAGGGGCTCTCGCGCAGCGTCGTGCGCCAGTGGTCGCGGTCGTGCTGGATTGTCGTGGTGGGGGCGCTCATGCCTTGTCCTCCAGCAGGGCGGCCGCGGCGTTCCAGCCGGGCAGGCCCGTGACATGGCCGCCGGGGTGCGCCCCGGCGCCGCCGAGGTAGAGCCCGCCGAGCGGCGCGCGATAGCGCGATGCCGCCGCCACCGGGCGCAGCGTGAAGAGCTGCTCGATCGTGGTCTCGCCGTGGTGCCAGTCGCCGCCGGTCACGCCCTGCGCGGCGGCGAGGTCGCCCGGCAGCAGCAGGCTGCTGGCGCTGACCGCCGCCGAGGTACCGGGAAAGCGCTGGTCGAGCAGCGCCAAGGCCTGGGCCTGGATCGCGGCACGCGTCGCCTCCGCCCCGGCGCGCGGCGCGGTCGGCGCATAGGTCAGCAGCAGCGAGAGATGCTGGCGCCCGCCGGCCTCGGTCGCGCCCAGCAGGGTCGGCAGCAGCAGCTCGGCACCGAGCTGCACCGGCGCGTCGCCGTACTTGGCGGCATCGAAGGACTCCTCCATCCGGTCGAGGCTTTCCAGCAGCAGGATGCGACCCTTCCTGCCGGCCTCGGCCAGCGCCGGCGGCAGGTCGCGCGCCAGCAGGTCGAGCTTGGCCACCTGGCCGCGCGCGCGGATGTGGCGCACGGCGCGCTGGAAGCCGGTATCGAGCTGCGCGGGGCCGAGGAACTCCAGGAAGGTACGCTTCGGATCGGTGGTGCAGAGGATGGCCTTGGCGGCGATCTCCTCGCCGGAGGCCAGCACCACGCCACCGACCCTGTCGGCATCGGCCAGGATGCGGGCGACCGGCGCCGCCGTCCGCAGCTCGGCGCCCGACGCCTTGGCGGAGGCTGCCAGCGCCGCGACCAGCCCCGGCACGCCGCCCCTGGGCAGGGCCAGGGGCGCGGCGCCACCGGCGCGGCCGGAGAGGCGGTAGAGCCAGGCCAGCACGCCGCCCGGCGAGCGCGGCGCGAGGTGCGTGCCGACCAGCGCGTCCCAGGCCAGCGCCGCCTTCAGCAGCGGGTCCTCCAGGCCGTCGTTCAGGATATCGGCGGCGTTCAGCAGCACGACGCGCAGGAACTCCCGCAGCTCCGTCTTGCCCAGGCGGCGCAGCGTCAGGCCCAGCTTCATCAGCGCCCAGCGGTCGCCCCAGCCGCCGCCGACCAGGCGCGGCGGCGCCGTCTCGCGCAGCGGCGCCAGGGCGCCGGCGAAGCGCAGCAGCCGCTGCTCCAGTGCCGCCCAGGCAGCCGCATCGGCGGTGGACACGCCCGACGCGCCCTCCGCGCCCAGCGTGACGGCACGGTTCGCCGGATCCAGCGCTGTCGTCGGCAGATGGCGGTGAGTCCAGGCGAGGCCGTGGCGCTGCAGGTCCAGCCCGCGCTCGACGGCCGGGTGCAGCGCATAGACCAGGTGCGCGGCGGCGGGGATCTCCACGCCGTCCAGCAGGCGCGCGCCGGCGAGGCCGCCGAGCCTCTCCCCCGCTTCCAGCAGCAGCGTGCGCCGGCCGGCCTTGGCCAGGCGCGCGGCGGCGACCAGCCCGTTGTGCCCACCGCCGATGACGACGACGTCGTAGCTCATAGCGCCGGCCTCACGGTCTGCCTGGCGCCGAGGTCGCGCAGCACCTCGCGCGCGCAGTTGGCGCCGGGTGCGGCCATGACACCGCCGCCGGGGTGGGTGGAGGAGCCGCAGAGATAGAGGCCCTGCAGCGGCATGCGGTAC
>JAKOWB010000309.1 GCA_029781795.1 Pseudomonadota bacterium | reverse complement strand
GCCCCAGCTCGAGGGCTTCCTGGCCAAGGGCGTCGAGGTGCTGCTGCTGACCGATCCGGTCGATGAGTTCTGGGTCCCGGCGATCGGCACCTACAAGGACAAGCCGTTCAAATCGGTGACCCGCGGCGGTGCCGACCTGACCAAGATCAAGGCGGCCGAGGGCGAGACCGCCGCCGAGCCCGCGCCGGCGCCCGACCTGCTCGGCGCGCTGATCGCCCGGTTCAAGCTGGCGCTGGGTGAGGAGGTCAAGGATGTCCGCGCCTCGGAGCGGCTGACCGACAGCCCGGTCTGCCTGGTCGCCGATGAGGGCGACATGGACATGCATCTGGAACGGCTGCTCAAGCTGCACAAGCAGCTCGAGGCTGGCGCCAAGCGCATCCTGGAGATCAACCCGCGCCATCCGCTGGTGGTGCGGCTGGTCGATCTGGCCGGCGCCAGTGCCCCGGAAGGCGCCGCGGCGCAGCTCGACGAGATGGCGCATCTGCTGCTCGACCAGGCGCGCATTGTCGAGGGCGACCCGCTGCCCGATCCGGCGGCGTTCGCGCGCCGCCTGGCCAATGCCCTGGAACGCGGCCTGCGGCTGGCGGCCTGAGCCGAGTGCCCGAGGACGCGACATCATCGACCCCTCTCCCCCCGCGGGAGAGGGGCGGCACGGAGCCGAAGGCTCGGCGCCGGGGTGAGGGGGAATGAGCAAGCCGCCCGCAAGACCTCCTCCCGCGGCGGCATGGGGCTGCCACCTTTTCTCGCCGGGGGCGGGGAGGGGCGCGCCGTGACCGGCCCGACCAGCGGCGGCGTCGCGGCGCCCGCCGGCTTCACCGACATCCGGCGGGGCGACTGGATCGACCGGCACGCCCCGCCTTCGGTGCGGCCCTATCTGCGGCTGATGCGGCTCGACCGGCCGATCGGCACCTGGCTGCTGCTGCTGCCGTGCTGGTGGGGGCTGGCGCTGGCGCCGCATCCCGCCGGGTTCGGTTGGCGCGATCTCTGGCTGGCGGCGCTGTTCGGCTTCGGCGCGGTGGTGATGCGCGGCGCCGGCTGTGTGATCAACGACATCTTCGACCGCGACATCGACGCCAAGGTCGAGCGCACCCGGGTCCGCCCGATTCCCAGCGGCCAGGTGACGGTGCGCCAGGCGCTGGCGTTCCTGGCGGCGCTGCTGGCGCTGGGGCTGGCGGTGCTGCTGGCGTTCAACTGGATGACAATCGCGGTCGGGGCGGCGTCGCTGGCGCTGGTCGTGCCCGATCCGTTGATGAAGCGCATCACCTGGTGGCCGCAGGCGGTGCTCGGCCTGACCTTCAACTGGGGTGTGCTACTCGGCTGGACCGCGGTGACCGGCGGCCTCGCCGCGCCGCCTCTGGTGCTGTACCTCGCCGGGCTGTGCTGGACCCTGGGCTATGACACCATCTACGCCCATCAGGACAAGGCCGACGATTCCCGCATCGGGGTACGCTCGACCGCGCTGCTGTTCGGCGGGTCGAGCCACGCCTGGGT
>JAKOWB010000308.1 GCA_029781795.1 Pseudomonadota bacterium | reverse complement strand
GGCCGGCTATGGCGTCACCGTAGCGGCCCGCAGCAGCGCGCAGAGCGCCGTGCTCGTCTCGACCCTCAACCGCCTGCACCGGGGCGCCGACCTGTCCACCGCCTGGCTGCGGGCCGACGGTCTGGCCGCGCTGCTGGCCGCCGCGGATCTGCTGGTGAACACGATTCCCGCCGGAGCGATGGAAGTCGGCGGCGCGGGGCCCTGGCTCCAGGATCCGCCCTTGGGCGACCGCCTAGGCACGGTCATCGATGTGGTGGCCTGGCCCTTGGAGACCGACCTGGTGCGGCGCGCCCGCGCCGAGGGGCGGCTGGCCGCCGGCGGTCTGGACATGCTGCTGGGCCAGGCCGCGGCAAGCTTTCGGCTGTGGACCGGCCGCGAGGCGCCGAGTGCCGAAATGCGCCAGGCCGCGCTGGCGGCCGCGGCGCGGCAGTCCACCCTCGAAGCTGCGGGCATGATCGACACGGCGATGGGGTCCGCCCCGTGAGGTCGCGACCATGAGCCTGCGTTTCCTGACCGCCGGAGAATCGCACGGCCCCGAGCTGACCGCCATCCTGGAGGGTCTGCCCGCCGGCCTGCGCCTGGATATGGCTGCGCTGGACCGCATGATGGCTCGCCGCCAGACCGGCTTCGGCAGCGGCGGGCGGATGAAGATCGAGCGCGACACGCCGCGCATCAGCGGCGGCGTCCTGGCGGGCCTGACCACTGGCGCGCCGTTGGCCCTGGTGGTGCCCAACCGCGACCATGCCAACTGGTCGGGCCGCACGGTGCCGGCCATGACGGTTCCCCGGCCGGGGCACGCGGACCTCGCAGCCGCCCTCAAATACGGCTACCGGGACCTGCGCGCCGGCCTGGAGCGCGCCAGCGCCCGCGAGACGGCCGCCCGGGTGGCCGTGGGAGCGGTCTGCGCCCAGCTGCTGGCGGCTTTCGGCGTCGAGATCCTCAGCTACGTGACCGCGATCGGTGACGTTGCGGCGTCGCTGGACCTGGACGTCGATGCCGATGCGCATCGGGCGCGCGCCCTGGCGGCCGAGGCCGATGCCCTGCGCTGCCCGGATCGGGCGGCCGGCGAGGCCATGCGCCAGGCCGTGGCCCAGGCCGTCCGCGATCGCGATACCTTGGGCGGCCTCTTCGTGGTGGCCGTCCTGGGGC
>JAKOWB010000277.1 GCA_029781795.1 Pseudomonadota bacterium | reverse complement strand
GATGAACTCGTCCGGCTGGTGTGCCTGGTCGATCGAGCCGGGGCCGCAGATCACGGTGGAGAAGCCGGCCTGCTGGACCTGCCCGCCCTCGGTGGCATAGGAGACGACGCTTGCCCGGTTGGCCCCGGTCAGGTGGCGCACCAGCGCCTCGGCCGCGCCGTCGGCCTCGGGCAGCAGCGGCGGCACCGAGGCACGCTCCTCGATCGAGATCGCTGCCTCGGGCGCGTGGCGTTTCAGCCAGGGCTCGACGGTGCCGTGGCAGTAGCTGGCGAACTCCTGCAGGATGGCCGGGCCGCTGTCGCCGGGGTGCACGCGGTACTCGAACACGAACCAGCAGTCGAGCGGCACGATGTTGGCCGCCGTGCCGCCGTGGATCACGCCGACGTTGAAGGTGGTGTAGGGCGGCTGGAAGCCGCTGGCGGCATCGGGCCTGGCCTCGCGCGCCGCCGCCATCTCGTAGATCCGGGTCACCAGCCGGCCGGCGGCGATCACCGCGTTGGCGCCGCGGTGCGGCTGGCTGGAGTGCACCTCGTGGCCGCGGATGCGCACGTAGTGCGAGGTGATGCCCTTGTGGGCGTTGACGATGCGCATCTCGCTCGGCTCGCCGATGATCACCGCGCGGGGCCTCGGCAGCTCGCGCGCCATCAGCTCGATCATGCGGCCGACGCCCAGGCAGCCGACCTCCTCGTCATAGGAAATGGCGAAGTGCAGCGGCGCCTTGAGCGGGCGCGCCAGCATCTCGGGCAGCAGGGCGAGGCCGATGGCCAGGAAGGCCTTCATGTCGCAGGTGCCGCGACCGAACAGCTTGCCGTCGCGCTCGGTGAGGGCGAAGGGATCGCTGCTCCAGGGCTGTCCCGCCACCGGCACCACGTCGCTGTGGCCCGAGAGCACGACGCCGCCCGGCGCGTCGCCGCCGACGCTCGCCAGCAGGTTGGACTTGTTGCCCTCGGCGTTGGGCACGCGGCGGTGCGGCACGCCCCAGGCGTCGAGGTAGCCCTCGACGAACTCGATCAGCGCCAAATTGGACAAGGCCGAGGTGGTGTCGAAGGCGACGAGCTTCTCCAGCATCTCGCGCGGGCTGTAGCGGGGCTTGCTCACCTCGAAAACTCCTCCCTAGCCGCGCCAGAAGCCGCGCGTCAGCAGCACCAGCAGGGTGATGATCTCCAGCCGGCCCAGCAGCATGCCCCCGACCAGCCACCACTTCGCCAGCCCCGGCAGGTCGCCGAAGTTGCCGGCGGCCACCAGCGGGTCGCCGAGGCCGGGGCCGACGTTGGCCAGGGCGCTGGCGGCGGCCGAGAGCGCGGTGGTGAGGTCGAGGCCCATGAGGCCGAGCCCCGCCGCCAGCACAACCT
>JAKOWB010000242.1 GCA_029781795.1 Pseudomonadota bacterium | reverse complement strand
CGCCGGTGCGCGTCGGCTACGCGATCTCCCGCACCGGCCCCTGGACCACCGGCGCGCAGGTCAGCCAGGAGCCCAACTACCTGCTGTGGGCCGAGCAGCAGACCGACGCCGGCGGGCTGAACGTGAAGGGCACGAAGCGGCCGATCGAGCTGATCGGCAGCGACGACCAGAGCAACACCGAGACCTGCGTGCGCACCTACGAGAAGCTGATGGGCAGCGACAAGGTCGACCTGGTGCTGCCGCCCTGGGGCAGCAACGCCAATTTCGCCGTCGCGCCGCTGGCCAACCGCATGGGCTACCCCTTCCTCGCGCCGACCGCGCTGAGCCGGCGCCTGATCGAGATGAAGCTGCCGTATTTCTTCCTGATGCTGCAGCAGCCCAAGCCGATGATGGATGCGCTGGTCGACATGCTGAAGGCCAACGGCGCGAAGACGGCCGTGGTGATCTACGTCGACGACCTGTTCGGCCTGGAGAACTACGCCGCGCTCAAGGTGGCGCTGGCCGGCTCGGGCATCGGCATCCTCGAGGACAAGAGCTACCCGCTGGGCGTGAAGGACCTCTCGCCGGTGCTGCGCTCGATGAAGGACAAGAACCCCGACGCCTTCATCGGCCTGACCTACCCGCCCGACACCATCCTGGCCAGCCGGCAGAGCAAGGAGATCGGCTTCAACCCGAAGTTCTTCTACGGCTCGGTGGGCACCGCCTTCCAGCTCTACCGCAACGTGATGGGCCCCGCCGCCGAGGGCGTGCTCGGCATGGGCTCATGGAACGGCAAGACCAGCGCCGGCGCCAAGGCCTACTTCGATGCGCACGTGGCGAAGTTCGGCGCGCAGAAGGAGCCCGACCGCTGGGCCAGCGGCGCCTGCTGGGCGGCGCTGGAGATCCTCACCGTCGCGGTGGGCAAGGTCGGCCTGGACCGCAAGGCGATCCGAGACTACGTGGCCGGCAACGAGCACGCCACCATCCTCGGCAAGATCAGGTTTGCCGGCAGCGAGAACGTGGGCACGCCGGGCACGGTGAGCCAGTGGCAGAAGGGCGAGTTCGAGGTGGTGTGGCCCAAGGCCAATGCCACGGCGCCGCTCGTGGCGCAGAAGCCGGCCTGGGTGTGACTTCGATGCGGCCGAATCCCTCCGTTCGCCCTGAGCCTGTCGAAGGGCGGTGCAGGGCAGCGCGGGGCTTCGACAAGCTCAGCCCTAACGGGAGGGGCTCATGACCCCCGGCGCCTGGCTCGAACTGATCGCCTCCGGCCTGATCACCGGCGGCGTCTACGCGCTCGTGGCGCTGGGGCTCAACCTGCAGTACGGGCTGATGCGCATCCTGAACATCGCGCATGGCGAGTTTCTGATGGTCGGCGCCTTCGTCACCTGGATGGCGGCAACGCAGTTCGGCATTTCGCCGCTGGCGATGATCCCGGTCGCCTTCGCCTTGCTGATGGCCGTGGGCCTGGCCGTGCATCGCCTGGTGTTCCGCCGCCTCACCCGCACCAGCCCCAATCTCGACGTGTTCGAGGCACGCGGCCTGATGGTCAGCTTCGGCCTGATGTTCCTGGTGCAGAACTTCGCGCAGATGCTGTGGGGCGGCGATCTGCGCGGCTACGACTTCCTCACCGAGCCCGTGCACATCGGCTCCGCCCAGTTCGCCGCCAACAAGCTGCTGCTGCTCGCGCTGGCGCTGGCCTTCAGCGCCGCGCTGATCGTCGGGCTGAACAAGACGCTCTACGGCAAGGGCGTGCGTGCGCTGATGCAGTCGCCCACCGGCGCGCAGCTGGTGGGCATCGATACCGAGCGGCTGCACCCGCTGATGTTCGGCGTCGGCCTCGGCCTCTCGGGCGTGGCCGGCTGCCTGCTCTCGATGACCTACACCATCTCGCCGAGCATGGGCGAGCCCTACACGGTGACGGCGCTGATCGTCATCACGCTGGGCGGCTTCGGCAGCATGAGCGGCGCGCTGGTCGGCGGCCTCGCGCTGGGCGTGATCGAGGCGGTCGGCATGCACTTCACCAGCCCGTCGCTGAAGGCGCTGCTGTCCTACGCCATCTTCATCGCCGTGCTGCTGTGGCGGCCCAACGGTCTCTTCACCCGCAAATGAACACCCGGCGCGATCTGCTCGTGCTCTTCGCGCTGGCCGGCTGGGCGCTGGCGGTGCCGCACTACGGCAGCGATTTCGCCGTCGCCATGGCGCTCACCTGCCTGATGTATGCCGCGCTGTCGTCGAGCTGGAGCCTGTTCTGCGGCAGCACGCGCTACCTCTCGCTGGCCACCCCGGCCTTCTTCGGCATCGGCGCCTACACCAGCGCGCTGATGCTGGAGTCGTCGGGCTGGTGGGCGGCCATCGCGCTCGGCGCCGCCATCGCCGCCGGCGTGGCGATGCTGATGGGCGCGGCGGTGCTGCACCTGCGCGGCACCTATTTCGCGGTGCTCACCTTCGGCATGACCGAGCTGATCCGCCACGCCATCACCTACTGGGAGAAGCAGGTCACCGGCACGGTGGGGCGCGTGCTCGGCGTGGTGCCCGAGCGCGACACCATCTACCTCACGGTGCTCGCGCTGGCGGTGCTGGCCATCCTTGTCTCCATCCTGGTGCGGCGCAGCCGCTTCGGCCTGGCGATGCTGGGCATCGGTGCCGACGAGCAGCGTGCGCAGACGCTGGGCGTCGACACCCGCCTCGTCAAGATCGCCGGCTTCGCGCTGACGGCGGCCTTCGCCGGCGCGGTGGGCGCGGCGATGAGCGTGCGCTGGACCTACATCGACCCGGCCACCGTGTTCAACCCCTTCATCGGCTTCCAGACCGTGCTGATCGCGCTGATCGGCGGCGCCGCCACGCTGTGGGGGCCGCTGATCGCCGCGGTGGTGTTCAGCCTGCTCGCCGAGACGCTGCGCCTGCAACTGCCGCAGCTCTACCTGATGGCGCTCGGGCTGCTGCTCATCCTCTCGGTGCTCTACCTGCCCGGCGGGCTGGCCTCGCTGCGGCGCGACAGCTTCAAGTGGAAGAAGGGCGCGGCATGAACGGCCACCCGCTGCTCGAAGCTCGCGGCGTGACGGTTCGCTTCGGCGGGCTCGTCGCCGTCGACCAGGTCAGCGCCGCCTTCGCGCCGGGCGAACTGGTGGGCATCATCGGCCCGAACGGCGCGGGCAAGACGACCTTCTTCAATGCGCTGTCGGGCGTGATCGAGCCGACATCGGGCGAACTGTTCGCCGCCGGCGCACGCCTCACCGGCGCCAGGCCGCACCGCTTCGCACAGCAGGGCATCGCACGCACCTTCCAGACGCCGCGCGTATTCGCCGAGCTGAGCGTGGCGGCCAACATCGATTTCGGTCTGCAGTTCGCGGGCCGCCAGCGCAGCGGCTCCTGGCTGCTGAAGGACGAAGCCAGCGTCCTGAATCTGATCGGCCTGGCGGCGCAGGCAGCGTTGCCGGCCGCGGCGATCACGCCCAGCCAGCAGCGCCTGCTGGAGATCGGCATGGCGCTGGCCACGCGCCCCAAGCTGCTGCTGCTCGACGAGGTGGCCGCGGGCCTGACCGAGAGCGAGATCGAGAGCATGGCGCAGTTGATCCGCCGCCTGCGCGACGATCTGGACCTGACGGTGATCTGGATCGAGCACGCCGTGACCACGCTGCTGCGCCACGTCGAGCGCGTGCTGGTGCTGCACCAGGGCCGCAAGATCGCCGACGGCACGCCGGCCGAGGTGGTGCGCAATGCCGAGGTGGTGGAGGCCTACCTCGGCGATGAGATGGTCGAGGCGGCATGAAGCCCGCGCACCTGAAGATCGAAGCGCTTGCCGCCGGCTACGGCGCCTTCCTCGTGCTGCGCGATCTGACGCTGGAAGCGCGCCCCGGCCTCACGGTGATCCTCGGCCCGAACGGCGCCGGCAAGACCACGCTGCTCAAGGCCATCGCCGGCCTGATCCCGCGCGGCGGCGTGCTGAGGCTCGACGGCGAGGAGATCGCGCAAGACGCCAAGACCTCGGCCATCGTTCAACGCGGCATCGCGCTGGTGGCCGAAGGCCGGCAGCTGTTTCCGCAGATGACGGTGGCCGAGAACCTCGAGTTGGGCGGCTGGCTGGTCAGCGCGCAGGAGCGCGCCCAGCGGCTCGAACAGGCCTTCGCCGACTTTCCCAAGCTGCGCGAACGTGCCCGGCAGCTCGCCGGCACCATGAGCGGCGGCGAGCAGCAGATGGTGGCGGTGGCGCGCGCGATGATGAGCGCGCCGCGCCTCTTGATGCTCGACGAGCCCTCGCTCGGCCTGGCGCCGAAGATGGTCGACGAACTGCTGGCCATCGCGCGGCGCATCGCCGACGCCGGCACCACGGTGCTGATGGTCGAGCAGAACGTGCGCAAGGCG
>JAKOWB010000240.1 GCA_029781795.1 Pseudomonadota bacterium | reverse complement strand
GCTGGGCGTGACGCTGGCCTACGCGCTCAAGCTCTGGCCGGGCGTGAATCCGATGCTGCACGCCTCGGGCGCGCAGGTCGCCTTCCGCTTCAACTCCTACGTGGCGCTGGCGCTGGCCGAGCGCCTGGCCGGCATCCAGGGCGTGGCCTGGGTGGCGCTGCTGGTGGCGCTGTGCGTGCCGCTGTGCAACATCGCCGCGGTGTGGCCGCTGGCGCGCCATGGCGGCCACGGCTTCTGGCGCGAGCTGGCCGAGAACCCGCTGATCATCAGCACGGCGGCCGGCCTGGTCTGCAACCTGCTCGGCCTGAAGCTGCCCGATCTCGCCACCACCACGCTGGTGCGCATCGGCGCCGCCGCGCTGCCGCTGGGCCTGATGGCGGTGGGCGCGGGCCTGACCTTCGGCGGCCTCAAGCGCGCGCCCTGGCTGGCCACGGCCTTTCTCTCCATCCGCCACGCCGTGCTGCCCGCGGCAGCCATCGCCATGAGCATCGCGCTGGCCATGCCGGCGCCGCAGCAGGCCATCGTGGTGGCCTTCGCCGCGCTGCCCACCGCCTCGAGCGCCTACGTGCTGGCGGCGCGCATGGGCGGCGATGGCAGCTTCGTCGCCGGGCTGGTGACGATGTCGACGCTGGTCGGCATGGTGGGCTTGCCGCTTGCCTTGCTGGTGCTACAGGCCGTGGCTTGATGCCGCTCGGGGATCGCTCACGACATGCATAGGCTGGAGCGGCAAGGGCCGAGCGGGCCGCCCGCGGCGCTTCGATGAGGCGGTCGGCTTTCGCCGACTGCCCTGCGCTGCTCGATCTCACGGCCCCGCCGCGAAACTCATTCCGCGAGCTCCGCTCGCTGCATTCGGACAGTCGCGGCGAGCATGAGGACGAAGCGCGCTGGCGCGCGCGGGCCGCGAGCCCTGCGCTGCTCGGCTCCTCATAGGCGCGCCGCGGGCGACCCGCTCGACCCTTGCTGAACCAACCGCGGCACGCCACCTGCCCGCGGGCCACCGCTGGTTCAGCGCGGCAGGCGCGGCCCCGTGGGGGCGATTTGGGAGTCGCCGAGCAGCGCAGCGGCGGGGTCGGCGCGCGTACTCGCGCGCTATGTCATCTGACTCGGCGCCGGTGTTCGAGCGCAGCGAACGAAGTGAGCGCAGCGAGTTCGGCGACGCGACCCCGGCGCGAGCAGCGCAGGGAAGCCGGCGCAGCCGGCCGACTCCGTATGAGGTTCTATGGCTGTCGTCAAGCGGCCGGCTGCAATCGTGTTGGATCGAACGGCTTGCCGCTCTTCCACACGGCCCAGACGATACGCAAGAGCTTGCGAGCCAGGATCACCAGCGCCTGCGTGCTCTTGAAGCCTTTGGCTTTGATGGCTTGGTAGATTGACCCCATCGCCTT
>JAKOWB010000227.1 GCA_029781795.1 Pseudomonadota bacterium | reverse complement strand
CCGGCCCGGGCCGCCGTGCCAGATCCCCGCTCTGTCGCCCGCCCCGGGTCGTCTTGCCCTCTCGCCCGGCGAGCAGACCGGGCGCCGACAGGATCTCGGCCTGCAAGGCGGCGTGGAAGCTGGCGCGGTCCTGAAAATGCGGCGGCGCCATCAGGGTCTGGCGGCCAACCAACTGGTCATAGGCACACGACGGCGCGAGGCGCGCCGTGTCGCCGGCGCCTGCCAGTGCGATCTGCAGATGTCCAAGGGCGCGGCTGTGTCCTGGCTCGCGGCGGAGCGCGGCATCGAGGAGCGCGACGGCTTCCGCTGGCCGGCCAAGCAGCAGGGCGGCCTCCGCCCGCGTCGTCGCCAGGTCGGCGGAACCTGCGTCCACCGACCTCTCGGCGAGCAGGTCGTAGCAATCGGCGGCGCGGCCGGCTGCCAGCAGCGCGCCCGCCAGGTTGCCCAGCGCGCGCGGGTCCCGCGGGGTCAGCCTGAAGGCGGCCTGGAAGGCGGCCAAGGCTGCTTCGGCTTGTCCCAGCCGTTGGCGGCAGAAGCCTACTCCCTGCAGGGCGGCGGCATCCTGCGGGTCGGCGCGCAGAGCGGCTTCGAAGGCGGGCAGGGCCTCCGCCGCCGGCGCGTCGGCCGCCAGCAGCGCGGTGCCAAGATTGCGCCAGGCGGCGGCATGGGCCGGCGCCAGCGCCGCCGCCTGCCGGAAGCCGGCGATGGCGCCTTCGCTGTCTCCGGCGAGCTGTCGGGCGAGGGCGCGGTTGAAGGCGACCCCCGGATGGTCCGGCAAGACTTGGGCCGCGGCCTCCAGTGCGTCCAGCGCGTCGGCGATGCGGCCCTGCTGTGCCAGGGCGAGGCCCAGGCCATGCAGGGCGCCGCCGTCGTGCGGGCGCCGCGCGAGAAGCTGCCGGAAAAGCCTCGCCGCCTCGCCGGGCCGTCCGGCCCGTAGGTCCACCTGTGCCTGACGCAGCAACGCGACGCCATCCATGCGGCGGAGCCTAGCCGAGGCCGGGGCTGCCGGGGAGGCGGCTCAGGCCGGGCCCCGGAGGCGCGCCACTTCGGCCTCCAGCTCGGCGATGCGGCTGGTCAGCTTCTCCACCACCCGCGCCACCGTGGCCTCGTCGTAGCGCGGCTGGATGTGCTGGCGGCAGTTGACGTCCCAGGCCTCGACCTCGATCAGGATCGCGCGCTCGGGCCGGGCGCGGTAGCCGGGCAGGGCCAGCGCCTCCATCAGTGCCGGGTCGCCCTCGACCACGCGCGCGCGGCCCCAGAGCTTGATGCGCGCCCGGTTGGCGTAGTCCATCAGGAACAGGAAGACGCGGTCGTTCTCGGCCAGGTTGCCCAGCGTGATGTATTGCCGGTTGCCGGCGAAGTCGGCGAAGCCGAGCAAGGTCGGACCCAGCACCTTGAGGAAGCCCTTGGGGCCGCCGCGGTGCTGGATGTAAGGCCGACCGTCGCCGCTGGCGCTGCCGAGATAGAAGGAATCGCGCTCGGCCAGGAAGGCGGCGAGGTCCGCCGTCACTTCGCCGCGAAACCCGCCCTCGGCATAGACGCGGTCGCTGCCGCGCCTGGCCTGCTCGGCCTTGACGGCGGGCGTAAAGGCGATGTCGCGGGAAACGAAGGCGGGCAGAGGTGTCTCTGAATTCATGGCTCTCATCCGGTGGACGGGGAGGGGTGGGGGCCCCTCCCCGTAGTCGCGGGTCAGGCTGCCTGGCGAGCCGGCAGGGTAACCGCCGGGAAGTCGACCGGGGTAGCGACCAGGTTGTTGAAGGTGTTGGTCAGGATGTTCGCGGCCACCGCGCCTACCACCTCCAGGATCTGCTCGTCATCGTAGCCGGCGGCACGCACCCTGGCGATCTCGGCATCCTCCACCCGGCCGACCTTGGTCTGCAGCGCCCGGGCGAAGTCGATCAGTGCCTGGACGCGGCCCTGCGCGGACTGGCCCTGCAGGTTGGCCGCCAGTTCGTCGGCGGCGATCTTCTGGCCCTTGCCGATGGCGGTATGGGCTGCGGCACAGTAGTCGCAGCCGTTGCGGCCGGCGAGGCTGAGCGCCAGCGCCTCGCGCTCGGCGGCGCCGAGACGCCCGCCGGAGAGGCTCTTGCTGAGCCCCAGGTAGCCGTCGAGCAGCGCCGGGGCACGGCCCATGTGCTTGAAGATGTTCGGCACGCCGCCGAGGCTGGCCTTGATGGCGTTGAACTGAGCCTGCTGGCGGTCGGTCGGCTCGGCGACCGGAGCGATGCGAGACATTGTACGTCCTTTCAAAGGGTTGCGTGTTACTTCTCAGGGCAGATCGCGGTTGTGCGCTGCTGATGGGAGAGAAATAGACGGACCGGTCGGTATATTAAATATGCTTTCGTGACGGGCACCTTTGCCTGGCGGGTGTGCTATCGCCAGCTTGGCAGGCTCGACCACGACGGGGCATATAGAGGACAGGCCGGTAGGTCCGGCCGCTGGAGTCCCACATGATCGAGACCGCCAATCCCCAGGCAGGCACCAAGGCGCCGGCGCCGCGTCGACGTGGCCGTCCGTCGACCCGCCGGGACGTTCTGCTGGAGGCCGCGCTGCGCCTCTTCACCCGCGAGGGCTTCCACGCCGTCGGCATCGACCGCATCCTGGCCGAGGCCGGGGTGGCAAAGATGACGCTCTACAAGCACTTCGCCTCGAAGCAAGACCTCATCGTCGCCGCACTGGCGCACAAGGACGCGCAGTTCTTCGCCTGGTTCAGCGCGACGCTGGAGGCCCGCGGCGGCAATGCGCGCGAGCGCCTGCTGAACGTCTTCGATGTGCTGGGCGAGTGGTTCGGCGCCGAGACCTTCCACGGCTGCCTCTTCGTCAAGGCGGCGGGAGAGTACCCGGATCTCGAGGATCCGGTGCACCAGTGCGCCGCCGAGTACAAGCGCCGCATGTTCGGCCTGCTGACCGACCTGTCGACGGCGGCCGGCGCGCCGAGCCCGCGCCTGCTGGCGCAGCGCCTGATGCTGCTGGTCGAGGGTGCGACGGTGCTGGCCCAGGTACTGGGCGGCCGCGAGGCGGCCCGGCAGGCACGCGACACGGCCGCCTTGATCGTCCGGCAGATGCTGCCGAACGCATAGAACTGCGTCGACGGCATCGGTGGGTAGTCGCGGCACGATCCGCGTTTTTTGACGTTTGCGACCCGGGCTGAATAACATAATAGTCAGAACCGGGGAGCGTCGCTGTGGACGCCGTCGGCGTGGGGTTGTTTGGGACTGGTTCGCTGGCTACTGGGCCTGTGCCGCCGAGAAATCCTTGCCGGTTGGTTCCTGAGTCGCCCTTGAACACTATCGAGGGGGGGATGACTTGGGACCCGTCGCCTGTCTCAGGGATCTGCTGAGCGGATCTCTCGTCGCGTCGATCACCCTGGCCTTCGGCTTTTCCTTTGCCGCGCTGCTGTTCCCTGGGCCGCTGGCATCCGGCGTCGGGCTCGGCGTCTCCATTACGCTGTTCGGTGCTGGTTTCGCCGGTTGCTGGATCGCCTGGCGCTCCAGGCTGCCCCTCGCGGTGGCGGGGCCCGACACGCCGGTCATGACGGCGATCGCCGCCTTGGTCGGCGGCATCGTGCTGCCCCAGGTCAACGCCGGCAGCCTCCCGGTCAGCGACGGCATAGCCATCGCGATCGGCGTCGTTCTGGTGGCCTCGTTGGCGGTCGGCCTTTGCCTGCTGGGCCTCGGGCTCGGCCGTGTCGGCTCGGCTCTCCGCTTCATCCCGCATCCGGTGATCAGCGGGTTCCTTGCGGGCTCCGGCCTGGCGCTCTGCAAGGGTGCGATTGTGCTGCTGCTGAACGAGCCCTTCACCCTGGCAGGTGTCTCTTCCCTGTTGCAGCCGGCGCAGTGTCCGCAACTTGCTGCCACGCTGGCGATTCCCGTCGTGCTGCTGGCCTTGCGCCCCTTCTGGCGGCCCTTCTATCTGCTGCCCATCCTGTTCTTTCTCGAGCTCGGGCTGCTCCATCTGGCCTTTGGCTTCGGTCTTCTCGATGGCGCGCAGCCCGGCTGGTTCCTGCCGCGGGGCACGGCGGCGGGGGTGACCCCGCTCTGGGACCTGTCCCTGTCGGGGGGCTTCTGGATGCAGATGGCAAGTCACCTGCCGGACCTGGTGGCCGTGGCGCTGATTGCCGCCACCTCGCTGCTGTTGAATGTCTCCGGCCTGGAGGTGTTGTGGCGGCAGTCGGCTGACCTCGACCGCGAGCTCATCGACCACGGCGTCGCTACCATGCTGGGCGGTGTTGCCGGCGGCTCCCCGGGCAGCCTGTCGCTCAGCCGTACCCTGCTGAACCGCGAGGCCGGTGGGCGTAGCCGGCTGGCCGCCCTCTTCGCCGCGGCGGTGGTGCTCGCCTGCGGCCTGGTCGGCAGCGACCTGGTCCAGCTGCTGCCCCTGCCGCTGCTGGCCGGCCTGTTGCTCTTCGTCGGCCTGTCGATGCTGATCGACCGCCTATCCGAGCTGCCGCCCCGGCAGTCGCTCTCGGACTATCTCCTGATGCTGCTGATCGTCGTGCTGATCGCCGGATATGGCTTCCTGGAGGGGGTGCTGGCGGGAATCGTCGGTGCCTGCCTGCTCTTCGCCTTCAGCTACAGCCGCATCGGCATCGTGAAGCACATGCTGAACCGGCGCGAGCGCGCCAGCGACGTTGAGCGCCCGCAGCCGCAGAAGCAGCTTCTGGAACAGCACGGCGAGCTGATCTGCGTCGTCGGCCTGCGCGGCTACATCTTCTTCGGCACTTCCAATTCCCTGCTGGATCGGCTTCGTGCCCGTTACAGCCAGCCGCTCGCCGCGCCGCAGCTGTTGATCTTCGACTTTCAGTCGGTCAACGGCATCGATTCCTCGGCTGTGGTCAGCTTCTTGAAGCTCATGCACTTCTGCGAGGAGCGCCGCGTCGAGCTGCTGTTCGCCGCGGTCTCGCCGCAGGTCGAGCAGGTGCTGTGCAGCCGCACCGGCATGCCGCTGTCCAAGGTGCCGCGCTTCGCCAGCCAGGAAGAGGCGCTGGAGCACGCCGAAGAGGTCGTGCTGGCCTGGGGCGGGGCAGGGGCTGGCGCGATGCTGCCGGTCGAGCGCTGGTTCCAGCGCGAAGGTATCGGTCACGAGGGCCTGCGCCCGCTGCTCGAGCTGCTTGAAAGCCGCACGGTCGAGGCCGGCGGCTACATTTTCCGGCAGGGCGAGCCCTCGGACACCATCGAACTCCTGGTGTCGGGCCGGGTCCAGGTGCTGCTGGACCTGCCGGATGGCCGCCGCGTGCGGCTGCGCTCGATGCTGGAACAGACTGTGCTGGGCGAGATGGGCTTCTTCCGCGGCCAGCCGCGCAGCGCGACGGTGGTAGCCGACCAGGAAAGCCACCTGCTGCGGGTGACGCGCGAAGCCTATCGCCGGATGCTGACCGAGGCGCCGGAGGCCGCCGCCGCCCTGCATCGCATGATCATCTCGACCCTGGCCGACCGCCTGGCCTTCGCCAACAACGAGATCGCGGCGCTGAAGCGCTAGGCGGCGTAGCGGCCCGGCTGCAGGCCGTCGAGCGGCACCGGCGAAGGCTGGCCGGCCATCAGGTCGGTGCAGACCCGGGCCGAGGCGCAGGCCATGGTCCAGCCGATGTGACCATGCCCGGTGTTGAACCAGAGGTTCTCCAGCTTCGAACGGCCGATCACCGGCGGGCCGTCCGGCGTCATCGGCCTGAGGCAGGCCCAATAGCTTGGGTTGTCGTAGTCGCCACCGTTCGGGAAGAGCTCGCGTGCAACCCGAAGCATCGGCGCGAAGTGCTTGGGCGAGTGAGATAAATCGTAGCCGGCGAAGTCCGCGGTCGCGGTCAGCCGCAGCTTGTCGCCCATGCGGGCGAAGGCCACGAGGTAGTGTTCGTCGACGCCGGGCAGGTGCGGCGCCAGATGCTGCGGGCCGACGGGCACGGTCAACGAGTAGCCCTTCACCGGATAGATCGGCACCTTCAGACCGACGGTCCTGGCGATGCCCGGCGAATAGGAGCCGAGCGAGAGCACATAGGCGTCGGCCGTGACCTCGCCCTGGTCGGTCATCACGGCGGTGACGCGGCCCTTTTCGCTCCTGAGGCCCGTGACGCTGCGGTTCAGCAGGAAGGTGGCGCCCTTGGCCTCGACCCGCTCGGCCAGGCGCCGGGTAAAGAGGGCACAGTCGCCGCTCTCGTCCTGCTCGGAATAGATCGCGCCGGCCAGCTTGTCCTGCGCCGCGGCCAGGGCAGGCTCGCGCCGCACCAGCTCGGCCCGGTCGATGGCGCGGATGCCGGTGACGCCGTTGTCCTTCAGCAGCTGGGCATTCTTCAGGCCGGTCTCCAGCAGCCCCTGGTCGCGGTAGAGGTAAAGCGCGCCCTGCAGCACCTCGTCATAGCCGAAGCCCTCGGCCTCGCGGATGCGTCGCATCTCCTCGATGGAAAGCAGGCAGAGGCGCAGCTTGACCAGGGTGTTGCGCCGGCTCTTCTCGGCCGTGCACTGGCCGAGGAACTTCAGCGACCAGGACCAGAGCCTGGGATCGGGCTTGAGACGGAAGCGCAGCGCCGTGTCGTCGCGCCACAGCGACTGCAGCAGCACCTTGGGCGCGCGCGGGCTGGCCCAGGCGAAGGCATGGCCCGGCGCGATCATGCCGGCATTGGCGAAGGAGGTCTCGCGCGCCACGCCCGGCTGGCGCTCGATCACCGTGACCTCGTGGCCGCGCTCCTGCAGATAGTAGGCCGTGGCAACGCCGACCACGCCGCCGCCCAGTACCGCGATACGCATCCTGCCTCCCGCCCGCTGGTTCCCCGGCCATCAAAGCGGGCCGGGCAGGGGGATGGCAAGCTAGCCGCGCCAGCCTCTCCCATCGCGGCACTGCATGGCAGCGTTCTCGGCCTCGGGTTCGTCGATCACCCCGCCGGAGGCGACGCGGGCATGATGGGCCAGCTCGTGGGCCAGCAGCGTCCCGTCGCGGCGGCTGGAGAGATAGACCCGCTGCTCGCGGCCGACATAGTAGCCGTCGAACTCAGCGCCGAAGCGGGCAGCGAAGTCGCTGCGCTTGAGGACGACGATCTCGGGCATGGTGACGCTGGTCTGCAGCAGGGCATTGACGCAGGCCAGGGTGGCCTTGCCATAGGACGGCGCGGCCTTCTGCGGGGCGCTCGTCGTCGCGCAACCGGCGAGCAGAGAGGAGGCGAACACCAGGGTGATCGCGCGTCCAAGGATCCGTAGCCGCATATGAGGAGTCCCTTTCCCGATCGAAAGGGCCCCTGCCGCCGCAGCAGGCTGAGTGAGGTGAGTTGCGCCTCGCGGCTCCCCAGCCGTTCAGCGCCGGGACTACATTAGTTTGAGTATAGGAATATGCGCTATTTCGAATGAAACCAATCTGCGATCCGTCCTGGAACGCTCCTGGTCCAGGCGGCCTCGTCAGCTGCAGAGGCGCGCCACCTCGCGGGCCTGCGCCTCGTTAAGATAGCGCCCGTTCCGATGCTGGACGTGATGTGCCAGCTCATGCGGCAGCAGGCTGCCGTCATGATGCGAGGAGAGATAGACCATGTCGTCGGTCCCATCGTACCAGCCGTCGTACTGCGAGCCGAAGCGCTGGTGAAAGGAGCGGTTGGTCAGAACGACCACCACCGGAGCCTTTGCATTGGTGCCCATGACCCGATTTACGCATTTCATTTCCCAGGCCACGGCGCCAGCGGCCGCGGTGCCATCGGAGGCGCCACCCTGGCAGGCGGTCAAGAGGAGCAGCAGCGCGCTGGAGCAACAGAGCGCCCGAAAGATTGCCGGCATGCGCCTTCTCGCGGCCCGGATAGCGGCGCGGGCGAGATGCCAGCGCTTCCCGTACGAGAAGAATATTGCCGTATGCGGAGTGGGGCCCTTTGATCTGCATCAGTCCGTATGCAGGTTCCCGGGTCCGCCGCGCCAGACCCTCGTCGGCCAAGCCCCCGCCCGATAGGGGCGCAGCCGCCGCGGCACCGGTCGGCGCCGCGGCGGCCCCGGCAGCCTACCTGGCCGCCTGCACCATGATCTCGACCTTGTACTGCGGCGCCGCCAGCTTGGACTCGACGGTGGCCCGGGCCGGGGTGTGACCCTGCGGCACCCAGGCATCCCAGGCGGCGTTCATCTCGGCGAAGGTGGCGATGTCCGCCAGCCAGATGTTGGCGGTGAGGATCTTGGTCTTGTCGCTGCCGGCCGCCGCCAGCAGGCGGTCGATCGACTTCAGGATCTGCTGCGTCTGCTCCTTGACGCCGACCGACGGGTCGTCGGCGACGACGCCGGCCAGGTAGATCTTGTCGCCGTGCACCACGGCCTGGCTCATGCGCGGGCCGCACTCGATACGCTGGATGCTCATCATTCCTCTCCTCTTCCTGGTCTGTCGGGCCGGGGACTTTAGGCGGGCACGCCCGGTGGGGCCAGCGACTTTCATGCGGCCGATTTGACCTGAGTCAAGGCGATGGCACGCCCTTCTCGCCAATCTGCTTCAACCCGCCCCTCCCCCCCCGGAGGCGGCATCGCAAGGGAGACCGATCATGGCAGAGAAGGCAGTGAGCAAGAGCGCCGCTATGCCGGCGACCCGCAGCCTCGATCCGCTGCTCCAGTTCCGCAGCGAGATGGGACGGCTGTTCGACAGCTTCCTCAACGGCGGCGCCCTGCCGCGCGGCCTGTTCGACTGGCAAGCGGCGAGCCAGGACCTGCCGGTGGTTCCGCAGCTGGAGCTGACCGAGAGCGAAAACGGCTTCCGCATCACCGCAGAGTTGCCTGGGCTGGATGCCAAGGACGTCGAGGTGACTCTCGACGACGGCCTGCTGACCCTGAAGGGCGAAAAGAAGAGCGAGTCCAGTTCGGACAAGGACAACGTGCATGTGACGGAGCGCCGTTACGGCAGCTTCCTCCGCCAGGTGCGGCTGCCCGACAGCATTGACGCGGACAAGGTCAAGGCCGGCTTCGACAAGGGCGTGCTGACCATCGAAGTGGCGAAGAAGCCGGAGGCCGCCAAGTCGGCGAAGAAGATCGAAATCGGCAAGGCGGCCTGAGTAACGGCTGCTTTTCGGATCTCCGCTCCGGCGGAGGGCGCAGGGCGCGTGACGGCTTCCGCGGGCGGCGGAAGCGGGTCGCGCGCCCTCGCTGCTTTTGGAGCACGGCTTGCGTTGAACCGCCCAAGCGGGTTCTCTCTCCGCTGTTCCCAAGCCGGAGAGCCTCATGTCGGAGACCCCTATCCCCGCCATCACCCTGCCGCGCCAGGCCCGCGTGGTCATCGTTGGCGGCGGCATCGTCGGCTGCTCCATCGCCTATCACCTGACCAAGCTGGGCTGGAGCGACGTGCTGCTGCTGGAGCGCAAGCAGCTTACCTGCGGCACCACCTGGCACGCCGCCGGCCTGGTCCGCGCCTCGCAGGCCTATGCCAACCTCACCAAGCTCGCGGTCTACACCACCAACCTCTATCGCACGCTGGAGCAGGAGACCGGGCAGGCCACCGGCTTCAAGGAGACCGGCTCGCTGTCCATCGCCCTGAACGAGGAGCGCTGGGACGAGTTCAAGCGCAGCGCGACGGCCGGCAAGGCCATGGGCGTCGAGGTCGAGGTGATCGACACCGCCGAGGCCAAGCGCCGCCACCCGCTGATCAACACCGAGGGCGTGCTGGGCGCCATCTACTTCCCGCGCGACGGGCAGTGCGATCCCGGCGCGACCGCCCTGTCGCTGGCCCGCGGCGCGAAGATGCGCGGCGCGACGATCCTGGAGGGCGTCAAGGTCACCGGCGTCAAGGTCAGGGACGGCCGGGCGGTCGGCGTCGAGACCGACCACGGCCCGGTCGACTGCGAAGTCGTGGTGAACGCCGGCGGCATGTGGGCGCGCGACATCGGCCTGATGGCCGGCGTGCGGGTGCCGTTGCACGCGGCCGAGCACTTCTATGCCGTGACCGAGCCGATCGAGGGCCTGCCCGGCAAGCTGCCGGTCCTGCGGGTCATGGACTCCTACACCTACGTCAAGGAGGACGCCGGCAAGATCCTCTTCGGCTGCTTCGAGCCGGTGGCCAAGCCCTGGGGCATGAACGGCATCCCCGAGGACTTCTGCTTCGACCAGCTGCCCGAGGACCTGGAGCACTTCTCGCCGGTGGTGGAGGCCATGCTCCACCGCATCCCGATCCTGCAGACCGCCGGCATCCGCACCTTCTTCAACGGCCCGGAGTCCTTCACACCGGACCAGCGCTACCTGCTGGGCGAAAGCCCGGAGGTGGAGAAGTTCTTCGTCGCCGCCGGGTTCAATTCCATCGGCATCCAGTCGGCCGGCGGGGCCGGCATGGCGCTGGCGCACTGGATCGTCGACGGCCATCCGCCCTTCGACCTCTGGGACGTCGACATCCGCCGCATGATGCCGCACCAGAACGACAAGACCTACCTGAAGGAGCGCGTCAGCGAGGCGCTCGGCCTGCTCTATGGCATGCACTGGCCCTTCCGCCAGTTCGAGACCGCGCGCGGCCGGCGCAAGACGCCGCTCTACGAAACCCTCAAGGCGCGCAATGCCTGCTTCGGCGAAGTGGCCGGCTGGGAGCGTGCCAACTGGTTCGCGCCGGCCGGTGTCGCGCCGGCCTACGAATACTCCTGGAAGCGGCAGAACTGGTTTCCCTACCGTGCCGAGGAGTGCCGGGCGGTGCGCGAGCGCGTGGGGCTGCTGGATCTTTCGACCTTCGCCAAGTTCCGGGTCGAGGGGCCCGACGCGGCGCGCGAATTGAACCGCATTTCGGCCGCCGAGGTCGACGTGGCCCCGGGCCGCGCGGTCTATACCCAGTGGCTGAACCCGCGCGGCGGCATCGAGGCCGACCTGACCGTGACCCGCCTGTCGAAGGACGCCTTCCTGGTGGTGACGGCGGCGGCCACCGCGGTGCGCGACTGGACCTGGCTGAAGCGGCACCTGCGTGGCGCGGCGACCGCCAGCGACGTGACCGAGCAGTTCGGCATGATCGGCGTGATGGGGCCGGAAAGCCGCGCCCTGCTGGCGCGCCTGACCGACGCGGACCTCGGCAACGAGGCCTTCCCCTTCGGCGCCAGTCGGGAGGTCGAGGTGGCCGGGATCGCCTTGCGCGCGACACGCATCTCCTACGTCGGCGAGCTGGGGTGGGAGCTGATGGTGCCCTGGGCCGAAACGGCCAGGCTATACGAGGCGCTGGCAAGCGCCGGCGAGGACCTGGGCGTGCGGCCGGTCGGCATGCACGCGATGGACGTGCTGCGGCTGGAGAAGGGCTATCGCCACTGGGGCCACGACATCGGCGACGAGGACACGCCGCTGCAGGCCGGTCTCGGCTTCGCGGTGGGCTGGAAGAAGGCCGGCGAGTTCATCGGCCGCGCGGCGTTGGAGAAGCAGAGGACCGAGGGGGTTACGCGCCGCCTGCTGGCCTTCCAGCTCGAGGATCCCGAGGTGCTGCTCTATCACAACGAGCCGATCTGGCGGGACGGTGTCCTCGTCGGGCGCACCACCAGCGGGAACTATGGCCATACGCT
This sequence comes from Pseudomonadota bacterium, assembly GCA_029781795.1. Taxonomy (GTDB): domain Bacteria; phylum Pseudomonadota; class Alphaproteobacteria; order Kiloniellales; family JACOMY01; genus JAKOWB01. Next base: position 17,580 of record JAKOWB010000227.1, on the reverse strand, counting down.
CGGCAGCGCCATCGCGCTCGGCTACGTGCCGGTGGAGCCGGGCAGTGCTCCCGCCGTAGCGCTCGAGGGGCGCTACGAGATCGAGGTCGCCTGGCAGCGCCATCCGGTGAAGGCCAGCCTGGCGCCGCTGTGGGACCCGAAGGGACTGCGGCTCAAGGGTTGAAACCGTGGTCTACCGCCGCCAGCGGTCGAGCAGGATGTCCATCGCGACGGCGCTGGCGCATTCGCGCGGCGAGGCGCAATTGCCGAAGAGCTGGTCGGCCTGGACGATCAGGGAACCCACCTTGGCGACCTGACGCCGGGCGACCGGGTCCTGCAGCAGGTCGGCGAGTTCGAGCACCAGCGAGACGAGGCCACGGTTGGCGAAGCCCGGGACGGCCGCCTGCAGGCCGCCGCTGCCGGCTTCGGGCCGCGAGAGCAGCAGGCCGTAGAGCGTCATGGCGGCGCTGCTGCGCCCGAAGTCGGGCGCCGACGGCAGGTCCTGGGCGAGGGCGATCCACTGATAGATCCGGCTGGAGATCTCCCGGTCCAGCTGCGCGACCCTGAGATCTGTCTGGACCTGGCGTTCGCCGGCTTCCTGGACCTCGATCAGGGTGTAGAGGCCGGCGCCCAGCATCAGCCCGAGCAGGATGAAGAGCACCGCCAGGAAGCGACCGGTCCTCGGAGCGATCGCCTGCCGTGTAATGAGATGCGCGATGCCGTCGGCCGACATGGGCGGCAGGACAAATGTCCCTGCCGCAGCGGACTTGGTGACCCGATTCATGCCCCTGCCTCCGATTAACAGAGTATGCTACGCACCCCGTTAATCCGTGGTCAATGAAGGGCCTTCGACGCCTGTGGAAATCTTCCAGGATCAGGCCGAGCGGCGGCGGCCTGTCGCCAGCTTCAGGTAGTCCAGGACCTGGCGGCGCGCGGTCTCGCGATCGAAGCCGCCGGGCGTCATGGCGCAGCGCACCCACAGGCCGTCGATCAGCGACGTCAGGGCCAGCGCGACGCGCTTGGCCTCCTCGATCCCCAGCAGGCTCTTCAGGTTGGCGATGATGTTCGACTGCATCCGGCTGTGCAGCACGCGCTGGATACGGCGGAAGCGCGGCTCGAAGGTTGCCTGGGCGCAGAAGGCGAGCCAGATGTGGGCATGCTCGGGCTTGTAGTACCAGGCGCTGAAGTTCGCCTCGATGACAGCCTCAACGCGCGCCAGCGGGCTCTCCGCCGCCGCCATGCGCTCTGCCACCTCGTGGCCGTAGAGCGCGTTGATGTGGCGCAACGTCGCCTCGATCAGCGCGTCGCGGGATTTGAAGTAGTGCAGGACCATGCCCTTCGAGAGCCCGGCCTCGGCGGCGACGCGGGCCAGCGAGGCGGCGCCCACACCCTCCTGCTTCATCACCTGGAAGGCGGCTTCCACCAGTTCGAGCCGGCGGATCTCGTCGATGCTCTTGCGTCCCATGCGCCACATTCTAGCGTAAATCAACCGGACGGTCGATATGTTGACCGATCGGTTAATCTATTGCTAGGATGCGCGGGAACAGGCTGGGAGGCTGTCGATGCGAAAGACCCTGATGCTCGCGGGCTTGGCTTGGCTGATCGGGACGGCGGCTGTGGCGGCGGCGGAGCCGGAAAGCTGCGCCACCGTGCGCATGGCCGAGCCGGGCTGGAGCGATCTCGCCTTCACCACCGGCACCGCCAGTGTGCTCCTGCAGGCGCTGGGCTATGGCGCCGACACCCAGGTGCTGGGCGTACCGGTGATCTATCAGGCCATGGAGAACGGGCAGCTCGACGTCTTCCTCGGCTACTGGGACCCGGCGATGGTCTCCTACTACGAGGAGTTCAAGGCGCGCGGCACGGTCGAGACGGTGCAGCAGAACCTGACCGGGGCGAAGTACACCTGGGCCACGTTGAAGCCGGCGTGGGACGCCGGCCTGAAGGACGTCAAGGACGTCGCGAAGTTCAAGGACAAGCTGGACGGCAAGGTCTACGGCATCGAGCCCGGGTCCAACCAGCTCATGCTCGACATGATTGCCGACCCGCAGTACGGCCTCGCCGGCTTCGAGGTCGTGGAATCCAGCGAGCAGGGCATGCTGGCCGAGGTGACGCGCGCCGAGCGGCAGGACGGCTTCATCGTCTTCCAGGCCTGGGCGCCACATCCGATGAACCTGGCGCATGACATCGCCTACCTGACCGGCGCCGATGCCTACTATGGCCCGGACTTCGGCGGCGCCACGGTCCACACCCAGGTGCGCAAGGGCTACATGGCGGAATGCCCGAACGTCGGCGCGCTGCTGATGAACCTCACCTTCACCATCGCCGGCGAGTCGGAAGGCATGGGCTACATCCTGGACGAGGGCCTCTCGCCCGAGGTGGCCGCGACCAAGGCCATCAAGGCCGATCCCGCCGTGCTGGATGCCTGGCTGAAGGGCGTGACCACGCGCGACGGCGGCGACGGCCTGGCGGCGGTGAGGGCTGCTCTTGGGCTGTAGCTGACCAGACCAGCACGCTATTGCCAGCGTCGCGCCGCTTGCCCAGAGTCCCTCCCAACCAAGGAGAGATCCATCCATGCTCGACGGCAGGCTCACCGACCCGGCGCTGCGCGCCCAGATCGACCAGGCGAAGATCGACCTCGCGGCGGCGCTGCGCCTGGCTAACCGCTTCGGTTTCAGCGAGGGCATCTGCAACCACTTCAGCTACGCGGTGCCGGGTCACAGCGACCTCTTCCTGCTGAACCCCTATGCCCGGCACTGGGCCGAGATGCGGGCCAGCGACATCCTGGTGGTCGACGCCGAAGGCCAGGTGCTTGAGGGCAGCGGCAAGGCCGAGCTCAGCGCCTTCTGGATCCACAGCCGGGTGCATGTGAACCACCCTGCCGCACGCGCCGTCTTCCACGTCCACATGCCCTGGGCGACGACGCTGACCTCGATCGAGAGCGGGCGCCTGCTGCCCTGCAGCCAGAACGCCCTGCGGTTCTGGAACGACGTGTCCTACGACGACGACTACAACGGCCTGGCCGGCGACAAGGCCGAGGGCGACCGCATCGCCGGCACGCTGAATGGCAAGCGCGTGGTCTTCATGGCTAACCACGGCGTCACCGTGGTGGCGGAATCCATCGGCCGCGCCTTCGACGACGTCTACTACCTGGAGCGCGCCTGCGAGCTGCAGGTCAAGGCGATGCAGACCGGCCGGCCGCTGAAGCTGGTCAGCGACAACGTCGCCGGCAACGTCAAGGCCGCGCTCGACGCGCATCCCTATGCCGAGGACCACTTCATCGCGCTGAAGCGCCTGATGGACCGCGAGGGACAGGACTACGCCGCATGAGCCACGAGGATCACGAGCACGGCGAGGCCGGCGAGACCGGCAGCGAGCACGGCCACGATCACGGCGAGCATGGCCATCACCACGGCCACGACCACGACGAGGAGGAGGCCGGTGTCGCCCTGCGCGTGAAGGCGCTGGAACGCGTGCTGGTGGCCAAGGGCATCGTCGATCCCGCCGCGCTCGACGTCTTCGTCGAGACCTACGAGACCAAGGTCGGGCCGCGCAACGGCGCCAAGGTGGTGGCGAAGGCCTGGAGCGACCCGGCCTACCGTGCCCGTCTGCTGAGCGACGCCACGGCGGCGATCGCCGAGCTGGGCTTCACCGGCCTGCAGGGCGAGCACATGGTCGTGGTGGAGAACACGGCCGAGGTGCACAACATGGTCACCTGCACGCTCTGCTCCTGCTATCCCTGGCCGGTGCTGGGCCTGCCGCCCGTCTGGTACAAGTCGGCCCCCTATCGCTCGCGCTCGGTGCGCGAGCCGCGCGCCGTGCTGGCGGAGTTCGGCGTCACCCTGCCGGCGGGCAAGAAGGTGCGCGTCTGGGACAGCAATGCCGACCTGCGCTACATGGTGCTGCCTGAGCGTCCGGCCGGTACCGAAGGCCTCAGCGAAGCGGAACTCGCCGACCTGGTCACCCGCGACGGGATGATCGGCACCGCGCTGGTCTAGATGGACGGCATTCACGATCTCGGCGGCCTGCAAGGATTCGGCCCGATCCAGATCGAGGCCGGGGAGCCGGTCTTCCATGCGCCCTGGGAGGCGCGGGTCTTCGCCCTGACCAGTGCCGTGCCCTTCGCCGTGCCCTGGAGCGACGATCACTTCCGCCCGGCGATCGAGGCGATGGAGCCGGCGCACTACCTGGCGTCCAGCTACTACGAGAAATGGTTCGAGGCGCTGCGGCGCCTGCTGCTGGAACGCGGCGCGGTGACGGCCTCTGAACTGGCGAGCGGCAAGGCCGAGGGCAGGGGCGACTGGTCCGCCGTCGGCGCGGCGGCCGTGCTGCCGGCGATCCTGGGCGGCGCCTCGCAGGCGCAGCCCGCGGCGCCGGCGCGCTTCAAGGTAGGCGACAAGGTGGCCACGCGGCGGCACGTCCGCGCCCGCCACACCCGCCTGCCGGCCTACGCCCGCGGCATGCCGGGCATCGTCGAACGGGTGAATGGCGCCTTCCTGGTGGCCGACCGCCACGCCGAGGGCGACCGCACGCCGGAGACGCTCTACACTGTGGTCTTCGAGAGCCGCGACCTGTGGGGCGCCGAGGCGCCCGCGGGCGACAGGCTCTCGCTCGACCTGTGGGACAGCTATCTGCTGCCGAGGACCTGATGGACGGCGTGCACGACATGGGCGGGATGCAGGGCTTCGGCCGCATCGACACGGACGAGCCCGAGGATCCGCGTTTCCATGCCGCCTGGCACGGCCGCATGTTCGCCATGTCGCGGGCCCTGCGCGCCGCGCTGCCGATGGGCGGCGACCATGTGCGCCGCGACATCGAGCGCATGGATCCGGCGCACTACCTCGCGTCGAGCTACTACGAGAAGTGGTTCGAAGGGAACTTCGCCTGCCTGAAGAGCCTGGGCGCGATCAGCGACGCCGAGCTGGCGGGCGGCCCGCTGCGGCCGCTGCCGGCGGCGATCGCCCGGCCGAAGATCTTGAAGGCCGCCGAGGCCGAGCGCTTCATCTTCCAGGGTCTGCCGGGCCTGAAGAGTGATTTCCAGGCGCCCCGCCGCTTCGCCGTCGGCGATCGCATCCGCACCCAGCCGCACGGCATCGCCGGCCACACGCGTCTGCCGCGCTATGCGCGCAACCAGCCTGGGGTGATCGGCGCGGTGCGTGGCGCCTTCACGCTGGCCGACGCCAACGCGGCCGGCCGGCCGCATGTCGAGTGGTGCTACCTGGTGATCTTTCAGGCACGCGACCTCTGGGGCGAAGAGGCGGCGGCCGGCGACGAGGTGACGCTCGACCTCTGGGAATCCTACCTGGAGCCGGGGCCTTGAGCGAAGCCGATCCCAAGGGCCTCGACCCGCTGCGCGCGCTGCCGCCCGACCTGGCGATCCCGCGCGACGAGACCGGGCCGGTCTTCGCCGAGCCGTGGGAGGCGCGGGTCTTCGCCATGGTGGTGGAGATGAACGCGCGCGGCCTCTTCGGCTGGGGCGAGTTCCAGTCGCTGCTGGTGGACGAGATCCGCCGCAGCGAGGGGGAGGGGCTCTGCCGTCCCTACTACATGAACTGGCTGCTGGCGGCCGAGCGCCTGTTCGAGGCGCGCGGCCTGGTCGAGCGCGAAGCGACCGACGCCGAGGTCGAACGCCTGCGCCCCGACGACCGCACCATCCGGCTGCGCTGACGGCCATGCGCCGGGCCGCCATTGTCCTAGCCCTGCTGGCTGCCGGCCTTCCGGCCGGGGCCGGGCAATCGCGCGATCTCTTTGCCGTGCACTACGACATGCTGCTGGCCGACTACTGTGCCCTGGTGGACGAGCGGGTCATCGCCGGCTACCGCGCGGAGGCTGCGGCGGCGATCGCCCAGGATCATCTCGACGAGGCACAGCAGCGGTCCGAGCGCGCCCGCGCGGCCATCGCCTTCGAGGCCGAATGGGGCAATCGCGGCCTCGGCGGCAGCCGGCCCTGGTGCCGCCACGAGGGCAGCGAGGGCGCCGGGCGCCTGGCGGCGGCCGCGCCATGAGCTGGCTCTGGCTGCTGCTGGCCCTGCCGCCGCTGATCTGGGTGCTGGCGGTGGCCTACATCTTCATCCTGCAGCGGCGGAAGATGTACCCGGTGGAGCGCCAGCCCTTCTCGCCGCCGCTGGTGCCCGGCCGTTCCCCGCGCGTCGTCGAGACGCGCGCCGCGGACGGCATCGTCTGCGTCCACTGGTACTGGCCACCCTCGAAGCCCGGCGGCGTCGACGTCGTGCTGTTCCACGGCAACGGCTGCGGCCAGCGCATCTCGAAGTACTGGCAGCTTGTGCTCGCCGGGCACGGCCTGCTGCTCTGCGGCTATCGCGGCTATAACGCCAACCCCGGCCGGCCGAGCGAGCAGGGCATCCTGGCCGATGCCCGCGCCGCGCTCGACTGGGTGGCCGCGCAGGGCAAGCCGCCACCGGCCATGTTCGGCGAATCGCTCGGCGGGGCGGTCGCCATCGCCATGGCGGCCGAGGGGCGTGGCTCCGCCATCATCCTGGAGGGGCCCTTCGATCAAGCCGCTTCGGTCGCGGCCATGCGCTATCCCTGGATTCCGGTGCGGCGGCTGATCCTGGACCGCTGGGACTCCATCGGCCGCATCAGGCACGTCACCCAACCCTTGCTGTGGATGCACGGCGGCGACGACACCGTGGTGCCGCTGCCCTTCGGCCAGCGGCTCTACGACGCCGCGCCCGGCCCGAAGCAGTCGCTCATCGTCGAGGGCGGCGGCCATATCGACTACGTGGAGCGGCCGGAGGTCATGCAGGTCATCGTCGCCTTCCTCGACCGCCTGCCGCATGTCGCCGGGCAGACGAGGCGTGACGCCTTTGCATAGGGCCGGCGGCGCCGGCCGTGCATAACTGCCCGGGATAACGACAAGACGGGCAGGGATTCTGCCCCGGATACGGCGCCCGAGGACGTACCCCTTTCCATGCTGACCCGTGCGCCGATCTGGTTGCAGGCGCTGAAGTCGCCCGGCGCCGGCGCCTTTGCCACGCTGTTCGGCTTGGAATCCTCGGCGCGCGCCGTGCTGGCAACGCTGATCGTCGTCGACCTGCAGCACATGACCGGCTCGGCCGAGGGCACCAGCCTGGTCTTCTTCGCGGTCGCCGGCTTCGGCCTCTGCGCCAACTTCGCCATACCGCACATCACCCGGCGGATCGGGCGGCGCTGGGTCTATACGGGGGGCGGGCTCTGCCTGATCCTGGCCTCGCTGCTCTTGATGGCGCAGACCCTGCCGCTGCAGATCGCTGGCATGGCGCTGCGCGTATTCGGCGTCGTCTGCTTCAACATCTGTCTCAACCTCTACATCCTCGACACGCTGCGCGGCCAGGCGCTGAACCGGCTGGAGCCGCTGCGCATGCTCGCCGCGGCCATCCCCTGGTGCTTCGGGCCGGCCCTGGGCGTGCAGCTCGCGGCCTCGGCGGCGCATTGGGTGCCGCTGGCGGTGTCGCAGGTCTTCACCGTGATTCTGCTGGTCTACTTCTGGATCCTGCGGGCGCGCGAGGATTCGCCCCTGCCGGTGATGCGGCGCCCGCCGCCCAACCCGCTGCGGCATATCTGGTCCTTTCTCTCGCGCCCGCGCCTGCGTCTGAGCTACGCCATCGCCATCACGCGCTCGACCTACTGGTCGATGCTCTTCACCTACGGCCCGATCTATTGCATCGAGACCGGTCTCGGCGGCGTGGTCGGCGGCTACCTGGTCTCGGCGGCCAACTTCTTCCTCTTCGGCGCGCCGGTGATCGGCCTGCTGGGCCGGCGCTACGGGGTACGCCGCATCATCATCGCCGGCTTCTGCTGTACCGCCGCGGGGGCCCTGGCGGCGGCGGCCTTCGCCGGCCTGCCCTGGGTCGGCGCCGCCTGCCTGCTGTTGGGTGCCTTTGGCGCCTTCATGCTCGACGTGACCGGGAACCTGCCCTTCCTGCGCATGGTGCGCCCGAGCGAGCGGCAGACCATGACGCCACTGTTCGCCACCTACCGCGAGTTCTCGGACTGCATCCCACCGGGGATTTTTTCCATTTTGCTGCGCTTCTTTCCCCTGCCGGTGGTATTCCTGACCACGGGGCTGGCCCAGGCGGCAGCCGCAGTCTATGCTCTGCGCTTGCCGCGTCGCCTGTGACCCTGGCGCCTTGCCAGCGACGCGCAAGAGGACCAGACTCCTGTCGCGGTCCTCTGAGGCTTGTTCGGTCGGCAGTTCCCCTGGGGAGCCGTCTCTCGCTCAAACCAAAGCCGGGTCTGCCACGGCGCCGATCCACTGCGCCGTGCAATCTCATGGGAGGAAGCGATGCCGACTGGCACCGTAAAATGGTTCAACAGCACGAAGGGTTACGGGTTCATCCAGCCGGAAGGCGGCGGCCCCGACATCTTCGTGCACATCTCTGCCGTCGAGCGCGCCGGCATGCGCACCCTGAACGAGGGCCAGCGCGTATCCTACGAGGAGCAGCGTGACCCGAAGCGCGGGAAGTCCTCGGCCGAGAACCTGAAGGCGGTCTGACCGCCGGGGGTGTTTGAGCCGCGCGGGGGCGCCTTTGAGGCTGCCCCCGCGCGGTTCGTCTTTGTAAGGACCGGGTATCATGGCCAAGCGGCCCAACTACAACCTGGAGCGCAGCGACCGCCGGCGCGCCAAGGATGCGAAGCGGCTGGAGAAGCAGAACCGCCGGGAAGAGGCGGCGCGCGAGCGCAAGGCCCAGCGCGACCCGGCATCGCCCGACGTCGAGCCCGATCCCGATTCCGAGGCCGGCCAGCCCTAGGGCGCCCGCGGCAGCGAGCTAAACCCACCAAGTCTCATCCGGAGAAGCATCCGTGGCGCGCAAGAAGCTGGTCACCGACGTGGCCTTCATTCAGTTCAACGTTCTCTACCAGGACGGCTCGCAGACCTCGAACCGCAAGGTCCCGACCGCGAGCGTCGACGTTACCGACGAAGACGCGGTCCAGGCCTTTATCGAGGCGGACGACCGGCGCATCGCCGCGCTGTCGGGCAATCCGCGCGGCCCGGTGAAGACCATAACCCGCGTCAACGCGCGCTAGACAGGGTCGGAGAGTTCTGCTTTCGTTCGCGCCCTTGCGAGGCAGGGAGGACGCCGATGCTGACGCTCTACTGGGCCCCCAGCACGCGCGCGCTGCGCGCGCTCTGGATGCTGGAGGAACTGGGCCAGCCCTATGAGCGGGTGCTGGTCGACCTGCGCCAGGGTGGGCAGAAGACGCCCGGCTATCACCGCATCAACCCGATGGAGAAGGTTCCGGCCCTGACCGACGGCCCGGTCGCCGTCGCCGAATCCGGCGCCATCCTGACTTATCTCGCCGACCGCTATCCGCGGGCGGGCCTCGCCCCCGCCATCGACGATCCGCGGCGCGGGCGCTACCTGCAATGGCTCTTCTTCTCCGGCAACTGCATCGAGCCGGCGGTAGGCGAGCTGACGGGCGGGCAGGGCGGCGGCAACACCGTGCAGAACGGCTGGGGCTCGGCCGACCGGGTCATGTCGGTGCTGGACGAGGCCCTGCGGGGCGGCCCCTGGTTGCTGGGCGACAGCTTCACCGCGGCCGACGTGCTGATCGGCATCGACCTCAACTTCCTGGGCCGCATGATGAAGCTGCTGCCGGAGACGCCGGCCATCGCCGCCTACATCGACCGCTGTGCGACCCGCCCGGCATTCCAGCGCGCCGCCGCGATCGACCAGGCAGCGGCGCCGTCCGGGGGGCAGGCATGAGCCGGCTGCTCTATTCGGGGCCGCTCAGCCTCTTCTCGCGCAAGGTGGAGATTCAGCTGGCCGAGAAGGGGCTGCCCTTCGAGCGGGTCATGGTGGCCTTCAGCCAGGCGCGGGGCTACCAGCCCAAGCACCCGGCCGTGCTGATGGCCAATCCCAGGGCGCAGGTGCCGGTGCTCTTGGACGGCGCGGTGACGCTGTTCGATTCCACCGTCATCGGCGAGTACCTGGAGGAAGCCTATCCGGAGCCCGCGCTGATGCCGACCGGCGCCGCGGCGCGGGCGCGCTGCCGCCTGCTGGAGCTGACCGCCGACGAGATCCTGCTGCCACCGCTGCGCCTGCTGATGCACCGCAGCGAGCCGGCGAGCGATCCCTCCCGCCGCGCGCAGCAGGAGGCCGAAGCGACGAAAGGCGAGGCGACGCTGCGCGGCCACTACCAGCGGCTGGCGGGCGAACTCGGCGGACAGGACTGGTTCTGCGGGGCCTTCTCGCTGGCCGACATCGCGCTCTACCTCAGCCTCTTCTGGGCCCAGCGCCTGAAAGGGCCAGGGCTGCAGGCCCACCCGGCGCTGGCGGCCTGGTATGCCCGGATGCAGGCCCGCCCCGCCGTCGCCCAGGTCACTGCCGAACTGCAGGCCGCCGACCGCGAGCTCTCGCCGGACCTCTATCGCTGAGACGCCAGTCAGCCTTCCGCGCCATCCCGGCCGGAGGACAGCGCAGCGCAGCGACGACAGCAGAAGGAAGGCGGGCGGTGCGTCCTAGGCCGCGATCGGATAGACCACGCCCCAGCGCTGTGCCTCGAAGTCGGCGAGGGTGAAGCGTCGCGCCGCGTCGGGCCAGAGCAGTTCGACGCTGCGCTCGGCCGGGCGGTAGGCGGCGGTGTAGAGCGTGCCGAAGCCGCGGTCGAAGGCGTGCGCATAGAGCGGCGGCTTCAGGAAGGCGCCGACGAAGTCCTCGGCCGGCAACAGCGGGCCGCCCAGCAGGCGGTCGTAGAGGAAGCGCTCGCGCTGCACCGTCGCCGTGGCGCGGGCATGGCGGAACCACTCGATGCGCTCCTGGTGGTTGGTCGCCGCCGGCAGTTCCGTCACTACGGCCGGCCGGTCGGGCGAGAGGAAGAGCGTGGCGTGGCGCGCCTGGGCGTCGACCGCCGTGACGTTGTAGGCCATGTGGCAGGGCACGCGGCTGAGGGCCGCGACGGCCTCGGCGGTCGTAGCGCAGGTCTCCAGCACATAGCGCAGAACGATCGGAACGCCGAAGCCCTCGCCCACGGTGCGGCGCCCGCCGAAGGTCAGCGAGACCGCAAGGCCGGCCTGGTTCACCCCGTCCAGCAGGCCGATCAGGCAGTCGCTCATGCCCATCACTGCCTGGTCCAGCCAGCGGCTCTTCAGCAGCAGGCCCTCGAAGGCGGCCGGGGCATAGTCGTAGTTGCGCACCAGCAGCGGCTCCGGCCCCGGCCAGATCGCCTGCGAGCAGGCGGCGATGTAGGCCGGCGGTCGCCAGAGCGAGAGGAAGCGGGCTTCCAGGTCGCCGCCGCCGGCCGCCTCGCTGGCGGCCTCCCAGACCGGGACAAGTTCCGGCATGTGGGCCTTCAGTGCCCGGCGGCACTCCAGATAGGTCGGGCGCGCCGCCGCGCCCTCGGAGAGATACCAGCGGCGATAGGCCGCCCAGTTGCGGCGGAAGACGCCGGTCCACGCGGGGCCGGGCCGGGATTCGGCGAGACTCTGGAAGGGAAACCGCATCAGAGAATCTTGAAGGCCGGCTCGCCCGCCGCCAAGGCCGAGGGAAGCTGGTCCAAGGCGGGGCTGGCCTGCGCCTGGAGCGGGGGGCGGCCCTGGAACTGCGCCTTGATGCCGGCGATCCACTGCCGCGCGCGCGGCGTCAGCTCGTAGTTGGCGTCCATCGAGCGCCCGCGCGTCACCAGGATGCCGAGGTCGGCGCCCTCATAGCGCCAGTCGCCGGCCTTCATGATGCGCAGGAAGAAGGCCTCGGCCTCGCTCTCCACCGCGCGGCGGTGATAGTCGAAGCGGTCATAGACCACGCGTCCGTCCGGCAGCAGACGCCAGATGCCGCTCTCCGGCGCGGCGACCAGCTGGTCGACCGTCGTGTCGGTGTGCTTGATCACCATCTGCGACCAGGAATCGATGTTCTCCGGGTCGGCCCAGCGGGCGTTCAGCTCTTCGATGTCGAGGTCGAACTCGACGCCGCTGAACTCCAGCAGGTGGAACAGGAAAAGCGGTGCGTCGGCGTGGGCGAAGGCGGCGTGGTTGGTCATCGAGGAGGCACCGGTGATGCGCGGGTTCAGCTCGCCAAGCCAGAGGTCGCCGTTGTCGCGGTCGATCAGCAGGTCGAGCTCGAAGTAGCCGCGATAGCCTTCCTTCTTCAGCTGCTCGCCGAAGGCGAAGGTATAGGCGCGGGCCTTCTGCCGGATCTCGTCACTGAACGCGCTGTCGAAGATCTCGTTCCCGCACCAGCCGCCGCGATAGGGCGTCAGCTCGGGGAAACCGATCAGCTCGGTCATCAGCGGGCCGACGATGGTGCCCTGTTTGGTGGCGCAGGCCTCGATGGCGGAGCCGAGGCAGCGGATGCGCTTCATGATCTTGATCTCGCCCTGGCCGACGATCTCGGCGCGGTGGCGCTCGAAGTCGGCCTCGGACTTGATGAAGAAAGTCGTGTGGCCGCTGTCGCCGAAGGCCGACTGCAGCACCAGGTCGCGGCCGAGCCCGGCGCCGTCGGCCAGCTTCGTCAGCGTCGCCCAGCCGTCGACCTCGCCCAGCACGTTGGGCACCGAGGGCACGCCGGCCTTGTTGCCGATGCGCACCGTCTCGATCTTGTTGTCGACGCGCTGGCGCAGCGCCGCCGGCGGGAACCAGACCTCGGCGCCGATCTCCTTCGCCAGCGCCTCGGTCTTCTCGTCGAACATCAGGAAGACCAGGCGGGGCGCCCCGCCGCGCTTGGCGAACCAGTCCAGCACGGCCTTGTGCTGCAGCAGGTAGTTGTTGATGTCCTCGATCGAGGTGAACTCGGCGTGCGGCGCCTCGGGCGGCGAGAAGACGTTGGGATGCCGGCCGTCGAAGCAGTCGAGGTAGCAGAGGTACTTGAAGTTGCGACACCACTCGTCCATGCCGAGCAGGTTGAAGTTGGTGGCGCTGACGAAATAGATCGGCTTGTCGTTCCGGTGGAAGTAGCGCCGGATCTCCGACATGTTGCGCAGGCGCTTGGCCGCATCCGCCATGGTGCCCCTCCCTCGGCTTCGCAGGCGCCTATTGTGCCGGAAAGCGGCGGCTTGTCATCCGTGGCCTCCGGCGCGAAGCTCGAATTCCAAGGGAGGGCCCGCCCGTGAGCCAGACCGTAGCCGCCTTTTGCGCCCAGTGCCGCTCGCGCTGCGGGGTGGTGGCGACGGTGGAGGGCGGGCGGCTGATCCAGGTCGCCGCCGACCCGGCCCACCCTTCGGGCGCCAAGATCTGTCCCAAGGGGCGCGCCGCGCCCGAGATGGTCTATGCGCCCGAGCGCCTGCTGAAGCCGCTGCGGCGCACGGCGCCCAAGGGCGCGGCCGATCCAGGCTGGCAGGAGATTTCCTGGGAGGCGGCGCTGGCCGCCACGGCCGAGGGCCTGGCCCGCACGCGCGATCGGCTGGGCGCCGAGGGCGTCGCCTTCGCCGTCACCACGCCCAGCGGCACGGCGATCAGCGACGCCATCGTCTGGATCGAGCGCTTCATCCGCGGCTTCGGCGGGCCGAACATCATCTACGCCACCGAGCTCTGCAACTGGCACAAGGACTACGCGCCGGCCTTCACGCATGGCGCCGGCATCGGCCTGCCGGACTTCGCGCACAGCGACTGCATCCTGCTCTGGGGCTTCAACCCGCTGGCCACCTGGCTGGCGCAGGCAGGCGAGGTGCAGAGGGGCCTGCGCGCCGGCGCCAAACTCATCGTGGTCGATCCGCGCCCCGCCGGCTTCGCCCGCCGCGCCGATGCCTGGCTCCGCCTCAGGCCCGGCAGCGACGCCGCGCTGGCGCTGGGCCTCGCCAACCTGCTGATCCAGGCCGGTCGCTTCGACCGGGACTTCATGACCCGCTGGTCGAGCGGCCCCTTGCTGGTGCGCGACGACAACGGTCGCTTCCTGCGTGGCGCCGACCTCGGACTGGCGGAGGCGGAGGTGCTGCTCAGCGCCGACCTCCGCCGCTACGACCCGGCGGCGGGCCGGTGGCTCGACGATCCCAGCGGCATCGCGCTCGATGCCGCCGCGGCCCCCCGGGGCATCGCCTGCCGCACCGCCTTCCGCCGCTATGCCGGGCGCTGCGCGGACTTCACGCCGGAGCGCGTGCAGGCGCTGACCGACGTGACGCCAGAGGCGCTGGTCCAGGCGGCCGAGCTGCTGGGCGCCGCCAAGGCCGTCGCTCACTACCACTGGACCGGCCTCGGCCAGCACGCGCAGGCGACGCAGGCCAGCCGCGCCGTCGCGCTGCTGCACGCCCTGACCGGCAGCCATGACGTGCCGGGCGGCAACCTCTATCAGCCCGCGCCGCCGCTGGCCGAGATGGCGCCGCTGTCGCTGCTGCCGCCGGGTCAGGGGGCCAAGACCCTGGGCCTCGCCGAGCGACCGCTGGGGCCGGGCCGCAACGGCTGGGTGCTGGCGCGCGATGTCTGGCGGGCGGTGCTGGAGGCCCAGCCCTACAAGATCGGCGCGCTGGTCGGCTTCGGCGGCAACCTCGTGGTCTCGCACCCCGAGGGCGGCCTGACCGAACGCGCGCTGGCGGCGCTCGACTTCCACGTCCAGCTCGACAGTGTGATGACGCCGACGGCACGCTTCGCCGACATCGTCCTGCCGGTCACCACGGGCTGGGAGCGCGAGGGCCTGCGCGCCGGCTTCGATTGCAGCCTCGCCGGGCAGTTCCACGTCCAGCTCAAGCCGGCGGTGATCCCGCCGCTGGGCCAGGCGCGCGATGATCGTGCGATCGTCTTCGAGCTCGCGCGGCGCCTCGGCCTCGGCGACCTCTTCTTCGGCGGCGACGGCGACGCCGGCTATCGCGCACAGCTCGCTCCGCTGGGGGTGACGCTGGAGCAGCTGCGCGCCGCGCCCGAAGGGCTTCGCCTGCCGGGCGAGGCGGTCTATCGCCGGCACGAGGCCGACGGCTTCGCCACGCCGACGAAGCGGCTGGAGGTCTGGAGCGAGGCGCTGGCGGCCGTCGGGCAGGACCCCTTGCCGGCCTATGCGGCGCCGGCCGCGTGCGATGGCTTCGACCTGCTGCTGAGCGGCGCCAAGTCGGTCGCCTACTGCCACAGCCAGCACCGCCACATCCCGGCGCTGCGCAAGCTGCAGCCGGAGCCGGCGCTGGAGATCAATCCCAAGACCGCCGAGGCACGCGGCATCGCCGAGGGCCAGCGCCTGCGCGTGGTCACCGCCGCCGGCGCCTTCGAGGCCGTGGCGAAGCTCACGCCCGGCCTGCACCCCGGCAGCGTCGTCGGCCAGCACGGCTGGTGGCAGGCCTGCGACCAGCTCGGTATGCCGGCCTGGCCGGCGACAGGCGAAGGCAGCGCCAACGTCAACCTGGGCGCCAGCGGGACCCTGCGCGATCCTGTCAGCGGTGGCTTTGCCCTGCGCTCCACGCCCTGCCGCGTGGAACCGGTGACTTGACCGCGGCGGCCTACAGCGACCCGCGCCTGGCCGCGGTCTATGACGCGCTGAACCCGCCGGGGCCGGACACGGCCTTCTACACGACTCTTGCCGGTGCGGCGAAGAAGACGATCCTGGATGTCGGCTGCGGTACCGGTTGGCTGGCGGCGGACCTGGCGGCGCTGGGCCACAGCGTCATCGGCGCCGACCCAGCGGCGGCGATGCTCGACATCGCAAGGCGCCGGCACGGCGGGCAGCAAGTCGCCTGGGTCGAGGGCACGGCCGCCGGCTTGGCGCTGGCGGCGCGCTTCGACCTCATCGTCATGACCGGCCACGTCTTCCAGGTCTTCCTCGGCGACCAGGAGGCCTTCGCGGCGCTGGCGAACCTGCGCCGGCACCTGGCGCCGGGCGGGCGCCTCGCCTTCGAGACGCGCAACCCGGCGGCGCGCGCCTGGCTGACCTGGACGCCGGCCGAGACGCGGCGGAGCGTCGAGGTGCCGGGCCTCGGCGGCGTCCAGGTGCACCATGACGTGACGCGGGTCGAGGACGAGCTGGTGACCTACGAGACCCACTTCCGCTTCGGCCCCGACGACGTCGTGGTCGACGAGAGCCGCCTGCGCTTCCTGCCGCGGGAGACGCTTGCCCGCCTGCTGACCGCGGCCGGCTTCGGCCAAGTCACCTGGTACGGCGACTGGGACCGCGCCCCGCCCGGGCCGGAGAGCCAGGAGCTGATCGTAGTGGCTGAGTAGCAAACCCTCGCCCTTGGGAGAGGGTGGGCGCGCAGCGCCCGGGTGAGGGATGTTGGTCGGTGGGGACGCCGCTTGGCCGAACCAAAGTCCCTCATTTGGCCGCTGCGCGGCCACCTTCCCCCCAAGGGGGAAGGAAATCAGCGACCGCTCTTGGCTTCCCTTATCGCCGCCAGCGCCTCCGGCGTGTCCACGTCGGTCAGCACCGCGTCGTCTTCCATCGCCACCTCGGCCACCAGTTCGGGATACTCGCCGAGCAGCTGGCGGGCACCTTGGTCGCCCTGGATCGCCTGCACCTCGGCGAAGAAGCGACGGGCGAAGAGCAGGGGGTTGCCGCGCTTGCCCTTGAAGGTCGGCACCACCAGTGCGCGGCCCTCGACCGGATTGAAGGCGGCGATCAGGCGGTTCAGCGCGGCCGGTGTGATGCGCGGCATGTCGCCCAGCAGCACCAGCGCGCCGTCGGCCTCGGCCGGCAGCGCGGCGAGGCCCCGGTGCAGCGAGGTGGAGAGGCCGGCGGCGTAGTCTGGATTGTGCACGGCCCGCAGGCCGAGGCCGCTGACCGCCGCCTCGGCCTTGTCGCGCTCGTGCCCGGTGACCAGCAGCACCGGCTCGGCCTGCGAAGCCAGCGCCGCCTCGGCGGCGTGGCGCAGCAGCGGCTTGCCCGCCAGCTCGGCCACCAGCTTGTTGCTGCCCATGCGGCGTGCCTGGCCGGCGGCGAGGATGACGGCGCCGATGCGCGGCGCGCGCGGCGCGGCGCTGCCCTCGACCGCCTGGGCGCGGGGCAGGGGACGGGCGCCGGTCTCCTTCAATAGGCCGCCGACACCCATGCGCTGCACCTCGCGCGGGCCGACCGGCAGGTCCGCCACCAGACGCTCCAGCACCCAGTCGAAGCCGTTGACCTTGGGCGAGCGGGCGCAGCCCGGCAGGCCCAGCACGGGACGCTCGCCCCAGCGGGCCAGCAGGATCAGGTTGCCGGGATCGACCGGCATGCCGAAGTGCAGCACCTCGCCGCCGACGGCGACGATGCCCTCGGGCACCACGTCGCGGCGGTCGACGTTGGCCGAGGCGCCGGAGACCAGGAGGATGTCCTTGTGCGCCAGCTCGCGCAGCGCGGCGGCGATGGCGCCGGGCTCGTGCGCCACGCGCCGTTCCTCGGCCGGCGGGCAGTCGAGCGCGGCGAGGCGGCGGTTGGTCGCCTCCAGCGTCTTGTCGAGGATCGAGGGCTTGAGGCCGGGCAGCGTGGTCTGCACCAGGCCGACCCGCTTGGCGCGGAAGGGCGCGACGCAGAGCAGCGGCGCCGGCGCGCCGGCCAGGGCGACGGCGCGCTCCACGGCCGCCTCGGGTGCGGCGAAGGGGATGATCTTCACCGTCGCCGCCATCTGCCGCGGCTCGACGATCTCGTGCGGCGCCAGGGTGGCCAGGGTGATGGCCTCGTCGATCTCGTTCAGCGCGTCGACGCGGGCGCGGTCCAGCAGCAGCAGCCCGCGCACCTGGGCGATCAGGTTGCAGCGGCCGGTGAAGGCGGCGGACATGGCGAGGCC
>JAKOWB010000224.1 GCA_029781795.1 Pseudomonadota bacterium | reverse complement strand
CTGGAACTTCCTCTTCGTCGGCGGCACCACGCTGCTGACCGAGACCTACCGTCCTTCGGAGCGGGCCAAGGCGCAGGCGGCCAACGAGTTCGCGGTCTTCGGCACGGTGGCGATCAGCGCGCTCTCCTCCGGCGCGGTCTATAACAGCGGCGGCTGGGCGGTGCTGAACTACGGCATCCTGGCGCCGCTGCTGGTGGTGCTGGTGACGCTGCTGCTGGCCGGGCGCCGGCGGACCGTTCCGGCCTGACCGTCCCGGACCGACTTCAGGGGCGGCCAGCCCGGCTCTTTTTGCATCTGCGAAGGGGTTGCGCGGCTCGGGGCGTTCTGGCAGTTTCCGGCGCCGTTCACGCCCGGCTTTCAGCCCGGCGCGAACACCTGTGCACGCGGGGCCGCGCCCCGCTGCTTGTCAGGGGCTTCGGCCAAACCGGGCTCTGCCGTCCTTCGTCGGGCGGTCAGGCGCCGCCGGCAAATGAAGCGACAGCCCCGCTTCATAGAGGGGACGTCCGAGGGACATGTCTGAGATTCTCATCTTCGTGCTCGCCTGCGGCGTGCTTGCGCTGCTGTATGGCGTCGTCACGGCGCGTCAGGTGCTGGCCGCATCGGCCGGCAGCCAGCGCATGCAGGAAATCGCCGCGGCCATCCAGGAGGGCGCCAAGGCCTACCTGAACCGCCAGTACACCACCATCGGCATCGTCGGGCTGGTGATCTTCGCCGGCATCTCGGTGCTGCTCGGCATCAAGGTCGGCATCGGCTTCCTGGTCGGCGCCATCCTGTCGGGCGCCGCCGGCTACATCGGCATGAACATCTCGGTGCGCGCCAACGTGCGCACCACCGAGGCATCGCGCAACGGCCTCGCCGCCGGCCTGAAGATTGCCTTCCGCAGCGGCGCGGTGACCGGCATGCTGGTCGCCGGCCTGGCGCTGCTGGCGGTCGCCGGCTACTACGCCGTGCTGCTGGCGATGGACGTCGAGGGCCGCGAGCTGGTCGACGCGCTGGTCGCGCTCGGCTTCGGCGCCTCGCTGATCTCCATCTTCGCCCGTCTCGGCGGCGGCATCTTCACCAAGGGCGCCGACGTCGGCGCCGACCTGGTGGGCAAGGTCGAGGCCGGCATCCCCGAGGACGATCCGCGCAACCCGGCGGTGATCGCCGACAACGTCGGCGACAACGTCGGCGACTGCGCCGGCATGGCGGCCGACCTGTTCGAGACCTACGTGGTGGCCACCGTCGCCACCATGGTGCTGGCCTCGATCTACTTCGTCGGCTCCGACATGCTGAGCTCGGTGCTGCTCTACCCGCTGGCCATCGGCGGCGCCTGCATCATCACCTCGGTGATCGGCACCTACTTCGTCCGCCT
>JAKOWB010000218.1 GCA_029781795.1 Pseudomonadota bacterium | reverse complement strand
CCGGCCCTGCGGCCGCTGCGGCAGTTCGTGCTGCAACCGGGCCAGCTGAGGTTGCACCTGGCTCCGCCCGCCGGCCACATCGAGCTCGGCGCCCTGCTCGCCGCCGGCACGCTGGCCGAACAGATTCGTCTGCTGGGATTGACGGCGGAGGCGAACCGCTAGCGCTTCGCGAGCGAGAGGTCCTCCACCCGCCCTTGACAGGGCTCCGTCGCATCCTAATACTTTCCTATATGGTGAACTATTCAGACAGCCTCGGCCGTACCTTCGCCGCCCTGGTCGATCCGACCCGCCGCGCCATCCTGGCCCGGCTGGAGGAGCAGGGAGAGGCCACGGTCAGCGACCTCGCCCGGCCCTTCGCGATCAAGCTGCCGGCGGTGATGAAGCACCTCGACGTGCTGGATGCCGCCGGCCTGGTGACCCGCGCCAAGGCCGGCCGCACCGTGACGGTCAGCCTGCGCCCCGATCCGCTGCGCGCGGCGCGGGACTGGCTGGCGCGCTACGAGCGTTTCTGGACTGCCAGCCTCGACCGCCTCGCCGCCTTCGTGGAGGGCGACCCGGCAAACCCCCTCAAGCCAACCGCCGCCAAGGAGTGACCGCCATGATGACCCTTTCCGCCTTCAAGTGGGTGCCGCCCTTCGCCCAGGGCCAGGTGCGCGACCTGCGCGTGCGCTGGGCGCTGGAGGAAGCCGGCCTGCCCTACCGGTCTCGCCTGCTGGAGCAGGGCGAGCAGGACACGCCGGAGTACCGTGCGCTGCAGCCCTTCGGCCAGGTGCCGATCCTGGACGACGAGGGCCTGGTGATCTTCGAGTCCGGCGCCATCCTGCTGCACATCGGCGAGCGCAGCGAGACGCTGCTGCCGGCCGATCCGGCGGCGCGCATCCGGGCGATCCAGTGGGTCTTCGCCGCGCTGAACTCGGTCGAACCCTCGCTGATCAACCTGGCGCTGATCGACATCTTCTACGCCAAGGAGGAGTGGGCCAAGCTGCGCCGCCCCGGCGCCCTGGCCTTCGCCGAGAAGCGCCTGGCCGGCCTCTCCAGGTCGCTCGGCGACAAGACCTGGCTGGACGGCGAGCGCTTCACCGCCGGCGACCTGATGATGGCGACGGTGCTGCGCATCCCGGCCCACACCGAGCTGGTGACCGGCGACGCGCGCCTTGGCCCCTACCTCGCCCGCTGCACCGCCCGACCGGCCTTCCAGCGCGCGCTGGCGGCGCAGCTCGCCGACTTCAAGCAGGCGGCGTAGGCAAGCGCCGCAAAGAAATAGCCGGACAGCGCAAATCCGCGCCGTCCGGCTTCCTTTTCGAAGGACCGCTCAGGCCAGGTCGAAGCGGTCGGCGTTCATCACCTTGGTCCAGGCGGCGGCGAAGTCCTTGACGAACTTCGCCTGCGAATCCGCCGTCGCGTAGACCTCGGCGAAGGCCCGGAGCTGCGCGTGCGAGCCGAAAATCAGGTCGACGCGCGTCGCCGTCCACTTCGGCGCGCCGCTCTTGCGGTCGCGGCCCTCGTAGACTCCCTCGCCCGCCGGCTGCCAGGCCGTGGCCATGTCCAGCAGGTTGACGAAGAAGTCGTTGCTGAGGACGCCCGGCCGGCTGGTGAAGACGCCGTGCCTGCTGCCGGCGGCGTTGGCGCCGAGGACGCGCAGGCCCCCCAGCAGCACCGTCATCTCCGGCCCGGTGAGGCCGAGGAGCTGCGCGCGGTCGACCAGCGCCTCTTCCGGCGCCATGAACAGCGGCTTGTCGCCGAGGTAGTTGCGGAAGCCGTCGGCGCGCGGCTCCAGCGGGGCGAAGGACTCGACGTCGGTCTGCGCCTGCGTCGCGTCGGTGCGGCCCGGCGCGAAGGGCAGGGTCACGGCGACGCCGGCGTCCTTTGCCGCCCTCTCCACCGCCGCGTCGCCGGCCAGCACGATGAGGTCGGCCAGCGATATCTTCTTGCCGCCGCGCGCGGCGGCGTTGAAGTCCCGCTGGATACCCTCCAGCGTCGCCAGCACCGTGGCGAGCTGGGCCGGCTGGTTCACCGCCCAGTCCTTCTGCGGCGCCAGGCGGATGCGCGCGCCGTTGGCGCCGCCCCGCTTGTCGGAGCCGCGGAAGGTGGAGGCCGAGGCCCAGGCGGTGGCGACGAGCTGCGCCACGGTGAGGCCCGCGGCCAGCACCTTGGCCTTCAGCGCCGCCACGTCCCTGTCGTCCACCAGCGGATGGTCGACCGCCGGCACCGGGTCCTGCCAGATCAGCTCTTCCTTGGGCACCAGCGGTCCGAGATAGCGGGCGCGCGGCCCCATGTCGCGGTGGGTCAGCTTGTACCAGGCGCGCGCGAAGGCCTCGGCGAACTCGTCCGGGTGCGCGTGGAAGCGGCGCGAGATCTTCTCGTAGGCCGGGTCGACGCGCAGCGCGAGGTCGGTGGTGAGCATGGTCGGCCGGTGTTTCTTCGCCGGGTCGAAGGCGTCGGGCACCGAGGGCTCGGCGTTCTTCGCCACCCACTGCTTGGCGCCGGCCGGGCTCCTGGTCAGCTCCCACTCGGACTTGAAGAGGTTCTCGAAGAAGAGGTTGCTCCACTTGGTCGGCGTCTGCGTCCAGGTGACCTCCGGCCCGCCGGTGATGGCATCGCAGCCGACGCCGCTCTTGTACCTGCTTTTCCAGCCGAGGCCCTGCTCCTCGATCGGCGCGCCCTCGGGATCGGGCCCGATCAGCGAGGGGTCGCCGGCGCCGTGGGTCTTGCCGAAGGAATGGCCGCCGGCGATCAGCGCCACGGTCTCCTCGTCGTTCATCGCCATGCGGCGGAAGGTCTCGCGGATGTCCTTGGCCGCGGCGACCGGGTCGGGATTGCCGTTCGGGCCTTCCGGGTTCACGTAGATCAGGCCCATCTGCACGGCGCCCAGCGGTTCCTGGAGCTGGCGCTCGCCGCTGTAGCGCTCGTCGCCCAGCCAGGTGCCCTCGGGGCCCCAGTAGAGCTCTTCCGGCTCCCACACGTCGCGGCGGCCGCCGGCGAAGCCGTAGGTCTTGAAGCCCATCGACTCCAGCGCGACGTTGCCGGCCAGGATGATGAGGTCGGCCCAGGAGATCTTGCGGCCGTACTTCTGCTTCACCGGCCAGAGCAGGCGGCGCGCCTTGTCCAGGTTGGCGTTGTCGGGCCAGGAGTTCAGCGGCGCGAAGCGCTGCTGCCCGGCGCCGGCGCCGCCGCGCCCGTCAGCGATGCGATAGGTGCCGGCGCTGTGCCAGGCCATGCGGATCATCAGCCCGCCGTAGTGGCCGAAGTCGGCCGGCCACCAGTCCTGCGAGTCCGTCATCAGCGCCTTGAGGTCGTCGATCACGGCCTGCAGGTCGAGGCTGGCGAACTCCTTGGCGTAGTCGAAGCCTTCGCCCATCGGGTCGGAGAGGGCGGAGTTGCGATGCAGGACCGATACGTCGAGGGCGTCCGGCCACCAGTCGCGGTTCCGGCGCCCCTGCGTCCTGCTGGAACCCGAGAAGGGGCACTTGCCCTCAGGCTTGGGGTCGTTGTGCGTGTCCATGCGGCATCTCACTGTGTTGCATATTGGAATTATTATAAAATAGGTTGCGCGGACGTCTGGTCAACGGCATGCCGCGCCGATTCCGTTCCAGAATGGCGATGTGGGGCCGAACGCAGCGATTTAAAGAGCGCGCTGCGATCTCCCGGCGGCGACGAGGGGTGGCGCGCCGCCTCCGGTCCCGAGCGATCGGCCAGGGCGAGCCGCCGGGCTCACGCCCAGGCGAAGTGCGTCGTCTTGACGTTCAGGTAGTCGTGGATCGCCTGGGTGCCGCCTTCGCGCCCCATGCCGGAGTGCCCCATGCCCCCGAAGGGCGCCTCGGCATGGGCGACCAGGAAGGTGTTGATGCCGACCATGCCGGCGTGCAGCCCGCCCGACAGCGTCTCGGCCGTGGCGTGGCTGCCGGTGAAGCCATAGGCGGCCAGGGCGAAGGGGGTGGCGTTGGCGCGCTCGATCGCCTCGGGCAGCGAGCGGAAGGTGGCGATGGGCGCCACCGGCCCGAAGGGCTCCTCCTGCATGATGCGGGCGGCGGCGGGCACGTCCGACAGCACCGTCGGCTCCAGGAAGTAACCGCGGTTGCGCCCCTCCGGGCGGCGGCCGCCGCTGCGCAGCTTCGCACCCGCCCGCAGCGCGTCGGCGATCAGCGCCTCCACCTTGTCGCGCTGGCTTGGCAGGGTCAGCGGCCCCATGGTGGTCGCCGGGTCCTGGCTGTCGCCCAGCACCAGCGCCTCGGCCGCCCGCACCATGCCGGCGGTGAAGCGCTCGGCCACGCTTTCCTCGACATAGAAGCGGTTGGGCGCGATGCAGACCTGGCCGGCGTTGCGGAACTTGAAGGCGGCGCACTGCGCCGCCGCCGCCTCGACGTCGGCATCGGCGCAGACCAGCACCGGCGCGTGGCCGCCCAGCTCCATCGAGCAGCGCTTGACGGTCTTCGCCGCCTCCGCCAGCAGCAGCTGGCCGACGCGGGTGGAACCGGTGAGCGAGATCTTGCGCACCGCCTCCGCCGCCATGATGGCCGGCGTGATCTCCGCGGCCCGGCCCAGGAGGAGCTGCACCACGCCGGACGGCGCACCGCCGGCGACGCAGGCCTCGGCGATCAGGGTGGAGGTCAGCGGCGTCTGCTCCGACGGCCGGCAGATGATCGGGCAGCCGGCGGCCAGGGCCGGCGCGATCTTGCGCGCCATCAGGTTGACCGGGAAGTTCCAGGCGGTGAAGGCGGCGACGATGCCCACCGGCTCGGGCACGATGGCCAGGCGCCCACCCTGGCGCGAGGGGATGGTCTGGCCGAACAGCCGCTCGGCCTCGCCGGCGAACCAGTCGAACTGCTCGACGGCGGCGCCGACCTCGCCGGCCGACTGGCTCAAGGGCCGGCCGATCTCCAGCGACAGGGCCCGGGCGATGGCGTCCCTGCGCTGCTCCATCGCGCGGGCGATGCCGCGCAGCACCTTGGCACGCTCCCAGCCGTGCACCGCCGACCAGCTTTTCAGCGCGGCGCGGGCATGAACCAGCGCCTCGGCCACCTGGCGCGCGCCACAGGCCGGCGCGGTCCACAGCACCTCCTCGCTGCAGGGGTTGACCACGGTGATGCGCGGCAGCTCGCTCGCCTCGTGGAACGCGCCGCCGATCAGGTACTTCGCTACGCCGGTCATCGGATCACCTCGCGGTCAGAGGATGGCGGGCTCGGCCACGGGCGGGCCGAAGCCGGTTTCCAGGAAATCGAAGTCGCAGCCCTGGTCGGCCTGCAGCACGTGGCGTGCATAGATCCAGCCGTAGCCCCGGCCGAATCTCGGCTCAGGCGCCACCCAGGCGGCGCGGCGCGCGTCCAGGGTCGCCGCGTCCACTGCCATGTCGATCCGCCCGGCGTGGGCGTCGACGCTGACGCTGTCGCCCGTGCGCAGCAGCGCCAGCGGGCCGCCGACCTGGGCCTCGGGGGCGACATGCAGGACGCAGGCGCCATAGCTGGTCCCGCTCATCCGCGCGTCGGAGATGCGCAGCATGTCGCGCACGCCGGCCTGCAGCAGCTTGCGCGGGATCGGCAGCATGCCCCACTCCGGCATGCCGGGGCCGCCCTGCGGGCCGGCGCCGCGCATGACCAGCACCGTGTCGGGCGTCACCGGCAGATCGGGATCGTCGATCCGCGCCTTCAATTCGGCATAGCTTTCGAACACCAGGGCCGGCCCGCCGTGGCGCAGCAGCCGGGGATCGGCGGCGGCCGGCTTCATCACGCAGCCATCGGGCGCCAGGTTGCCGCGCAGCACCGCCAGGGACGGCTGGCTGGACACCGGGTCGTCGAGCGAGCGGATGACATCGGGCAGGAAGACTTCGGCACCGGCCAGCTCCTCGCCCAGCGATCGCCCGGTGACGCTGCGCGCGGCGAGGTCGAGGTGCGGCCCCAGGCGCGCCATCAGGGCTTTCAGCCCGCCGGCGTAGAAGAAGTCCTCCATCAGGTAGCGCTCGCCCGCGGGGCGGATGTTGGCCAGCAGCGGCACGCGCTGCCCGGCGGCATGGAAGTCGTCGAGCGTCAGGGGATGGCCGGCGCGGCGCGACAGCGCGATCAGGTGGATGATGGCGTTGGTCGAGCAGCCCAGGGCCATGGCCACGGCCAGGGCATTGTCGAAGGAGGCGCGGCTCAGCAGGCGCGACGGGCGCAGCTCCTCGCGCACCAGCTCGACCGCCCGGCGCCCGCAGGCCGCGGCCATGCGGATGTGGTTCGCATCGGCCGCCGGGATCGAGGAGGCGCCGGTCAGGCAGAAGCCCAGGGCATCGGCGATGGCCGTCATGGTCGCCGCCGTGCCCATGGTCATGCAGTGCCCGTGCGAGCGCGCGATGCCGGCCTCGACCGCCTGCCACTCCGCCGCGCCGATGCGGCCGGCACGGCGCTCGTCCCAGTACTTCCAGGTGTCGGAGCCGGAGCCCAGCACCTCGCCCCGCAGGTTGCCGCGCAGCATCGGCCCGGCCGGCAGGAAGAGCGCCGGCAGGTCCATGGAGATGGCGCCCATCAGCAGCCCGGGTCCGGTCTTGTCGCAGCCACCCATCAGCACGACGCCGTCGACCGGGTGCGAGCGCAGCAGCTCCTCGGTCTCCAGTGCCAGCAGGTTGCGGTAGAGCATGGTGGTGGGCTTGACGAAGTTTTCCGACAGCGACAGTGCCGGCAGCTCCAGCGGAAAGCCGCCGGCCTGCAGCACGCCGCGCTTCACATCCTCCACCCGCTGCCGGAAGTGCGCGTGGCAGGGATTGATGTCGGACCAGGTGTTGACGATGGCGATGACCGGCCGCCCGGCCCAGTCGTCCGGGCCGTAGCCCATCTGCATCAGGCGGGATCGATGGCCGAAGCCGCGCAGGTCGTCCGGTGCGAACCAGCGGGCTGAGCGCAGCGGCTTCATTGCGAGGCCGTCACGCCGCCGTCGACATAGACCACCTGGCCGGTCATGTAGCGGCCGGCGGGCGCGGCGAAGGCGATGACCTGGCCGACCACCTCCAGCGGCGTGCCGATGCGGCCGAGCGGATTGCGCTCCAGGATCTGCTCGCGGAAAGCCGGGCGGTCGAGATGCGGGCGGATGCGGTCGGACTGGATGAAGGTCGGCGCCACGCCGTTCACCGTGATGTCGTGCGGCGCCAGCTCCATGGCGTGCTGCTTGACCAGCATCACCAGCCCGCCCTTGGTGGCGCAGTAGGCCGAGTAGCCGCGCCCACGCAGCGCCAGCTGCGAGCGCACCGAGAGCAGGTGAATCTGACGCCCGCCGGCGCCCCGCGCGATCTGGTCGCGGGCGGTGGCCTGGGCCAGGAACATGGCCGACTTCAGGTTGGTCTCATAGACCTCGTCGAAGGTCGCCTCGGTCACCTCCATGAGGAGCTGCTCGCGCTGGATGCCGACGCAGTTGACCAGCACGTCGATACCGCCCATCCGGGCGACGGCGCCTTCGGCCGCCGCCGTGATCGACGCCACCTGGCGCGCGTCGAGGCGCAGTGCATGCGCCCGTCCGCCGTCGGCGACGATGCGCGCCGCCAGGGCCTCGGCCTTGTCCTGCTTCGGCCCGGCGATGGCGACTTCGGCGCCCATGCGGGCCATCGCCAGGGCAATGGCCTCGCCGATGGCACCATAGCCGCCCGGCAGGAAGACGCGCAGGCCGCGAATGTCGAACAGCCGGTCGATGGCCGCGCGGTCGATCGGCGGGGTGAGGCTGTGAGCTTGCTCGGTCATGGGGTCACCTGCACTCCCGCGGCCCGATAGACGCTTTCCATCAGGCGTAGTGTCTCCAGATTGTCGAGGCGGTCGGTCTCGAAGGGCGTGCCGTCGCGCAGGCCCGCCAGGAAGGCGGTCATGGCGGTGGTGAAACACTCCTGATAGCGGCCGAGCAGGTCGACCTCGACCGCGTCCTGTTCGGCGCCGACGAGGTAGACGCGGTTCAGCTCCATCACCACGGTGCCGCGGGTGCCGATCACCTCCAGCCGGTCGCCATGCAAGGGCGGATAGCCGGGGGCGCAGAGGCTGCCGTCGGCGGTGGCGATGAGGCCCTCGGCGCCTTCGAGCAGGATGGCCGCGGTGTCCTCGCCCGGCAGGCCCTCGGCCAGGCGGTTGAGGCGGGCCGCCACCACGCGGAGCGGCCCGAGCAGACAGCGCAGCACATCGAGGTGATGGATCATGGTCTCGAAGACCAGGTTGCGCTTGAAGCCGGTGAGATAGGGCTGCCGCTGGATCAGGAAGGGCACCTCGCCCGGCCGCGGACAGAGGCCCGAGCCGCGGCAGGAGATCGCAGCGTGCCGCGGCCTGCCGATGCGGCCCTCGTCGATCCAGCGCCGCACCGTCATGTAGTGCGGCCGGAAGCGATAGTTCTCGCGCACCATGAAACGCACCCGCGCACCCACACAGGTCACCAGCGCCTCGGCCTCGGCGACGGTTTCGCACAGCGGCTTCTGCACCATGATGTGGACGCCGTGGTCGGCGGCGAGGCGGGCCACCGGGGCGTGCGCGCCGACCGAAGCGGCGATATCGACGCATTCGAAGCCACCGGCGGCGAACAGCGCCTCGGGCGACTGGTACACGCGGGCGATGCCGAACGCGGCGGCGCGCGCGGCGGCCTTGGCCGGATCGAGGTCGCAGATCGCCACCACCTCGGCGCCGGCGCCCTGCCAGGCCCGCAGGTGGTAGAGGCTGATCATCCCGGCCCCGACCAGGGCCACGCGGGGTCGCGCGCTCATGCCTCGCCTCCGAAGTGTCCGTAGCCGTAGAGCCAGACGCTGCCCGAGCTCCGGGCGGTACGCAGGCTGTGGCGCGCACCGGCCGGGATGCGGACCAGGTCGCCGGGACCGCAGAGCGCGACCTCGCCGGCCACCTCGATCTCGACGCTGCCTTCGGCCACCACGACGAACTCGTCCTGCGCATGCACGAAATCGGCCCAGACCTGGCCCAGCGGATCGCGAAACACGCCGAAGGTGAAGCCCGGATGATCCGCCCGCACCGCGGCGTGCGAAACCGGCAGGGGATAGGCTCCGGGGCGGAAGCAGCTCATGCCGCGCGCTCCGCCAGCAGGTCGCCCAGATAGGCGCGGGCCGGCGCGTGCGCCAGCAGCGCGGCATAGTCGGCCAGCGGCGTCACGCTGCCCTGCTGGACGAAGACGAAGCGCTCGCAGATCTCCTGCAGGATCTCGAGATGGAAACGCTCGTTCGGGTGCACGCAGAGGAACACCAGCCGGCCTTCGGCGCGCAGCCGGCGGAAGAACTCCAGCATGAAGCCGATGTAGCCGTCCTGGGTGTTGAACTGCGGCTCGTCGAAGAGGTGGACCAGCGGATAGTCGGACCCGGCCGGCCGCAGCAGCAGGTTGGGCGTGAAGCTGCGGAAGTGCCGCACCTGGTAGGACTGGTGATAGTGGATCGCCAGGCGATCGCGCTGGTCGGTGCGGACCTTGTGGATGTCGCGCCCCCGCACCAGCACCTGCCCGGCGCTCGGGCGGTTGGAGCCGGTGATCAGCTCGAACAGCGTGGTCTTGCCGGAACCGTTGGGTCCCATCATGCCGACGATGCCCGGCGTCTCGACGGAGAAGTCGGCGGTCAGGCGGAAGGTGGGCGTGCGGTCGAAGCGCCCACGGGTATAGACCTTCTCCAGTCCCCGCACCTGCAGCATCGCGGTCATGGCCTAGATCCCGATCAGGCGGCGCCGCAGCGCCACGTCGTCGAGCAGCGCGCGGGCCGGCCCCTCATGCGTGATGCGGCCGCGGTCCAGCACATAGACGCGGTCGGCGACCTCCAGCGCCGCCAGGGCGTTCTGCTCCACCAGCAGGACCGAGAGGCCTTCGGCCTTGAGACGGCGCAGCGTGCGCAGCACGTCCTGCACGATCTTGGGCGCCAGGCCCTGGCTGGGTTCGTCGAACAGCACGATGCCGGGCGAGCCGAGCAGCGCGCGCGAGATGGCCACCATCTGCAGCTCGCCGCCCGACATGGTCTCGCACTCGCGCGCCAGCAGGTGCGGCAGGGCGGGAAAGATCTCGCACATCTCGGCCTGGCTCCAGGCGCGAAAGCGCGTCCTGCGGGTGCCGAGACCGAGGTTGCGCGCCGCCGTCAGCGTGGGGAAGACGCGGCGGTCGTCCGGCACCCAGCCGACGCCCATCCGGGCGATGCGATGCGTCGGCAGGCGGGTGATGTCCCGCCCGTCGAAGCTGATCCGCCCGCGCCGCGGTGGCGAGAGGCCGAGGACTGAGCGCAGCAGCGTCGTCTTGCCGGCGCCGTTGGGGCCCAGCAACGCGACGATCTCGGCCTCGCCGACGCGAAGCGAGGGCCCGAACAGGGCCTGCGTCTCGCCATAGAAAGTCTCGATGTCCCGGACCTCCAGCATCATGCCGTCCCGCCCAGGGCGGAGCGCGCCACCCACTTGTTGGCTCGCAGCGCGGCCGGCGTGTCCTCGGCGATCACCTGGCCCCAGTGGATCACCGAGATGCGGTCGGCCAGGTCGAACAGGAAGCGCATGTCGTGCTCGATCAGCACGATGGTGTAGCGGCTGCGCAGCCGCTGGATCAGGCCGGCCAGGTTGCGCGTCGCCTCGGCCCCCAGGCCCGACGTCGGCTCGTCCAGGAAGAGGATGCGCGGCTCCGCCGCCAGGGCGACGGCGATCTCCAGCGCCCGGCGGTCGCCGTAGGACAGCGCCTTGGCCTTGTCCCAGGCCCGCCCCTCGAGGCCGACCAGCGCCAGCACCGCCAGCGCCCGGTCGGTCAGCCCGGTATCGCCGAAGACCTGGCGTACCGGGCTGCGGCCGATGGCGCGGAAGGCCGGCAGGGCGAGCAGCACGTTCTCCAGCACGACGGTGTCGTCGAAGAGGTTCATGATCTGGAACGAGCGCGAGACGCCCAGGCGGGCGATGCGGTGCGGCGGCAGCCCGGTGATGTCCCGCCCGTCGAAGGTGATGCGGCCGGCATCGGGGCGGTGCTGGCCGGTCAGCACGTGGAAGCAGGTGGTCTTGCCGGCGCCGTTGGGGCCCATGATGCCGTGCACCGTGCCGGCCTCGATGGCGAGCGAGATGTTCTCCAGCACCACGCGGGCACCGAAGCGCTTCTGGATGTTCCGGGCGGTGAAGAGCGCCATCTCAGGCCTCGCCCAAAGGCGCCGGGCGGCGGCGGCGCCACAGCAGGCCGGCGAGGCCTTCCGGGCGCAGCATCACCATGACCACGAACATCAGGCCGTACCACAGCAGCCAGGTCTCGGTCAGGCCACCCAGCACATCGCGGGCGATGAAGTAGAGCAGCACCCCCAGCACCGGGCCCCAGAAGCTGACCAGCCCGCCGCCCACCAGCACCATCATCACGATGAGGCCGGACTGGTGCAGGCTCATGACATCGGGATAGGCGCTCTGCTGCGCCATGGCGAAGAGGCCGCCGGCCAGGCCGGCGATGGCGGCCGAGAGCGTGAAGGTGGCCCACTTGTAGCGCCAGACGTCGTAGCCGACGAAGCGGGCGCGGGTCTCGTTCTGCCGGATCGCCTGCAGCACCCGGCCGAAGGGCGCGTTGGCCAGGCGCCACAGGATCAGCGTCACCAGGCCGGCGATGGCGGCGACGAACCAGTAGAAGGCGGCGTTGTCGTCCAGGTCCACGCGCCAGCCGCCGATCACCAGGTCGGGGCGTGGGATGCCGAGCAGCCCGTCCTCGCCGCCGGTGATCCCGCGCAGCTTGATGGCGGAGAACCAGAAGAGCTGGCCGAAGCCGATGCTCATCAGCGCGAAGTAGATGCCGCGGCGATGCGACAGGCAGGCGCCGACCAGCGCGCCGGCCAGCGTGGCCGCCAGCACCGCCGCGCCCAGCCCGCCCCAGAGGCTGACATCGACCTGCTGCTGGAACAGCCCGAAGGCATAGGCGCCGATGCCGAGATAGGCGCCGTGGCCGAAGGAATGCAGCCCGATGTAGCCGAACAGCAGGTTGAAGCCGAGGGCGAAGAGGATCCAGATGGCGATCTCCACCCCGAGGTACTGGTAGAGGCCGATGGGCGCCAGCCAGAGCGGCGCCGTCGCCAGGCCGGCGAGGAACAGTCCCATCGGCCAGGTGAAGGGCGAGCCGCCACGGCGCGGAATGTCGGACAGCGTGATCATGGGCTCAGTTTTCCAGCGCGCTCTTGCGGCCCAGCAGGCCGCGCGAGCGGGACCCGAGCACCAGCACCAGCAGGACGTACATCGACAGCAGCGACCAGGCCGGCGCGTAGGCGCCGGTGACGCCGACCGCCAGGCCGACCAGAAGGGCGGCGATCACCGCGCCCCAGAAGCTGCCGACGCCGCCGATGACGATGATCAGGAAGGCAGGGATCACCACATCGATGCCGAGGTGCGGCCGCAGGCCCCAGATCGGCGCCATGACGACGCCGGCCAAGCCGGCCAGCGCCGCGCCGAAGCCGAATACCAGCAGGCGCAACTTGGCCAGGTCATAGCCCAGCGCGCGCACCATCTCGCTGTCGTGCGCGCCGGCCTTGATGATGGCGCCATAGGGCGTGCGCTCGAGGAACAGCCAGACGCCCAGGATGGCGACGATGCTGAAGCCGGCGGCGAAGAACTTGTAGGTGGAGAAGATGAGGCCGCCCAGCAGGAAGGCGCCGTCGACCTCCGCCGGGATCGGCAGGTGCTGCTCGCCGGTGCCCCAGACCAGGCGAATCACCTCTTCGATCACCAATGCCGCGCCGAAGGTCAGCAGCAGGCCATAGAGCGGCGCCTTGCCGTAGGTCGGGCGCAGGCAGAGTTCGAGCAGCAGCCCGGCGGCGCCGGCCATCAAGGGGCCGAGCGCGAGCGCCACGACATAGCGCGCGACCACCGGCAGGCCGAGCCACCAGCCGCCGAAGCCGGTGCCGGCGAACCAGTCGGCACCGATGGTAGAGAGCGCCAGATAGGCGCCCAGGGTGAAGAGCGACCCGTGCGCCAGGTTGATCACCTCCATCACCCCGACGATCAGCATGAAGCCCAGCGCGATCAGCGCGAACAGCAGGCCGAGCGTCAGTCCGTTGACGATGTGGGGAAGCAGCGCGAGCATAGGGGCCTTCCGGCGCTCAGCCGTTCGGGACAAGGGGCCGCGACCGGGCGTCGGACGGCCCGGCCGCGGCTTCTCGCTGACGCCGTGAATCAGGCGTCGAAGGTGGGCGTCGCGTCGTAGCTTTCCAGCTTGCAGGCCCCGGGCGCGGCGGTGTCCTTCACCACGTCGGGCGGCGACTGCGTCAGGATGGTGAAGAGGTCGTCCTTCTCCGCCGGGGCGGTGTTGGCCGTCGCCAGATAGATGGTCTGCTGCACCTGGTGCGTGACCGGGTCGATCATCGCATCGAAGTGCTGCATGCGGTCCTTGGCCGGCATGACATGGCCTTCCAGCGCCTTGATGACGGCGATGTTGTTGGTGGTGCCGGCGCGCTCCACCGCGGCCAGCAGTTCGCGGGTGCACATATAGCCGTTGTAGAAGACGTTGCCCGGAACCCGCATCGCCGTCTCGGGGAAGGCCGCCTGGTAGCGCTGCACGAACTCGGCCACGCCCGGCAGGTCGAGGCGGTAGTACCAGGTGGTGCCGAAGACGCCGAAGAGGTTGTCGACCGGCAGGCCATAGACGTCGGGCCAGTCCTGCTGGTTGTTGATCCAGGCCGGCTTCGACCCCATGCCGAGTTGCGCCACCTGCTGGCGCATGGCCTTCTGGTCGTCGCCACCGACCGCCGCGGCGACCACGTCGGGATTGGCCTGCTGGATGCTGAGCAGCGCGGCCGTGAAATCGCGCGTGCCTTGGGGCACCAGAATCTCGTCGATCACGGTACCGCCGTACTCGTCGAGCAGCTTGCGGGTGGCGGCCGCGGTGTCGTGGCCCCAGACATAGTCGTTGGTCAGCAGCATGAACTTGCTGCCGAAGCTGGCGATGGCGTTCTTGATCGCCGCCTTGGCGAAGTTGGCGCCGTTGCCGTCCCACACGAACTTGACGCGGTGGCAGTTCTCGCCGCTTTCGGTGGGCGAGGAGGAGTTGCTGTTCATGTAGAGCACGCCGTACTTCTGCGCCACCTAGCCGATGGCGTTGGCGACGCCCGAGCTCAGCGCGCCGATCAGGAAGCCGCACTCCTCGCGCGTGATCATGCGCTCGGCGACGCGGCTGCCGGTCGCCGGCGTGGTCTCGGTGTCGATGTGGACGTACTCGATCTTGCGGCCGAGGACACCGCCCCTCGCGTTGGCCTCGTCGATCGCCATGATCATGCCGCGGCGGTCGCTGGCGCCGGAGTTGGCGTACTGGCCGCTGGCGTCCGCCGTCAGGCCGATGCGGATCGGCTTGTCGGTCGAGGCGGCATAGACACGGTTGTGCTTCCAAGGCCCGAAGAACGCGGTGGCCCCGCCCGCTGCGACCGCCGAGCCGAGCAGGCGGCGGCGCGAGATCTTGGACTTGAACATGAGTTCCTCCCTGGGATCGCCCGCTTCTGGTCGGGCTTCTGGCTTGCCGGCCCCCGGTCGGACCTTGGGTCGGATCCTGGCCGGTGCCGTGAAAAGAGAATTGAAAAAATTTTCGATTTTTGTCAAGAAATTTTCATTCTCTACACGGGGCGACGCGACTCTGCGTTCGTCCTATGCTGGGCGAACAGGGGCGAATCGGCCGCGTGAAGAGGCGGGGCAGCTGTGCGATGAATGAGCCGGCGAACGGCGCCAGTCCGGAAACCTTCGAGGCCTTGCGGCGCCGTGTCAGGGAGCGTTTCCCGGACCTCAGCCCGCATCTGCAGCGGATCGCCCGCGCGTCGCTGGAGGAGCCGAACGGCTTTGCGCTCAACACCACCTCCACCATCGCCGAGACGCTGGGCATCCAGCCTTCGACGCTGATTCGCTTCGCCAAGGAATTCGGCTACTCCGGCTTTTCCGATCTGCAGCGTGTCTTCCGCCAGCGCCTGATCGAGGGCGCCGCCAAGGTGCGCGATCAGGTGGAGCAGCAGAACGCCCGGCGCCTCACCCCGCCCGACCTGAAG
The DNA here is from genome assembly GCA_029781795.1 of Pseudomonadota bacterium. Taxonomy (GTDB): domain Bacteria; phylum Pseudomonadota; class Alphaproteobacteria; order Kiloniellales; family JACOMY01; genus JAKOWB01. The sequence continues at coordinate 20,305 of JAKOWB010000218.1, read as the reverse complement.
GAGATCCTCGACAGCTGCATCGAGGCCCAGGTCGCCGCGCTGCGGCGTCTGGGCCGCAGCTGTTCGCCCGAGACCCTGGCCGACGCGGTCGAGATGATGCGCTCGGCGCGGCACATCTACGTTGCGGGCCTGCGGCGCTCGCGGCCGATCGCCGCCTATCTGATGTACGGCCTGATCCGTTCCGAGCATTCATGCAGCGCGTTGGACTTCACCGGCGGCATGGCGGGCCCCCAGGTCAGCACCATGGGCCCCGAGGACCTGCTGATCGCCATCGCCTTCCCGCCCTACTCGCAGCCGGTCGTCGATGCCGTGCTCGACGCCAACGTCAGCGGCCGGCGGGTGCTGGCGATCACCGACGGGGCCGACAGTCCGCTTGCCCACAATGCGCAGCTGGCGCTCTTCGTCGAGGCGGACGCGGCGGCCCAGCTCCAGCCGATCTCGGGCGCCATCGGCCTGGTGCAGACGCTGATCACGGCGCTCGGCCAGGCCTGGGTGGGGCGCGGCGGCCGGCCCTCCGGCGCGTGACGCGTGACGCGGGCGAAGTCTGGTGGGCCCGGCAGGACTCGAACCTGCGACAACACCGTTATGAGCGGCGCGTTCTGACCAGCTGAACTACGGGCCCCACCGCCGCCTTGCTAGCGCAACGGTGGCGCCAGGGGAAGCGGCGAGGCAGGCGCCCGCGTCGCCCACCGCAGCAGCAGGCCGCCGGCCAGGGCGATCCCGGCGGCGCCGAGGATGGCAAGGTCGTAGCCGCCGGTCAGGTCGTGCAGCTGGCCGGCGAGGAAGGGCATCAGCAGGCCGGCCACGCCATAGGCGAAGACGACCTTGCCGAAGCGGCCGGGCGCGCCGGCGACGCCATAGCGCGCTACCAGCAGCAAGAGGAAGACCGCGGCGGAGCAGCCGAGGCTGGCCCCCACCGCGGCCAAGGCCAGAACCGCGCTGGCCGTCACCGGCAGCAGCAGCAGCAGCGAAGCCAGTACCGCGAGCGTGAAGGCGGCGAGGCAGGCGCCGCGCGCGCTGGTCCAGCGCAGCGCCGCGCCGCCCAGCAGCGCGCCGGCCAGGTAGCCGGCATTGACGATCAGCGGCGCGGCCGGCGCCAGGGCGAGCGCACCGCGGTCGGTCATCAGCGTGACGCTGTGCGCCATGACCACAAGGCCCGGGCAGCAGAGCGCGCCATTGGCGAGGATCAGCGGCCAGAGCGGCGCGGCCGGCGCCTGCGCCACCGCGTCCCGGGCGGCCACCAGCAGGCGCGGCTGGCCGCGCAGCAGCAGCGCCAGCAGCAGGCCGGCGAGGGCCAGCAGCAGCCCATAGCCGCCGAGGGCGTGCGCCGCCTGCTCAAGGCTGAGGCCGAAGTAGGCAAGCAGCGAAAGCAGCATGCCGGTCAGCGCGTAGCTGGCGATCGGCAGGCCGATCAGGCCGGCCTGCCCCGGCGGCGCGGCAGCCCCCACCAGCGCCACCGCCAGGCCATAGGCGGCGCCGCCGGTCAGCCCGAAGAGGCCGCCGTAGCCCAGCAGCAGCGCCGGATAGCCCGGCCAGAGGGCATAGAGCCCGTGCCCCAGGCCGCCCAGGAGCAGCAGCAGGGCGATCAGCGGCGCCGGCGCCAGGCGGCGCAGCAGGCGGGCGTGGAACAACATGCCGACCGTGAAGGCGATGATGGCCAGCGAGGGCACGGCGCTGAGGGTGCCGAGCGAGAGGCCGAGGTCGCGGCGCAGCGGCTCCAACAGCAGGCTCCAGCCGAAGAGCGCGCCGAACAGCGCGTTCAGCAGCACCGCCGCCAGCACCAACCGCGCGCGCACGGCCCTGCTCCCGGCGGCCTAGGAGGCGCCGCCCTTGACCTTCCAGGCCTCGTAGCGCGCCTTGGTCTCGGCGTTGGCGGGATAGAGGCCGGGCAGCGCCAGGCCGCGTTCCACCTCGCCGACGATCCAGGCCTCCAGGCGCTCCTGCTCGGGGCCCTGCTCGGCGACGTGCTGCACCTCGGCGGCGGGGATCACCACGGCGCCGTCCTGGTCCACCACGATGACGTCGTCCGGCAGCACGGCGACACCGCCGCAGCCGACCGGCTCCTGCCAGCCGGCGAAATGCAGGGCGGCGACCGAGGGCGGCGCGGCCACGCCGGCGCACCAGACCGGCAGGCCGGTGGCCAGCACGCCGGCGGCGTCGCGTACCACGCCGTCGGTCACCAGCGCAGCCACGCCGCGCTTCTTGATACGCAGGCAGAGGATATCGCCGAAGATACCGGCATCCTTGATGCCCATGGCGTCGACCACGGCGATGCAGCCCTCGGGCATCTCCTCGATCGCCGCCCGGGTCGAGCGTGGCGAGGACCAGGAGGCCGGGGTCGCCAGGTCCTCGCGCGCCGGCACGAAGCGCAGGGTGAAGGCCGGCCCCACCAGGCGCGGCTGGCCGGGCCGCAGCGGCAGCGCGCCGCGCATCCAGACGTTCCGCAACCCCTTCTTCAACAGGATCGTGGTGACCGTGGCGGTGGAGACGCCGGCAAGGATGGCGTGGAGCTGGGGATCGAGCGGCATGGAACCCTCCTGAAGCGCGGCGGCATCCTGTCAGCCGAGCGACCAGTGCGCCAGCCCGTGCGTCACCTGCCGGCGCGCCAGGTCGAGGCGCATCAGGTCCTCGCCCAGGATGGTCGGCCCGGCGAAGTCGGCCATGACCTCGGCCAGCAGGGCGGCGCGGCCGGCGGCGGGCGGCACGATGTGGGTCAGGCAGAGCGCCTTCACCCCGGCCTCGGCCGCGATCTTGCCGACCTCGGTCGAGAGCGTGTGATAGGCCGCGACGTTGGCCACGGTCTCGGCCGAGCGCACGCCGGCCACCACCGGCATGTCGCGGTGCACGAAGACCTCGTGCAGCAGCAGGTCGGCGCCGCGCGCGGCCTCGATCAGCGCCGCGCAGCGCCGCGTGTCGCCGGAGACCACGAGCCGCCGCCCGCCGCCGGCGCAGTGGAAGCCGAAGGCGTGCTTCACCGGCTGGTGCTCGACGTCGAAGGCGGTGGTGACCAGGCCATCCAGGTCGAGCTGCCAGCCGGCGGCGATCTCCTCCACCTCGACCGTGAGGCCGACGGTGGAGGGGCGCCGCTCGTGGGCGATGCGCTGCGCCAGCTCGGGCTGCCACAGCGCCATCAGGCCCTCGACGTAGCGCCGCGTGCCGGGCGGGCCGAAGACCCGCCAGGGGCGGTCGCGCCCCTGGTGCCAGGCGGAGATGACGAGCTGGAAGAGGTCGACCAGGTGGTCGCTGTGCAGGTGGGTCAGCAGCAGCGCGTCGACCGCCCTGCCCGGCACGCCGGCGGCCAGCAGCCGCTGCGTCACCTGCGAGCCGCAGTCGATCAGCAGGTGCCGGCCGCCCAGACTGACGAGCTGCGCCGGCCCGGCGCGCTCCAGCGAGACCACCGGGCAGCCGGTGCCGAGCAGGGTGAGGATCATGTGAGCCGCTCCGCCACGAAGAGGCCCGCAGTCTAGTGCGGCGGGAAGGGCCAGAGGAACCACCAGGGCTGAAGCCCCGGCGGCGCCGCGGCGGCGAGGGCCAGCGACGGCCGGCCGAAATAGTCCGCCGCGCAGCGGTTGATCCAATCGGCCGGGTCGACGCCCAGATCCTCCTGGTGCAGCAGCGCCGGATAGTCCGGCAGCGGCGCGAGCGTCGCCGCGCCCGGCCCGGCCAGGGCGGCGAGGCGCGCTTCGCCCGCGGCGGCGTAGCGCGTGGCGGCGGGCAGCTCGGCGAGAGCGACCCACTGGTTCGGCCCGGCCAGCAGCAGCAGCGCGGCGAGCCAGGCGAGGCGCGGCGAGAGCCGCAGCCGCAGCCGCTCGCCCGAGCGCAGCGCCAGCCAGGAGAGCGGCGGCAGCAGGGCGAGCTGCAGCGTCTGCTGCGCCCGCGCGGGCAGCACCAGGCCGGCGCCGCCGAGGCCCAGCGCGAAGGCGGCCAGCGGCAGCGCGACCACGAGCAGGGCCGACGGCCAGAGCGGCAGGCGCGCGGGCATACAGCGTGCGCCCGCCAGCAGCACCAGCAGCAGCCAGCCGAGCATCGCCGGGCTGGAGACGGTGAAGGCGAGGAAACCCAGCGTCTCCAGCGGCGCCTGCCAGAGCGCCCGCAGCCAGTCGCCCTCGGTCCCGGCCGCCTGGCGTACCCCGGTGGCCGGCGCCAGCAGCAGGAAGGCGGTGCCGGCGAGGCCCGCCAGCACCACCGCCAGACAGGGGCGTGTACGGCCGCCACTGAGTCGCGCCGCCAGGGCGATGAGCGCCGTTGCCGGTCCACCGAACTCCACCGCCAGCCCGGCCAGCAGCGCCAGGGGCGGCGCTGCCCAGCCGCCGCGCGGGCGCAGCAGCAACAGAAAACAGAGCCCCAGCGCCAGGCCGGCCGGCAGGTAGTAGCTGCTGGCCCCCAGCCAAAGCAGCAGATCGCGCGGCGAGCGCGCGCCGGCCAACAGGGCCGCCAGCAGGACGGCCGCCACGACCCAGCGCCGCCAGCCCGTGACCTGGGGCAACAGCAGCCCGGCGCTCCAGCGCAGCGCGAGGACGAGGATCAGTGCCAGGGCCGCCAGCACCAGCCGATAGGCGGCGACCAGCGGCAGCCCCAGGCCGTCGGCCAGCGCGGCCGGCGCCATCATCGCCGGCACCAGCGGCAGGCGCGCGGTCCAGTCCCGCCAGAAGGCCCAGTAGCCGTCCCAGAAGCCCCGGGCGCGCCAGAGCGCGGCGAGGCAGAAGTCGTCGGCCTGCGGCAGCGCGAAGGCGATCAGCGCCAGCAGCGGCAGGCAGAGCAGCAGCGCCGCCACCCCCGCCGCCAGCCAGGCCCCGCGGCCCCTGCGTATCATGAAACCCCGCTTGTCGCTGCCGCAAAGCCTGCCCGATTGCCAGCGCGCCCGGGCGGCGCCTAGGGTGGACGCTTCCCCGGCAGGTGGCGAGGCGCTTGATGGCGCGGTCGAAGGTTGTGGTTGCCTGGTCCAGCGGCAAGGACAGCGCCTGGACTCTGCACCGCCTGCGCCAGGACCCCGCGCTGGAGGTCGTGGCCCTGCTGACCACCTTCAGCGAGCGCGACGACGCCGTCACCATGCACGGCGTGCCGCGCGCCCTGGCACGGCGCCAGGCGGCGGCGACCGGTCTGCCGGTGGTGGAGTGCTTCGTACCCTGGCCCTGTCCGAACGAGAGCTACGAGCAGCGCATGGGCGAAGCCGTGGAGCGCATCAAGGCAATGGGCGCAAGCGAGGTGGCTTTCGGCGACCTCTTCCTGGCCGACATCCGCGACTATCGCGAGCGCCAGCTCGCCGGCAGCGGCCTCAGCCCGCGCTTCCCGCTCTGGGGCGAGCCGACCGGCGCCCTGGCCGAGGCCATGATCGACGGCGGGCTCAGCGCCGTGCTGACCTGCGTCGACACACGCCAGGTGCCGGCGGCGCTCGCCGGCCGGCGCTTCGACCGCGCGCTGCTGGCCGACCTGCCGCCGGGCGCCGACCCCTGCGGCGAGAACGGCGAGTTCCACTCCTTCGTCACCGCTGGACCGATGCTGGCGGGCGAAATCCCTATCGCACAGGGTGCGCCCCTGACCGACGGCCAGGGCTTCGCCCGCGTGACCCTGGCCGCCGCCTAGCGACAACGACACCCTTCCCCGTATGGTGCGCGCCCTCAATTCCCCCCTGGCCACGCCGAAAGGCGCCAGTCTCTCGCACCTGCCGATCGCCGGGCTCTTCGCCCTCGCCATCGCCGGCCGCGCCCTGCTGCTGACCGCCATGCCGCTGCAGGCGCTGCATGTGGTGGGCGACCCCGCCCTGGTCAGCGCCATCTACTTCGCCGGCTCCATCGCCAGCCTCTGCACCAGCCTGACCCTGCCGCTGCTGCTGGCGCGCCTGCCGCGGCCGCGCGTCTTCCTGCTGGGCGGCCTGCTGGCGATCGTGGGACCGCTGCTGGCGGCCATCGGCTCGGTGCCGGGGCTGCTCTTCGGTCTCGCGGCGCAGATGGCCTCGGTCGCCATCATCGAGATCACGCTGAACCTCTTCGTGCTCGACCGCGTGCCGCGCCGGCGGCTCTCCAACTTCGAGTCCCTGCGGCTCTTCATGTCGGCCGCCTCGTGGATCGCCGGCCCCTTCCTCGGCGTCTGGATGCAGGAGCACCTGGGGCACGGCGCGCCCTTCCTGGCCGCCGCCGGCGGGGCGCTGCTGCTGGTCGTCGCCTTCCTGGCGCTGAAGCCCCAGGCGGTGCGCCAGGCCAGCATGGCGAGCCCCCTGGTCGCCGTCGGCCGCTACTGGCGCCAGCCGCGCCTGCGCCTCGCCTGGTTCCTCGCCTTCGGCCGCTCCTGCTGGTGGGTGATGTTCTTCGTCTACGGGCCGATCTTCCTGGTCGACCAGCTGGGCTACACGCGCGAGACGGCGGGTGCCATCGCCTCGGCCGTCATGGGCATCACGCTGCTGGTGCCGCTCTGGGGCTGGATCGGCCGGCGCATCACCTTCCGCCGCCTGCTGATCGCCGGCTACACGCTCTCGGCCATCTCCACCCTGCCGCTCGCCATCGTCGGCCACCCGGCCTGGCTGGCCGCCGGGCTGCTGATCCTGGCCTCGGTCCTGACCAGCCTGATCGACGGCGCCGGCAACGTGCCCTTCCTGCGCGCCGTGCGCCCGCTGCAGAAGGCCGAGATGACCGCCGTCTTCATGACCTACCGCGACGGCTCGCAGCTCGCCGCGCCCGGCCTCTTCGGCCTGCTGCTGACCTGGTTCCCGCTGGCCAGCGTGTTCATCGCCACCTCCATCGGCATGCTGGGGCTCTCGTTCCTGGCGCGCTACCTGCCGCGGCGGTTCTGAGGCGGCGGGTGACGGAGCGGTCCCTGCTCGGCTAGATTGCGCGCTGCGGCGCCGGCGGGCGCCTCGGTCTTGCCCCTGGGACTCGTCATGCCCCGCAGCGACGACGTCTGGACCCGCCTCCTTGCCTGGTTGCGCGCCTCCTGGCCGCTGCGCTGCCTGCGCGCCGGCAGCGGCGCCCTCCGGATCGTCGGCTGGCCACTCTTCGTCGCCGCCCTGGGTTGGGCGGTCATGGCCACCGGCCAGGGGCAGGACGGCCTGCGCCTCTTCCTCAGCTATGCATTCTGGCACCATCTACTGGCGGCGCTGCTGCTGGCCGCCTGGTGCTTTTTCTCCGGCTACTTCGCCCGCGCCAACGAGCGCTACGTCGCCGCCGCCGCCGTCGCATCGCTGCCGGCCTGGCTGCGCCTCTGGGCACCGCGCCTGGTCACCCTGCTGCCGGCCGTCGCGGTCGCGGCCAGCCTGGCAACTCTCCCGGCGATCTCCGCCGAGGAGAGCAGCGGCCTGCCGCCACTGGGCGCGGCGGGCGTCGCCCTGGCGCTCGGCGCGGCCATGACGCTGCTGATGATCCGGCGCAGCGCCCTGGTGAACGCGGTGCTCAGCACCGCCTTCGCGCGCTTCCTGCTGGCCGGCGCCAGCGAGCGCATGGCGCGGGACCCGGCGGCGCGGCCGGACGACCTGGCCAAGGTGGCGCGCGGGGTGCAACTCGGCCTCGCCTCGCTGGGACTGCTCTGGCCGCTGGCGATGCTGGGAGCGATTTTCTGGCCGGTCGCCATCGGGCAGTTCCTCGGTCCCTTCCTGCTGCTGCTGGCCGGCAGCATCCTGGCCCTCGCCGCCGGCTTCTGGCTGGGCTTCGTCGCCAGCGCCCTCGGCCTGCCGCTGGTCCGCCTGCTGCTGGTCGGCCTGCTGCTGGCCAATCTCTTTGCTTCGACCGCCTTCGACAGCTACGCCGTCCGGCGCGTCGAAGGACAGCCGCCGCCGCGCGAGACGCTGCAGGCCGCGGCCGAGCGCTGGCTGGCGAGACAGCCCGCCGACCGCGACCCGACCCTGGTGCTGGTGGCAACCGCCGGCGGCGGCATCCGCGCCGCGCAGTGGACGACCACCGCGCTCAGCGCCCTCTCGCGCCGTATCCCCGCTTTCGACGAGGCGCTCTTCGCCATCAGCGGCGTCTCCGGCGGCGCCCTGGGGGCCAGCTTCTACGTCACCGCCCTCAATCCCACGGCGACGGCCTGCCTGGAGCAGCAGCCCTCGGCCCGCGGCCTAGCCGAACGGCGCGGGCTGCTGCTGGCTGGGATCGGCGAGGCCGACTTCCTCTCGCCCCCGGTCTATCGCCTCTTCTTCTCCGAACTGCTGAACCAGGTGACGCCCTTCGACGTGCCGGACCGCGCCGCGGCGCTGGAGCAGGCCTGGGAAGGCGCCTGGAGCGACGCCTGGTCGGCGCTCACCGGCGCACCCTGCGTGCGCGCCGCCGGCCTCTTCGCCGGCCCCTTCCGCAGGCTCTACGCCGATGCCCGCGCCAGCGGCCACTGGTTGCCGGCGCTGCTGCTGAACGGCACCTCGATGGGCAGCGGCCAGCGCCTGGTGACCAGCGCGATCGACCTGCCGGAGCCAGTCGGGCTGGCCCGCGGCCTCGACCCCTTCGACCTGCTCGACGCCGTCTGCGCCGACCTGCCGGTCAGCACGGCGGCGAACAACGCCGCGCGCTTCCCGCTGGTCGAGCCTGCCGGCCTGCTGACGCTGCATGCGCGCTGCGAGGACGCGGGCCTGACCGACCGCATCGTCGACGGCGGCTACTTCGAGAATTTCGGCGCCGACACGGCGCGCAGCCTGCTGCTGCAGCTCATCGACGCGCTGCCGCGCGCCCTGGCCAAGGAGCCGCGGCGCCTCAAGCTGCTGGTCGTGCTGATCACCAGCGACCCGGACGCGGGCGAGATCCTGAGTTCTGCCTCGCGCATCCCGCTGGCCAGCCCGCCGGCCGCCTTCGCCGACCTGCTGGGCCCCGCCTTCGCGGTCTACGCGGCACGCACCGCGCACGGCTACGAGGCGGCCTATCGCCTCTACGAGACGGTGACGCAGACGGCGCGGCTGCCGGGTTCGCCCTTCGCCACGACCATGATGGTGGAGCTGAACCTGGCGGCAGACGGCGAGAGCCAGCCGCTGGTGCGCCAGGCGCCGCTCGGCTGGATCCTGACGCCGGAGACGGCGCGCGCCATCGCCGGCGCGCTGGCGGAGGGCGCCGTCACCACGCACAACCGGCGCGCCCTGGAGCGCGCCGGCCGCCTGTTCGAACAGGACTAGTTGTCGAGGAAGCTGCGCAGCTTCCGGCTGCGGCTGGGGTGCTTCAGCTTGCGCAGCGCCTTGGCCTCGATCTGGCGGATGCGCTCGCGCGTGACGTTGAACTGCTGGCCGACCTCTTCCAGCGTGTGGTCGGTGTTCATGCCGATGCCGAAGCGCATGCGCAGCACGCGTTCCTCGCGCGGGGTCAGGGTCGCCAGCACCCGCGTGGTGGTCTCGCGCAGGTTGGCCTGGATCGCCGCGTCCAGCGGCAGCACCGCGTTCTTGTCCTCGATGAAGTCGCCGAGGTGGCTGTCCTCCTCGTCGCCGATCGGCGTCTCGAGGGAGATCGGCTCCTTGGCGATCTTCAGGACCTTGCGCACCTTCTCCAGCGGCATGCCGAGGCGCTCGGCCAGTTCCTCGGGCGCCGGCTCGCGGCCGATCTCGTGCAGCATCTGGCGGCTGGTGCGCACCAGCTTGTTGATCGTCTCGATCATGTGCACCGGGATGCGGATGGTGCGCGCCTGGTCGGCGATCGAGCGCGTGATCGCCTGCCGGATCCACCAGGTGGCGTAGGTCGAGAACTTGTAGCCGCGGCGGTACTCGAACTTGTCCACCGCCTTCATCAGGCCGATGTTGCCTTCCTGGATCAGGTCGAGGAACTGCAGGCCGCGGTTGGTGTACTTCTTGGCGATCGAGATCACCAGGCGCAGGTTCGCCTCGACCATCTCGGTCTTGGCGCGGCTCGCCTCGCGCTCGCCGGTTTTCACCGTGTTGACCACGCGGCGGAACTCGGCGATCGGCAGGCCGACCTGCTCCGAGACCGCCTGGATCTCCTCGCGGATGATGCGCACGTCGGCGTCGTGCTTGTCGCCCAGGCGCTGCCAGCCCTTGCCGGTCAGGCGCTTGACGCGCGACAGCCAGCGGGGGTCCAGCTCCTTGCCCTGGTACTGGCTGAGGAACTGGTCGCGCGGGATGCCGCAGCGCTCGGCCAGGCGCAGCAGCTTGCCCTCGGCGCCCATCAGGCCCTTGGAGTAGCCGTAGAGCTGGTCGAGCAGCGCCTCGATACGGGAATTGTTGAAGCGGATCGACTTCATCTGGCCGATCAGCTCTTCCTGCAGCTTCTCGTACTTCTTCTCGGTCTGCGGCGTCAGCTTCACGCCCTTGGTCATGGCCTCGAGGCGCTGCTCCTGCACCTTCATCAGGCGCTTGTAGGTCTCGGAGATGGCGTCGAGGTTCAGCAGCACCTGCGGCAGCAGGGCCTGCTCCATCGCCGAGAGCGACATCGCGTTCTCGTCGTCGTCGTCCTCGCTCTCCTCGCCCGCGGGCTGGGCCTCGGTCGCCTCGCCGTTGACCTGGCCCTGCTGCGGCGCCTCGCTGCGCTGCGCCGGCTTGCCGGCCTGCAGCGGCCGGCCGCCCGGCTGCGGCTTGCCGCCGGCCGGCTGGCCGCCCTTGCCCGCCTTGGCCTCGGCCTTGGCGGCGGCGGCCTCGGCGGCGGCCTTCTTGTCGGCCTCGCCGGATTCCTCCTCGGCGATGTCCTCGGCGTCGGGGCCGGCGCCATAGGTCGCGTCGAGGTCGATGATGTCGCGCAGCAGGATCTCGCCGTTGATCAGCGCCTGGCGCCAGTGCAGCAGCGCGTGAATGGTCAGCGGGCTCTCGCAGAGGCCGCCGATCATCTTCTCGCGGCCGGCCTCGATGCGCTTGGCGATGGCGATCTCGCCCTCGCGCGAGAGCAGCTCGACCGAGCCCATCTCGCGCAGGTACATGCGCACCGGATCGTCGGTGCGGCCGACGTCCTCGTCGGAGATGTTGCCGGCCGGGCGTTCGTCGTCGTCGTCGCCGCCGCCGCGCTCGGCCTTCTCCTCCTCCTCCTGCTCCTCGTTCTCGACCACCGTGATGCCCATCTCGGAGAGCATCGACAGCGTGTCCTCGATCTGCTCGGAGGAGACCTGGTCGGGCGGCAGGACCTGGTTGATCTCGTCGTAGGAGACGTAGCCACGCTCCTTCGCCTTGGCGATCATCTTCTTCACCGCCGCGGCGGTGACATCCATGAGGGCGCCGTCGACCGCCTCGTCGCTCGTCGCCTGCTGCGCCTGCTGCTGTTCCGCCTTGGCGGCCATGTCCTTGTCCTTCGTGCCCCAATGTCGCGCGACGCCGGCGATCCCGCCACCTGCGCCACCCGTCCTGTTTCGATCAGGCGCTGTCCGCGCCGCCACGCCGTGCCTCGGCCTCGCGCCTCAGCCGCACCGCGGCCGCCACGCGGGCCAGGTTCTCCTCGCTCGGATCGGCGGCAAGCAGCCGCTCGGCCTCTTCAACCGCGCGGGCCGCCTCGCCCGCGGCGACGTCGGCCAGGAGACCCTCGAGCGTCTGTCGTGCCAGGTCCAAGGATGCCTCGGGGCGGGCCGCAGCGCAGAGCGCGTAGACGGCCGGAGAGAGGACCCTGGCGAGCGCATCGCCCAAGCCTAGCGATGACAAGTGGCGCGCCAGCCGCCCGCTGTCAAGGTCGGGCGCCTCGGCCAGGCTGTCGATCAGCGCCTCGCGCAGGCGCTGATGCTCGGCCAGCGCCAGCGGCAGGGCCGCCAGCTCCTCCAGCCACTCCGCCAGCAAGGTGGGGTGGTTGATGGCCAGCGCCAAGAGCAGCGTGTCGCGCCGCCGCAGCAGCGCCTCGGGCCGCGGCTTGCTCATGCGCTCAGGCGCCGGCGTCCGGGCCGGCCCGAAGCGGCCGCCCTTCTGCCCCTGGCCCGGCAGGCCGCGGGCGGCACGGCGCGCGCCATAGAAGCGGTCCAGCAGCTCGTCGCGATAGAGCCGCTGCACCTCGGCGTCGGCGATGCGGCCGGCGGCGCCCAGCAGGCGGAGCTTGAGCGCGGCCCAGGCCTCCGGCCCGTCGGGCGGCGCCTCGTCCAGTTCCTTCTGCCAGACGATCTCGGCCAGCGGGCGGGCGGCGCCGATCACCCGGTCGAAGGCGGCGCGCCCGGCCTGGCGCACCAGGCTGTCGGGGTCCTCGCCCGCCGGCAGGAAGGCGAAGCGCAGCGTCTTGCCGGGCTGCAGCAGCGGCAGGGCGCGGTCGGCGGCACGCAGCGCGGCGCGGCGCCCGGCGTTGTCGCCGTCGAGGCAGAGGACCGGCGCGTCGCTGAGGCGCCAGAGCTCGGCGATCTGGTCCTCGGTCACCGCGGTGCCGAGCGGCGCGACGGCGCCGCCGACCCCGGCCTCGGCCAGGGCGATGACGTCCATGTAGCCCTCGACCACCAGCAGCGGCTGGCCGTCGCGCACCGCCTGGCGGGCGCGCGGCAGGTTGTAGAGCAGCCGCCCCTTGTGGAAGAGCGTCGAGTCCGGGGAGTTCAGGTACTTCGGCTGGCCGTCGCCCAGGGTCCGCCCGCCGAAGGCGACGACGCGCCCGCGCCGGTCCTTGATCGGGAAGATCACGCGGTCGAAGAAGTACTCGCGCAGGCGGCGCGCCTCCTCGCCCTCCCCCTCGCCCCGCTTGGCGAGGCCGGCCTCGACCAGCAGGCGCTCGTCGATGCCCTCGCCCTTCAGCGCCGTCGCCAGCGCGCCGCGCCGGCCGGGCGCGTAGCCCAGGCGGAAGGCGGCGATGGTTTCGGGCTTCAGGCCGCGCCCCTCGAGGTAGCGCCGGCCGGCCGCGCCACCGGGCGCCGCCAGCTCGCCCTGGAAGAAGCGGCAGGCCAGCTCCACCGCGTCGGTCAGGCCCTTGCGCTGCTCCTCCTCGGCCCGGGCGCGGGGGCTCGGCTTCGGCACCTCCATGCCGGCCTCGCCCGCCAGCTTCTCCACCGCCTCGGGGAAGGTCAGGCCCTCGCTCTGCATGACGAAGGAGATGACGTCGCCGTGCGCGCCGCAGCCGAAGCAGTGATAGAAGCCCTTGTCCTCGACCACCGAGAAGGAGGGCGACTTCTCGTTGTGGAAGGGGCAGAGCCCCATGTGCTCCTTGCCCTTGCGCGTCAGCTTCACGCGCCGGCCGATCACCCCCGCCAGGCTGACGCGGCTTCTGAGCTGGTCGAGGAAGTCGGGCGGCAGGGACATCGGCGCGGGGGCGACTCGGCGACAACGGCTGACAGGGATCAGGGACCCTAGCAGGTGGTGCGCCGGCCAGCGCTGTGGAAGTCCTGTGGGCGGGTTGTGGGTAAGCCCGCCGCCGCCTGTGGACAAGGCTGTGGACCGATCCCTACCAGCCGGCCAGCAGGGCCACCGCCGCCGCCAGCAGCAGAGCGCCCGCGATGCGCCCCACCCGCCAAGCCGGCGGCGCCAGCTTTTCCAGCAGCACGAAGCCGCCCAGGATCGCCACCCAGGCGAGGTTCATGACCCCGGTGGCGAAGAGCAGCAGCATGATCGCCCAGCAGCAGCCGAGGCAGAACAGGCCGTGGGTCACGCCCATGCGCAGGGCGCCCAGCCGGCCGGCATGCCAGTGCGTCATGAAGAACTGCAGCGGCGCCTGGCAGTGCCGCAGGCAGGCCGACTTGGCCGGCAGCACTTGGTAGAGCCCGGCGGCGGCCAGCAGCCCGGCGGTCAGCCCGCGATGGCTCGACCGCAGCATGGGATCCAGCAGCGCGACGGACTGCAGCGCCGCCTGCAGTGCGACGGCGGCGAGGCTGAACAGCAGCCAGACCAGCAGGTAGCCGGCGGTGAAGAGCCAGGCCGAGGGGAAGGCCTTGCCGGCCGCCCGGTTGCGCCGCCAGAGCACGGCGAAGAAGAGGATGGTCGGCAGCGCGCCCGGCAGCATCATGCCGACCATCATCACGCCCCACATGAGGAAGCCGAGCGCCAGGGCCTCGGGGTCCCAGGGGTCGCGCAGCGACAGGATCATCAGGCGCCCGCTGGGCGAGCCCTGCAGTCCACCCATCATTCCGTCGGCGTCGTACCAGAGGTAGGCCCAGGCCAGCAGCGCCAGGGCGAGCAGGCTGAGGCCGAGCGACCAGCGCTCCCTGCGCGCCAGTTCCCTGGTCGACGCGCTCTCAGCCGGCCCAGGCAAAGGGCGCGAAGTGACCGTTGCGCGTGCCGCTGGAATCGTCCCACGCGATGCCGAAGACGTTCATGCGGCTGCGCCGCGCATGGGCCAGCGCCAGCTTGGGCCCGATCGGGTGCGCCACGTTGTCCAGGCAGATCGCCTCGCCCTCGCGCACCACGCTGGGCACGCCCTCGATCGCCTGGTCCAGCAGGTCGCCCGCGCCGCTGCTGACGGAAAGCCCCGTCTGCTCGAAGCGGACCGCTGCGCGCTCGACACCGGCGAAGGCGCCGACCAGCGGGGCCAGCGCCCCCATCGGCCCGCCGGCGCCGCCGCTGGCGATGGCGGTGACCGCCTCGACCTGGGCCGCGCTCGCGCTCTCGTCAATGACGAGACCCGCGGTGATGTTGCCCTCGGCCATGGGTCCCGGCGAATGCAGCATCACGACGAAGCGCACGCCGCCAAGGTCGACGCCGTCCTTCTGGCCGCGGTCGATCCGCATCGCGATGGCGGCCTTGCAGTCGCCCTCCGTCGGCCTGGCGGTCAGGTTCGATGTGATGCAGGGGCAGATGAAGCTGCAGTTGCAGGTCTCCATGTACTGCCCTTCGATCTTCCACTGGGCCAAGGTCGCCTCCTCGCGCTGTTCGGTCAGAACGACGGTCGAGTACCCGCCTGTTCAAAAACCCTTGCACGCAGGGCGGCGGGAGGCAAGGAAACCAGCCTGCGACAGACTGCGGCGCCCGCGGCGGCGCGCCCGGCCTCAGGCCAGGCGGCTCTTCACGATGGCGCTGGCCTTGGCGAAGTCCATGCGGCCGGCGAAGCGTTCCTTCAGCGCCGCCATGACGCGGCCCATGTCCTTGATCGAGGCGGCGCCCAGCTCGTCCATCAGCTCGGCGACCGTGGCCTTGGTCGCATCCTCGTCCATCGCCTGCGGCAGGAAGCGGTTGATGACGGCGATCTCTTCCTCCTCCTGCTGCACCAGGTCGGCGCGCTGGCCCTTGCGGTAGAGCTCGATCGACTCCTGGCGCTGCTTCACCATCTTCTGCAGCAGCTCGAGGATCTCATCATCGGATATGCCGTCCGGCTTGCCCTTGGGCCGCGCGGCGATGTCGCGGTCCTTCAACGCCGCGAGGATCAGGCGGACGGTGGAGAGCGCGCGCTTGTCGCCTTCCTTGGCGGCGGCTTTCAGCGCGTCGTTGAGCTTGGCACGGAGCATCGGAACCTCTTCTTCCGCGGGAGCGGGGCGTCTTGGCGCCGGACACTAGCCCAAAGCTCGGTCGGTGGCAAAACCTCGCACCTCTTTCCAACTTATTGAAATTGCTTGTTTTTGCCCATAAGCGAATCCTTGACCCGCCGGGCCGCATGGCCTAGAACCCTGCGCCAACCCGCACCCGCCCGGGAAGACCAAACCATGAGCGTCGTCACCAAGCCCGCCCCCGGCACCCAGCCGGAGGCCACCGTTGGGCCGCGCATCGTCGCGCGGCCGGAAGGCGCCACGGCCTGCCTGGTGCTGGCCGACGGGACGGTTTTCTGGGGCCGCGGCCTCGGCGCCGCCACCAAGGCGGTAGGCGAGGTCTGCTTCAACACCTCGATGACCGGCTACCAGGAGATCCTGACCGATCCCTCCTACGCCGGGCAGATCATCACCTTCACCTTCCCGCACGTCGGCAGCGTCGGCACCAACCCCGAGGACATCGAGACCATCACCCCGGCGGCGCGCGGCCTGATCGTCCGCGCCGAGGTGACCGACCCTTCGAACTGGCGGGCGACGCAGCACCTGGACGCCTGGCTGAAGAGCCACGACCTCGCCGGCCTGTCAGGCATCGACACGCGCCAGCTCGCCCGCCGCATCCGCGACCTCGGTGCCCCGAACGGCGTGATCTGCCATGCGCCGGACGGCCGGTTCGACCTGGCCGCCCTGACGGCCGAAGCCGCCGCCTGGCCGGGCCTCGAGGGCATGGACCTGGCGAAGGAGGTCTCCTGCCGCCAGACCTATGCCTGGGACGAGACGCGCTGGGCCTGGCCCGCCGGCTACGGCAAGCTTACCGAGCCGCGCTACCACGTCGTCGCCGTGGACTATGGCGCCAAGCGCAACATCCTGCGCTCGCTGGCGGCGATCGGCGCGCGGGTCACCGTGGTGCCGGCGACCGCCACGGCGGAGGAGATCCTGAGCCACAAGCCCGACGGCGTCTTCCTGTCGAACGGCCCGGGCGATCCGGCGGCCACCGGCGTCTATGCCGTGCCGGCAATCAGGGCGCTGGTCGACAAGGGCCTGCCGATCTTCGGCATCTGCCTGGGCCACCAGATGCTCGCCCTGGCGCTGGGCGGGCAGACGAAGAAGCTGCACCTCGGCCACCGCGGCGCCAACCATCCGGTCAAGGACCTGGAGACCGGCAAGGTGGAGATCACCAGCCAGAACCACGGCTTCGTCGTGGTGCCGGAGTCGCTGCCCGACAATGTGGTCGTCACGCATCTGTCGCTGTTCGATGGCACGAATGAAGGCTTGCGCGTGAAGGACAAGCCCGTCTTCTCCGTGCAGCACCACCCGGAGGCCTCGCCTGGGCCGCAGGACAGCCACTACCTCTTCGAGCGCTTCGCCGCGCTGCTGGCCGCGCACACGAAAAGATAGGCGGGGCCTGCGACACTCCGACCGCAGCCGGTGAATGGCCGCGTAAGGATGGGTTAAGGAAAGGCCCCCAGCTTCACTCCATCAGGCGCCCCCTCAGGCGCCGCATCGGAAGGAGTGAACCCCATGAAGAACCGTGCCATGCGCCCGGCCGCGCTG
This sequence comes from Pseudomonadota bacterium, assembly GCA_029781795.1. Taxonomy (GTDB): domain Bacteria; phylum Pseudomonadota; class Alphaproteobacteria; order Kiloniellales; family JACOMY01; genus JAKOWB01. The sequence goes on along the minus strand of JAKOWB010000218.1, from coordinate 3,508 downwards.
ATCGTGACCTGCGGCGCCATCCTCGGCCTGTCGCTGACGGCCCAGGCCAAGGACGCGAGCAACGACGCCGTTGTCACCCTCGCCGAGGCCAAGATCTCCATCATACAGGCCATCGAGGCCGCGCAGGCGCGCGTCGACGGCAAGGTCTCTCATGCCGTGCTGAAGAGCGCGGCCTCGGGTGCCTATTTCGACATCGAGGTCGTCGCCGGCCAGGAGGTCTCGGACCTCAAGGTCAGCGCCGCCGACGGCAGCATCCTGGCGGTTCACGCCGACCAGGCCGACCACGATGAAGACAGCGAGGACGGCGAGGCCGAGGACTGAACCGCAGGCGCAGGCGGGGCCCCTTGGGGCTCCGCCAAGCGGCGCCATTGGACAAGGCGCGTCACGCCGCGTGCTGCCGGGCGCACCGCCGTGATAGCTTGCCTGGGAGGAAAGGCCGCAGTGGTACGCATCCTGGTCGCAGAAGACGATGCGATGATCGTCGCCGCGCTGCGCGATGGGCTGGCGCAGGAAGGCTTTGCGGTGGACTGCGCCAGCGACGGCATCACGGCCGTGGAGGCGCTGGCGGTCGGCACCTATGATCTGATGCTGCTCGATCTGGGCCTGCCAAGACGCAGCGGCCTCGAGATCCTGCGCAAGTTGCGGGCCTCCGACAGGGCACTGCCGGTGCTGATCGTCACCGCCCGGGACGACCTGCCCGACCGGGTGCAAGGGCTGGATGCCGGTGCCGACGACTACCTGGTCAAGCCCTTCGACCTGGACGAGCTGCTGGCCCGTGTCAGGGCGCTGCTGCGGCGACCCGGGCACCGAGCCTCTCCCGTCCTGCGCTGGGGACCCCTGACGCTCGATCCCTCCAGCCGCCGCGTCGAACACAGGGGCAGGGCCATCGCCTTGACCCGCCGCGAGTACGCCTTGCTGCTGACCCTGATGCAGCGCCCCAGGAGCATCTTCTCGCGCAGCCAGTTGGAAGAAAGCCTCTACGGCTGGGACACCGAGGTGGACAGCAACGCCATCGAGGTTCACATCCACGGACTGCGCCGCAAGCTGGGCCCAGCGGCCGTGCGCACGATCCGTGGCATCGGCTACGGTCTGGGCGAGCAGCCATGACCTCCATTCGCCGCCGCCTGCTGGTCTGGCTCAGCGTCGGCCTGCTGGCCGGCATCTGCCTGTCCGCCGCCGCCAGCTACATCAGCGTCGCCGACGAGGCCAGCGAACTGTTCGACGGACAGCTCAAGCACATCGCCCTAGCCCTGCCCGACGAAGCGCTGCTGCAGTCGATGCAGTCGCCATCGGAGGAAGGCGACATCGAAGCCGAACTGGGCGTCGCGCTCTTCGACCTGCAGGGCGGTCCGGGCTACCGCTCGCTGGCGGCGCCGGATCTCGGCCTGCAGGCGGAGCCGGGGCTACGCGACGTAGAACATCGCGGCCGCTGGTACCGGGTCTATACCCGGCGCGCGCCGACAAGCTTTGTCCAGGTGACCCAGCCGCTCGACGTGCGCCAGGGACTGGCGGCCGGCATGGCCTTCAACGCCGTCATTCCCCAACTGCTGCTGCTCCCGCTGCTGGCCCTGCTCTGCTGGGCAATCGTCGGCCGCGGCCTTCGGCCGCTCGCGCGCGTGGCCGACGCCGTCGCCGAGCAGAGTCCGCGCTCGCTTGCCCCGCTCCCCACCGACACGCTGCCGGTCGAGGTCGCCCCGCTGGTTCTGGCGCTCAACCAGCTGCTGGATCGCCTCGGTGAAGCCATGCGTGCGCAACGCGAGTTCATCGCCGACGCGGCCCACGCCCTCCGGACGCCCATGACCGCGCTGCAACTGCAGATCCAGCTTGCCGAGCGTTGCCGGGACAGCGCCACGCGCGACCGGTCGCTCGCCGCCCTGCGGGCCGGCATACAGCGGATCAGCCTGTTGGTGGGACAGCTCCTCGACCTTGCCCGGCAGGAGCACGGCGAAGAGGGCTTCACGCTGGAAGCGGTGGATCTCGCAGCCTTGCTCGAGCAGGAGTGCACTCACCATGAGCCCTTGGCCGAGGCCAAGGGCGTTGTGCTGCGAGTGAAACGCAATGATCCGGCGACGGTGCGCGGCGATGAGCCAAGCCTGCGGGTACTTGTCGCAAATCTGCTATCGAACGCCGTCAACTACTGTCCGTCGGCAGGAACCGTCTGTGCGAGCCTGGTGCGCCTGCCGGAGCAGGTTCTGCTCGAGATTTCCGATCAAGGGCCGGGGATTCCAGCCGAGGAGCGCAAGCAGGTGTTCAATCGCTTCTATCGCGGCGCGCGCAGCGAGGGCGCGGGTAGCGGCCTTGGCCTGCCGATCGCCCTCAGCATCGCCCGACGGCTGGGGGGCAGCATCGCCCTGCTGGACCGGCAACCCTTGCCGGGGTTGCGAGTCCGGGTAACCTTGCCAAAGCTCAGCGGCGGGGTGCTGGGTCCAATCACCTCCCTGCCGCAGACGAGCGGCGTCTCGGGCTAAGGGGCAGCTACGCTTGGTCGACACATCGGCGCTCTCCCTGTCACGAGACGGCGTGGAGCAGGGTTCCTTTGGTCAGCGCCCGCAATGGCAGCGCTTCGACCTCTGGGTCCTGCTAGCGATCCTGTTCTGGGCCCTGGGCTCCGACCTGCTGCGGCTCTGGCTCTCGGGCTCGGTCGGCGTCGACGACGCCGAGATCATCCTGATGGGCGACAGCCTGCGCCTCGGCTACCACCCCGAGCGGCCGCCGCTGTTCAACTGGATGGCCGTACTCGCCGGTGAGGCTTTCGGCCTGACGCTGGCGACCGAGCTGGCGGTGAAGTACCTGCTGCTGACGCTGGCGGGCTGGCACTACTACGCCGCCGGGCGGCACCTGCTGCGCAGCCCGGCCACGGCCGGCGCGGCGACGCTGGGCCTGCTGCTCTTCTTCCACTTCGGCTATGCGCTGCACCTGGGCTATACCCACACCGTGACGCTGCTGTGGGTGATGGCAGCGAGCCTGCACCTGCTCGTCGTGATGTGCGAGCAGCGGCGCCTCTGGCACTACCTGGCGCTCGGCCTGCTCATCGGTCTCGGCCTGCTGACCAAGCCCAGCGACCTGGTCTTCCTGCTGGCCATCGTCGCCGCGGCGCGCCTGACGCCGCCGCTGCACCGTGTGCTGCGCGACCGCCGCCTGCCGCTGGCCGTTCTGCTCGGCCTCGCCATCGTGCTGCCCTGGGCGCTCTGGGCGCTGGAGGCCTTCCAGCACAAGGCCGCGGTGGCGGGGGCGCCCTTCGACCTCGGTGCCTTCCTCGCTCGTCGCGCCCTGGCGCTCGGCAAGTATCTGCTGGCCTGTCTGGCCTTCGGCGGGCCCTTCCTGGCCATCACCGGCGCCCTGTTCCTCGCCTGGACGACGAAGGCGGAGCGGCGCCGGGCACTGGACGACCAGCGGGCGCGCTTCCTGCTGCGCCTGCTGGTGGCCAGCGTGGTGGTGATGGGCCTCTACACCAGCGCCATCGGCGCGAGCTGGGTGCGCGAGCGGCACCTGCACGGTGTGCTCTTCT
>JAKOWB010000448.1 GCA_029781795.1 Pseudomonadota bacterium | reverse complement strand
CACGCGGTAGCCGCCGTAGATGCCGCTGTCGACCCTGACGCCCAGGCCGCCCGGCGCGTGGTAGCCGGTGATGGTGCCGGGCGAGGGGGCGAAGGTCTTCGGGTGCTCGGCATTGATGCGGCACTCGATGGCGTGGCCCTGGAACTTAACGTCCGCCTGGGTGACCGAGAGCGGCAGGCCGGCGGCGACGCGAATCTGCTCGCGCACGATGTCGATGCCGGTGATCGCCTCGGTGATGGGATGCTCCACCTGCAGGCGGGTGTTCATCTCGATGAAGTAGAAGCGCCCATCCTCGTAGAGGAACTCGATGGTGCCGGCCGAGAGGTAGCCGAGCTGGCGCATGGCGCTGGCGGCGATCTCGCCGATCTCGGCGCGGGCCGAGCCGTTGAGCGCGGGGGAGGGTGCCTCCTCCAGCAGCTTCTGGTGCCGGCGCTGCAGCGAGCAGTCGCGCTCGCCCAGGTGGATCACGTTGCCGTGGCCGTCGGCCAGGATCTGGATCTCGATGTGACGTGGCTTCTGCAGGTACTTCTCCATGTAGACCGCGTCGTTGCCGAACGCGGCCTTGGCCTCGCTCTTGGCCATGGAGACGGCCTGCAGCACCTCGTCCTGGCTCTGCGCGACCTTCATGCCGCGCCCGCCGCCGCCGGCCGCGGCCTTGACCAGCACCGGATAGCCGATGCGTCCGGCGGTGGTCAGGATCTCGGCCTCGCTGGTGACCGCGCCGTCGGAGCCCGGCACCACGGGAATGCCCAGCGACTTGGCCGCGTCCTTCGCCGTGACCTTGTCGCCCATCAGCGAGATGTGCGCCGGCTTCGGCCCGATGAAGGTGAGGCCATGCTCCTCCACCATCGAGGCGAAGGTCGCGTTCTCGCTGAGGAAGCCGACGCCAGGATGGATGGCGTCCGCCCCGGTTATGGTGGCGGCCGAGAGGATGGCCGGGATGTTGAGATAGGACTCGCGCGACGGCGGCGGGCCGATACAGACGCTCTCGTCCGCCAGGCGGACATGCATGGCCTGCTCGTCGGCGGTGGAGTGCACCGCGACCGTCTTGATGCCCATCTCGCGGCAGGCGCGCAGGATGCGGAGGGCAATTTCCCCGCGGTTGGCGATGAGCACCTTGTCGAACAAGGGCGGCCCCCTACTCGATGACCATCAGGGGTTCGCCGTACTCGACCGGCTGGCCGTCGCTGACCAGGATCTGCGTCACCGTCCCGGCGCGCGGGCTGGGCAGGGCGTTCATCACCTTCATCGCCTCGATGATCAGCAGCGTCTGGCCCTCCTTCACCCGGTCGCCGATCTTGACGAAGGGCGGCTTGCCGGGCTCGGAGGCGGTATAGACCGTGCCGACCATCGGTGACTTGACCGTGCCGGCGGGCGATTCGCCGGCCTTCGCCGGGGCCGATGCGGCGGCGGCGGCGGGCGCGGCGGGCGGCGCGGCATAGGCCGGCCCGGCGGCCATGGTGACCGGGGCCGGGGTCTTGGCGACGCGGATGCGGACGTCGCCCGAGTCGTACTCGATCTCGGTGAGGCCCGTGTCGTTCAGGATCTCGGCCAGCTTGCGCAGCAGCTTGTCGTCGATGTCGGGCTTCGGTGCCATCACGCCTCGGTGGTTGGATTGAGCCGCTCGGCGAGGGCCAGCAGGGCAAGCAGGTAGCCCTGCACGCCGAGGCCAGCGATCACGCCGGTCGCGACCTTCGACACGTAGCTGAGGTGCCGGAAGGATTCGCGCTTGTGGATGTTCGACAGGTGCACCTCGATGGTCGGCAGCTCCACGGCGGCGAGCGCGTCGTGGATGGCGATCGAGGTGTGGGTATAGGCGCCAGGATTGATGACGATGCCGCCGGCCGTGCCGCGGGCCTGCTGGATCCAGGTGACCAGCTCGCCCTCGTGGTTGGACTGGTGGCAGGTGACCGCGAGGCCCAGCCGCTTGCCGTCGGCGACGCAGGCCTCCTCGATCTCCTTCAGGGTGGTGCGGCCATAGACGGCAGGCTCCCGCAACCCCAGCATGTTGAGGTTCGGGCCGTTGAGCACCAGGACCTTGGGCGTTGCCGCCACTGCTTTGGGACTCCTCCGCGCCGTTCCCGCCGGAAGCGTTAACACAAGGCCCGGAAGGCGGGCAAGGCAAGCTGCCGGGCCGGGCATCCGGGCCGTATCGCAGCCAGTAGCCGCGGCCGCGCAGCCATGCCTATAGTCGACACGAGGCCTCCGGGGGGCGGCGGCGGCGTGACGCATCGGCAGGAGGGCCCTGACACTGGACCCGCAGTCCCGTTCCGCTGGGTCGGCCGAGGCCGCGCTCGGCACCGTATTGCTGGTCGAAGACGACCCGCTGATCCGCACCGTTACGGCCATGCAGCTCAAGGACCTGGGCTATGGCGTGCTGGAGGCGCCCGGCGCGAGCGAGGCGCTCGATCTCCTGCGCGGGGCAGATGTCCGGGCACTGATGACTGACATACAGTTGCCCGGCATGCCGGGAACCGAGCTTGCCAGGTTGGCCCTTGCCCTGCAGCCAGGTCTCGCCGTGGTCTTCGCCAGCGGCAGAGGCGGAGCCGAGGCAGAGGGGCTTCCGCGGGCGGTGTTCCTGGCCAAGCCCTACAACAAGGCAAGACTGCGAGACGCGCTGGCCGGCGCCTGCGCCGCTGCGTCAGCCGGCTAGGGCGCTGCCGCTCCGGTCAGGACTTGGTTTTCCGCGCCGCCGCGACCAGGCGGGCCAGTTCGTCATAGGGCCGCGCGCCCGGCACGAAGGCCTGGCCGATGACCAGGGCCGGCGTGCCCTCGACACCGAGCAGGTGCGCCAACTCGTAGTTCTTGTCGAGCTCGGCATCCAGTTCCGGGTCCAGCAGGTCGGTCTCCAGCCTGGCCATGTCGAGCCCGACCTGCTGCGCGATGGCGCGGGTCGAGGCCTCGTCGATGGTGACGCCGGCGGTCATCAGGGCGTAGTGGAATTCCCGGTACTTGCCTTGGCGATCGGCGGCGAGCGCGGCCTTGGCGGCGAAGCGCGAGCCCTCGCCGAAGATCGGCAGTTCCTTCAGGACGTAGCGGATCTTCCCGTCGTCCCTCACCAGGTCGAAGATGTCCTCGGTCATCTTGCGGCAGTAGCCGCAGTTGTAGTCGAAGAACTCCACCACCGTCACGTCGCCATCGGCATTGCCGATCGTCGGCGAGGCGGGGTTCTGCGCCAGGTCCTGCCAGTTCGCCTTGATGGCGTCGCCACGGCGCACGTCGGCCTCGGCCTGCTTGCGCTGCTCCAGGGCCTGCACGGCCTCCAGGATGATTTCCGGGTGGTCCAGGATGTACTGCCGGACCAGTTTGCCGATCGCTTCCTCCTGCTGCGGGGTGAAGCTCTCGTCCGCCAGGGCCGGCGGGGCGGCGAGGGCGGCGGCGAGCGAGGCAGCAAGGGCAAGGCGGCGCATGGCGGGTTCCTCGGGATAGGGCCGGGACTGACCCCCGTCCCTTCATATCGGTTGGCGGGCGGCGGCGGCAAGTCACGCCCGCGTCAGCCAGCCAGTCGGCCGGCCTACTGGTTCTTCTTCTTCTGCTGCAGGCGCTCGGCCTCGCGCGAGACATCCTCGGCCTGCAGCCAGGCTGGCGAGTTGCGCGGCAGCAGGTCCATCGCCCGCTTGGAGTGACTGAGCGCATCCTCGTATTCGCCGCGCCAGAGCGAGGATTCGGCCAGCGCCAGGGCGGCCATGCCGTCCTTGCCGCTGCGGCCGTAGGCCGTGGCGATGAGGCGCCAGGCGAAGGAGTTGCGCGGCTCGTCGACCAGCACGAGTTCCAGGTTCTTGATTGCCTGGCCGTCCAGGTCACGGCTGTTCAGTTCGATCTGCGAACGCGCCAGCATGATGCGGATCTGCGAGGCGCCCGGCAGCACGTCGACCGCCTTCTGGTAGACCGGCAGCGCCTCGGCGATGCGACCGTATTCGAAGAGCATCTGGCCCTTCATCTCCAGGAAGTAGGGGTCGGAGGGATAGTCCTTGAGCAGGGCATCGATGAGGTCCAGCGCCTTTGCGATCTGGCCCTCGCGGTACTCCAGGATGGCGTGGGCATAGCGCGCCGGCAGGCCCTGGTCCTCGGGCGGATAGGCGCGGTCGACCTGGCTGCGCGACTGCAGGAAGCCGATCAGCTTCGCCCGCATGCGGTCGTTCATCGCCTTGAACTGCGCCGGGGTCGGCTTATCGACGTTGGGCGAGGCCGCGGTCTCGCGCTCCAGGAACTCGATGCGGTCGCTGGTCAGCGGGTGGGTCGAGAGATAGGGGTCCTGGTTCGCCGCCAGCAGCACCTCCTGCCCGCGCAGCTTCTCCATGAAGTTCAGCAGGCCCTTCGGGGAAAGGCCCGCGCCGTTGAGGAAGGTGATGGCAGCCTGGTCGGCCGACTGTTCCTGCTGGCGGGTGAAGGACAGCAGCCCCTTCAGCGCCAGGTCCGAGCCGCCGGAGATGACCGCCTGCGCCACCTCGCCCCGTCCAGAGGCGATGGCCCCGAGGATGCCGAGGATATAGGAGGCGATGAGCAGGCCGCGCGCCTCGTCGATGGCGCCGCCGCGCTGCGAGATGTGGCCGCCGGTGATGTGGCCGGTCTCGTGCGCGATGACGCCGATCACCTCCATCGGGTCGTCGGCCGCCATGAGCAACCCGGTATTGACGAACAGGTTCTGGCCGCCGGCGACGAAGGCATTGATCGACTTGTCGTTGACCAGATAGACCGTGATCGCCGAGGGGTCGAGCCCGGCGACTTGCCACAGTGGCGTGGCATAGGCCCGGATGATACTTTCGATCTCCGCGTCACGAATGAGCTGCAGGCGGCCCTGCGCCAGGGCGGGCGCCATCGGCTGGATCAGCGCCGTCGAGAGTGCGGCAAGCCACAGCAGGAGACGTCCAAAAGTGCCCAGCACGCGATCCATCCTTGCGCCCTTGGTTCAGGCTAGTCGCCGTGCCCCCAGCCTTCAATGCAAAGCGATGATGGCGTTTTTCCGGCAGAGGCGCCAAGGCCTCGTCGCCGCAGTGTTCTCGCTGGCCGCGCTTGCTGGCTGCGGCGGCGACGAGGTGCAGCTCGGCACGGTCGAGGGCTTCGCCGGCCTGGTCTCGGCGGACGAACCGAACGCCGCGGTGGTGGGACGCGAGGTGCTGGGCAATGGCGGCACCGCGGCCGACGCGGCGGTCGCCATGTACTTCACCCTCGCCGTCACCTATCCCTCGCGCGCCAGCCTGGATGGTGGCGGCGTCTGCGTCATCTACGACCGCGAGAAGGCAGAGGCCGAGGCGCTGCTGTTCCTGCCGCAGACGCAGGGTGGCGGCGGCGTCCTGCCGGTGGGGCCGCGCGCCATGGCGGCGCTGCAGGCGCGCTACGGCGGGCTGCGCTGGGAGACGCTGGTTTCGCCGGCCGAGGCCCTGGCGCGCAACGGCTTCGACCTGAGCCGTGCCCTGGCACAGGACTTCGCGGCCGGCGGTCAGGGCCTGCTGGCGACGGAAGACGGGCGCCGCATCTTCGCACCGGCCGGCACGGTTTCCGCCGGCCAGTCCATCGTTCAGCCCGAGCTGGCGGCGGTACTGAGCGGTATCCGCCAGCAGGGTGCCGGCTATCTGCACGCCGGGGCTTTCGTGCAACGCTTCTCGGAGGCTTCAGCCAGCGTCGGCCTGCCCGTCGCGCCGGAGGCGTTGCGGAGCGCGGTGCCCGCCTATGCGCCGGCGGTCGAGATCGAGGCCTATGGCGCCTTCGCATGGTTCACGCCACCGCCCGCCGCCGATGGTCTGCTCGCGGCCGAGCTCTACACCCTGCTGACCGAGGCGGTGGATTTCGCGGGCAAGGACCAGGCCGAGGCCGATCATCTCTTCCTCGAAGCCTCTGCCCGGGCCTTCGCCGACCGTGCCGGCTGGATGGGGGCGGGTGGCACCAGCACACAGCCGCCGGACCAGGTGATCGCCAATGCGGAGAGCGCGCGGCTGGATGGCGCGCGCCACCAGCCGGTGAACACCCTCAGTCCGCAGCCGCAGCCGGTGGTCGAGCCGGCCGGCGGCACCTCCTTCGTCGCCGGCGACCGCTTCGGCAATGCGGTGGCCTGCGGCCTCACCATGAACGGACTGTTCGGCGCCGGCCGGGTCGCACCGGGCACCGGCATCGTCATGGCGGCGCCGCCGGCGGGCGGGCTCTCGATCTCGCCCGTCGCGGTCGTGGTCGGCACGCGCGGCAACGGGCGCCTCTATTTCGCGGGCGCGGCGGGCGACGGCGCGGCCGGGCCCACGGCGCTGGTGCGCGTAATGCTCGAGGTGCTGGGCAACGAGCGCGCGATCCCCGACGCCATGGCAATCGGGCGGGTGCACCACAACGGCCTGCCCGACGCCGCCTTCGTCGAGCAGTTCGTGCCGCCCGCGGTGGTCGACGCGCTGCGTGCCAAGGGGCACCAGATCCAGCCGATCCAGGCCATGGGCCTGGTCAACGCGCTGTTCTGTCCCGGCAGCCTGCGCGAGCCGACGGGCTGCCAGGTCGGCCAGGACCCGCGCGGCTTCGGCCTGTCGCAGGTCGCGCAGTAGAGATCGCGCAGTAGAGTCAAAGTCAGGGAGCAAGCGACATGGTGCTGAAGGTTGCCGCCCGCGGCCGCGTGCCGGCCTTCAAGGTGATGGATGTCCTGCGCGAGGCCAACCAGCGGGAGGCTGCCGGACAGAGCGTGCTGCACCTCGAGGTCGGCCAGCCCGGCACGCCGGCGCCGCCGAAGGCCCTGGAAGCGGCGCGCGTCGCGCTGGACAAGAGCCGCCTCGGCTACACCGACGCGCTGGGCCTGCCGGCGCTGCGCCAGGCGCTGGCGCGGCACTATCGGGACTTCTATGGCCTCGAGGTCGCGGCCGAGCGCATCGCCGTCACCACCGGCTCGTCCGGCGCCTTCCTGCTGGCCTTCCTGGCGAGCTTCGAGGCCGGCGACCGCGTGGCGCTCGCCGCGCCGGGCTATCCGGCCTACAAGAACATCCTCAAGGCACTCGACTGCGAGCCGCTGCTGCTGCCGGCCGAGGCGGCCGACCGCTTCCAGCCGACGCCGGCACTGCTCGACCGGGTCGAGGGGCGCATCGACGGGCTGATCGTCGCCAGCCCCTCCAACCCGACCGGCACCATGCTGGACGAGGCGCACCTCATGGCGCTGTCGCGCTATTGCCGGGAGCGCGGCATCCGCCTGATCTCGGACGAGATCTACCACGGCATCACCTTCGGCTTCCCGGCCACGACGCTGGCGCATCTCGATCCCGGCGCCATCGTCGTCAACTCCTTCTCCAAGTACTTCTCCATGACCGGCTGGCGCATCGGCTGGCTGGTGCTGCCCGAGGACCTGGTGCGGCCGGTCGAGTGCCTGGCGCAGAACCTGGCGATCTCGGTGCCGACCCTGTCGCAGGAAGCGGCCATGGGCGCGCTGGACAGTCGTGACGTGCTCGACGGCTATGTCGCCGACTACGCTGCCAAGCGCGGTCTGCTGCTGGCCGAACTGCCGAAGGCCGGCCTCGATCGACTGGCGCCGGCCGACGGTGCCTTCTATCTCTACGCCGATGTCGGCCACCTGACGAACGACAGCGAGGCGCTGTGCCGGCGCCTGCTGGCGGAGACCGGCGTGGCGCTGGCCCCTGGCACCGACTTCGATCCCGATCGCGGCAGCCGCGCGCTGCGCATCTCCTTCGCCGGGCCCTACGACCACATGGCCGAGGCCGCGCGACGCCTGGCCCAGTTCTTCCGGCGCGGCTGATCCATGGCCCGGCGGAACGGCCGCTGGCTCTTCCGGCTCTGCGCCGCGGGCCTCGGCCTGTTCGGCGCGCTGCCGCTTGCCGTCGTGCTCTGGGCCTGGGTCCTGCCGGTGCCCGGCACGCTGCTGATGGTGCAGCGCACGGTGGAGGGTGAGGGCTGGCGGCACGAGTGGATCTCGATCGACGAGGTGCCCTTCACCCTCTTCGCCGCCATCGTCGCCGGCGAGGACAACAACTACTGCTTCCACCAGGGCGTCGACTGGACCGCGCTGGCCAAGGCGGTGAAGGAGGTGGAGCGCGGCAAGCGCGACCAGGCGCGCGGCGCCTCCACGCTCTCCATGCAGGTGGCGAAGAACCTGCTGCTCTGGCCCGGCCGGGACGTGATCCGCAAGGGGCTGGAGCTGACCTATGTCAACTGGATCGAGGCGCTCTGGTCGAAGCGCCGCATTCTCGAGGTCTACGTCAACATCGTCGAGTGGGGCCCCGGCATCTACGGCGTCGAGGCGGCATCGCGCAGCCTCTTCGGCGTGCCGGCGGCGAAGATGACCGAGCGCCAGGCGGCGCTGCTCGCCGCCGTGCTGCCGAACCCGCGCGAGTGGAACGCCGGCAATCCGGGGCCCTACGTGAAACAGCGCGCCAGCGAGCTGCAGCAGCGCGCGCGCGACCTGGTGGCCGCCGGCTACCTGGACTGCATGAAGCCGGGGAAATGATGATGGACGCCGAGACGATCCGCCCGCTCTTCGACCTGCCGGACGAGGTGGCCTACATGGCCTGTGCCTCGCAGTCGCCGCTGCCGCGCGCGACGCACGCCGCCGGCATCGCCGGGCTGGAGCGCAAGCGGCGGCCCTGGACGGCGCGCGACCTGCCGCCCCTGGCCAAGGCCGGCGAGGACTGCCGGCGCCTCTTCGCCGGGCTGATCGGGGCCCGGGGCGACGACATCGCCATCGTGCCGGCCACCAGCTACGGCACGGCCGTGGCGGCGGCCAACCTGCCGCTGGCGCGCGGCCAGTCCATCCTGCTGCTCGAGCGGCAGTATCCTTCGAACTACTACGTCTGGGCCGACAAGGCGGCCGCGGCGGGCGCGCGGATCGTCACCGTGCCCTGGCCGACCGACGGCGACTGGACGGCGGCGGTGCTGGAGCGGCTGACCGCCGATGTCGCCATCGCCGCGCTGCCGCCCTGTCACTGGACCGATGGCGGCAGCCTCGACCTGGTCGCGATCGGCCAAGCCTGCCGCGCGGTTGGGGCGGCCCTGGTGATCGACGCGACGCAGCTCGTCGCCGCGGCGCCCTTCGACGTCGCCGCGGTGCGGCCGGACTTCCTGGTGGCCTCGGCATACAAGTGGCTCTTCTGCCCCTACACGCTGGCCTTTCTCTATGTCGCGCCGCATCGCCAGTCCGGCCGGCCGCTGGAGATGAACGAGGCCAGCCGCGCCACCTGGGACGACCAGCGCTACTGCGATGACTTCGCCGCGGGGGCACGACGCTTCGACATGGGCGAGCCGCTGAACCACGTGAACATTCCCATGGCCGCCGCCTCCCTAGCGCTGATCTCGACCTGGGGGCCGGCCGCGGTGGAGAAGGGCATGCGGCCGCTGACGGCCCGGGTAGCCGCGCTGGCGGCGGACCGTGGCTGGCAGGTTCCGCCCGCGCGTCACCGCGTGGCGCACTACATCGGCTTTCGCCGGCGCGAACCCTTCACGCCGGCGATCGAGGCGGCGCTGGCAGGACAGAACATTCACCTTTCGCTGCGGGCCGGAGGCCTCCGCGTCGCCCCCTATCTCTTCACCCGCCCGGCAGAGATCGACCGGCTCTTCGCCGCGCTGGACCGCCTGCTCTAGGCGACAAGCGAAAACGGCGGCCTGCAGCGCAGGCCGCCGTTCCCAGCGGTTGCAGGCGCCGGTGCGCTAGCGCACCAGCTTGTTCCACCAGCCGCGACGCTTGGGCTGCGCGGGGTCAACCTCGGTGATGACATCGAAGCTCGGCGGCGCGGTCGTCTCGGCCGTCTCGGCGCCGTTGTGCGCGGCTGACGTGGCCCCGCCGGGCGGGGCCTCCTCGGGCAGGGTCTCAGCCGGCGCGGCCTCGACCGGTGCCGGCTCCGGCATCACGGGTTCTTCGCGCGCCGCCCTGCGGTGCTTCCGCTCCGGTACGGCTTCGATCACCGGCTCGTGCACGGGCGTCTCGCCTGCCTCGGCCGGCTCCTCGGCGACTTCGTCGACGGCGGGCTCGAAGGGCGCTTCGGCCTCGTCGCCCTCGTCGTCGCCCAGGTCGTCCGACTCGCCGGCCATTTCCTCGCCCTGGCCGTTGCCGGCCTCCAGGCCCTCCTGGCCCTCGCGGCGGCGGCCCCGGCGGCGGCCACCGCGCTTGCCGCGACGGCGGCGGCGGCGCGGACGGTCGTCGTCGCCCTCGGCACCCGGCACGGGCGCGGCGTCGGCCTCGACCCCGGCCTGGCCTTCGTCGAGCGGCAGTTCCTCGCTGGCGGGCAGACCCTCGGGTGCCTCGTCCTCCTCCGGCCGCGGCTCAGGGGCGCGGCGCTCGGCACGCTGCTCCCCGCCACGCTGCTCCCCGCCACGCTGCTCGTGCCGCTGGCCACGCTCGCGGCGGTCACCGCCCCGGCGCTCGCCGCGCTCCTCGTCCCGGCCGCGGCGCTCGCCGCGCTCCTCATCCCGGCCGCGGCGCTCGCCGCGCTCCTCGTCCCGGCCGCGACGTTCGCCGCGCTCCTCGTCCCGGCCGCGGCGCTCGCCGCGCTCCTCGTCCCGGCCACGGCGTTCGCCGCGCTCCTCGCGGCCGCCTTCGCCGCGCTCCTCGTCGCGGCCACGACCCCGGCCGCGGTCACGTTCCCGCCGGTCACGGTCACGGTCGCGGTCGCGATCCCGGTCGCGGCCGTCGCGCGCCTGGCCGGGCCGCTCGATGCGGTGATCCAGGCCATGCAGGCGATCGTCGGCGTCGATGCGGAGCTGGAAGCCGTAGCGCTGCTCGATCTCGTGCAGCTGCTCGCGCTTGTGGTTCAGCAGGTAGAGGGCGACACGGGTGCCCACCACCACTTGCAGCTCGCCACCCGGACGGCGCATGCCTTCCTCGGAGAGACTGCGCAGCAGGTGCAGCGCCGCGGTCTCCGGCGAATAGACGCGCCCGCTGCCCTGGCAGTGGGTGCAGACGATCATCGCCGTCTCGACCAGGCTGGGACGCAGGCGCTGGCGCGACAGTTCCAGCAGGCCGAACGGCGAGATGCGGCCGAGCTGGATGCGCGCCCGGTCCGACTTCATCGCGTCCTTCAGGCGCCGCTCGACGTCACGGTTGTGGCGCGGCTCCTCCATGTCGATGAAGTCGATGACGATGAGGCCGGCGAGGTCGCGCAGACGCAGCTGGCGGGCCACCTCCTCGGCGGCCTCCAGGTTGGTCTTCAGCGCCGTCTCCTCGATGTGGCGCTCGCGCGTCGCCTTGCCCGAGTTGACGTCGATGGCGACCAGCGCCTCGGTGACGTTGATGACGATGTAGCCGCCCGACTTGAGCTGGACGGTGGCATCGAACATGCCGCCGAGCTGGCTCTCGACGCCGTACTTCAGGAACAGCGAGGCGGCCGGATCCTTGTAGAGCTGCACCTTCTTGGCGTGGCTCGGCATGAGCGAGCGCATGAAGGCCTTGGCTGCCTTGTAGGCCTCCTCGCCCTCGACCAGGATCTCCTCGGTGTCGCTGCTGTAGAGGTCGCGGATGGCGCGCTTGATGAGGTTGCCTTCCTCGTAGATCAGCGCCGGCGCCTGCGAGTTCAGCGTGATCTCGCGGATCTCGCTCCAGAGCCGCAGCAGGTACTCGTAGTCGCGCTTGATCTCGGCCTTCGAGCGCTCGCTACCGGCGGTGCGCACGATGACCGCCATGCCGTCCGGGATCGAGAGGTCGCCCAGCACGGTCTTCAGGCGGCGCCGGTCGGCGGCCGAGCCGATCTTGCGGCTGATGCCGCCGCCGCGCGCCGTGTTCGGCATCAGCACGCAGTAGCGGCCGGGCAGCGAGAGGTAGGTGGTGAGGGCGGCGCCCTTGTTGCCGCGCTCTTCCTTGGCCACCTGGACCAGCATCACCTGGCCGCGCTTGATGACCTCCTGGATCTTATAGCGGCGCAGCAGCTTGGCGCGGCGCCGCGCGGCGTCCTCGATGTCGTCGCCGCCGACCGTGTCGACCGACTCCTCGACCTCGACCTCGACCGGCACCTCGCCGACCGGGCTCTCCAGGGCCAAGGCGGGCGTGGGCACGGCGCCGAGCAGCGGCTCACCGTCGGCGGGATGCAGGAAGGCCTCGGCTGGGCCGGCTTCCTCGCCGCTGGCGGCGGCCGGCTCGCCCTCGTTCTCGGTGACGTAGGGGGGCGGCAGGTCCTCGGCCGCGCCTTCGTCCGTCGCGCTCCCCTCGACCGCCGGAACCTTGGCGGGCTCGGAGGCCTCGGCGTCCTCCGGAGTCGCGGCGAGCTTGTCGCCGCCCTCGGCCACATGCGGCACGGCCCGGCCGTCGTCCTCGTCGTCGCCGGCGATGGCGTCGGGCTGTTCCTCGCCGGGCTGCTCGCCGGCCACCGGCTCGTCGCCGCCCCGCGGCGCGTCGGGGCCGCTCTCCTCGTCCTGGTGCGCCTCCAGCGGGGCGCTGGCCTCGCCGGCCTCGCCGTCGCCGTCCGCCGCCTCGTAGGCGCCGGCCTCGTCCAGCGGCTCCTCCAGCGGCTCGTCCTGGCCCAGTTCGCCCTCGCCCTCGTCGGCGGGCTCGGCTGCGGGCTCGACCCCATCGTCCTCGTCCTCGACCTGACGCAGCGCGGCCTCCTCGGCCAGCAGCGCCTCGCGGTCGGCGATCGGGATCCGATAGTAGTCGGGATGGATTTCGCTGAAGGGCAGGAAGCCGTGGCGGTTGCCGCCGTAGTCGACGAACGCGGCCTGGAGCGAGGGCTCCACCCGCGTCACCTTTGCCAGATAGATGTTGCCCTTGAGCTGGGCCTTGCTGCGGATCTCGTGGTCGAATTCCTCGACCCGGCTACGGTTCAGTACGACGACCCGGACTTCCGCCGGGTCGGTGGCATCGATCAGCATACGCTTGGTCATAGAGCGTCAACTCCAGGCCGCGCGCGCCAAGTGCGACCCTGGGCTGAAGCCCGGGCGGCGCCTGCGTCGCGGTCGATAGGGGTGGCAGGGTTGCGGTGCGGGCTCTGGACGCGGGGCGCGCTGTAACCGTCGTCATGCGTCTTAAGGGCCCTAACTGGTCCTTGGGCGGCGGCTTGGATGCCGTGGCATCGGCCGGCGCTCGCGGCTGTTAAGCGGCGGCTGGCTGGTGCCTTGCGGTCCAGGCCCGACCGTCGCGGGTTTTGGGGCGGGGTCCGCCGGACCCCGGTCCTTTGAGGCCGGCAGCTTGCTCGGATGCCGCCCACGACAGTGGCGGGGCGGGCGCCCGGATGGCTGCCCAGAGTCGACCGTGCCCCTTCGCTGGCTGAACCGCCGGCCATCTCGCGCCGGCGAGCCGCAGGATCGCGCTCGCTCGGGACGGGCCGGCAACCGGTCCGCGGGGGCGCGGTCGGAAACCGGGCTGGATCATAGGCGTCGCCGCCAACCCCTTCAAGGGTAACGTTTCAGCGCTGGAACTGCGTCAGTTCGCAACAAAGCTCGCGGCGGATTTTTCCTTGGTTTTCCAGCACTTCGCGCCTAGAGTGAAGGTTAGCAGGCCGCCGAGTCGCCTAAAGGCTTGAGGATTCCCCAAGGGATCCCGCGCCGGGGACTTTGGTGGCGGGGGTACCGGAACTTCATGCAGCGGATTCTACTTGCCCTTGTCTTGCTGGTGCTGGCGGCGCCGGCTGGCCCGGTGGTCGCCAAGCCACTGGTCAGCGACACGCGCATCGGCGTGCATGAGGACACGACCCGCTTCGTACTCGACCTGTCCGAGCCGGTGGCTTGGCGGGTCTTCACCCTGCCGGACCCCTACCGCCTGGTCATCGACCTGCCGGAGCTGGTGTGGAACCTGCCGAGCGAGCTGCCGCCGGCCAAGAAGGGCCTGGTCGGCGCCCTGCGCTATGGCCTCTTCTCGCCCGGGGTCAGCCGGGTGGTGCTGGACCTGACCGGGCCGGCCGCGGTCACCCAGGTTCAGCTCCTGCCGCCGACCGACGACGGCAAGCACCGGCTTTTCGTCGACCTGCAGCCGGTAGCCGAGGCCGCCTTCAACGATCCCCAGGCCCGCCTGCCGATCCAGTCGGCGGAGGCCCTGCCGCAGGCCGCCAAGGCGCCCCAGGTGGTCCCCCCGCCGGAGATCGGCGACAAGCGGCCACTGATCGTGATCGACGCCGGGCACGGCGGCATCGACCCCGGCGCTACCGGGGTGTCGGGCGTGCTCGAGAAGGACCTGGTGCTGAAGTACGCGCTGGAGCTGCAGACCCAGCTGGAGGCGACCGGCAGCTACCGGGTCGAGCTGACGCGCGAGACCGACATCTTCATCCCGCTGCGGGACCGCTATGCCATCGCCGAGGACGGCGGCGCCGATCTCTTCATCTCGCTGCATGCCAACATCCACCCCAAGGCCTCGATCCGCGGCGCCTCGGTCTTCACGCTTTCCGAGAAGGGGGCCGATTCGGATGCCGAGGCGGCAGCCCTGGCGGCCAAGGAGAACGCGGCCGATGCGCTGGCCGGCGTGGCCGACAGCGACGACGTGGCGGTGATCCTGGGCGACCTGATGCGCCGCGAGACCATGAACCTGTCGAAGAACCTGGCCAACCGGCTGGTGGACGAGGTGGGCCACGAGGCCCGGCTGCTGAAGAACACGCACCGCTTCGCCAACTTCGCCGTGCTGCGCTCGCCCACGGTGCCCTCGGTGCTGATCGAGATCGGCTACCTCTCCAACACCGCCGAGGAGGAGCAGCTGCGCAGCAAGAAGCACCGCAAGGCCGTGGCCGGCGCCATCGTGCGCGCCATCGACGGCTACTTCTCCTGGCAGGAGGCGCTGAACCGCTCCTGACCGGGGGCGACGCCGTGACCCAGGCGGTGGTCATGGCCATGCCACATTCCCCGCCAAACTGCGCTATATAGGCGTCCCGGCCGGCCCTCTTGGGGCGCTGGACGTCGGCAAGGGGTGAAGGTCAGGTGAAGTTCTTCTGGAAGCTCTTCAAGTTCGGGCTGGGTGCCTTCCTGTTCCTGCTGCTCGCGGGGGCAGGGGCCGTGATCTATGTCTGGCACCACTATGGCGCCGACTTGCCGGACGAGAAGAAGCTGGCCGAGTACGTGCCGGCGATCGTGACCCGTGTGCATGCCGGCGACGGTCGCCTGCTGGCGGAGTTCGCCATCGAGAACCGCGTGTGGGTGCCGATCGACCAGATCCCGCCGCTGGTGCAGCACGCCTTCATCGCGGCCGAGGACCAGAACTTCTATACCCACCCCGGCATCGACCCCATCGGCATCCTGCGCGCCGCCGTCGACTTCGTGCGCAAGGGCAGCGACGAGCGCGCCCAGGGTGCCTCGACCATCACCCAGCAGCTGGCCAAGAACTTCTTCCTCTCCAGCGAGTACAAGATCGAGCGCAAGCTGAAGGAGATCATCCTCGCCTTCCGCATCGAGGCGGCCTTCACCAAGCAGCAGATCCTCGAGCTCTATCTCAACGAGATCTACCTGGGCTCGGGCAACTACGGCGTCGTCACCGCCGCGCTCAACTACTTCAACAAGTCGCTGGACGAGCTGACGGTGGGCGAGGCGGCCTACCTCGCCGCGCTGCCCAAGGCGCCGAACAACTACAACCTGGTGCGGCAGAAGAAGGCCGCGATCGAGCGCCGCAACTACGTCATCTCGCGCATGGCCGAAGACGGTTACATCACCGCCGAGCAGGCCAAGGAGGCCAAGGCCGAGGACCTGGTGCAGCGCGACCGCGACCAGGGCGAGGTGGCGCATGCCGAGTACTTCGCCGAGGAGGTGCGCCGCGAGATCCAGAAGCTCTACGGCGACGACATGCTCTACAAGGGCGGGCTGGTCGTGCGCTCGACGCTGGATCCCAAGCTGCAGGCCTATGCCGACAAGGCCTTGCGCGAGGGCCTCATCAACTATGACCGCCGGCACGGCTGGCGCGGCGCGCCGCTGCGCATGGCCTTCGACCAGGCGGCGCTCGACGCGGCGGCCAAGGCGCGTGACGAGTTCATCGCCGCCAATCCGGAAGAGCCGGTGCCGCACGCCCTGGCGATCCCGATCGACGCCACCGACGGCAACTGGCTGGACCGCCTGCCCGACCGCGCCGAATTCAAGCTGCCGCCGGTCGACCTGGTCGCCGGCTGGGAGCCGGCCGTGGTGCTCGAGGTCTCGGACAAGGCCAAGACCGTCACGCTGGGCCTCAAGGACAACACCAAGGGTGTCATTCCCCTGCCGGAGCTGGCCTGGGCCCGCCCCTGGAAGGAAGACCAGAGGGTCGGCGGCGAGCCGAAGAAACCCAGCGAGGTGCTGCAGGTCGGCGACGTGGTGCTGGTCGAGCCGGTGACCCGCATGCCCGACGGCAAGAAGGACTACGATCCGGCCGACTACGGCGGGTTGCCGACCTTCGGCCTGCGCCAGGTGCCCGACATCGAGGGCGCGCTGGTGGCGCTGGACCCGCACACCGGCCGCGTGCTGGCCATCACCGGCGGCTGGTCCTTCGAGGAGAGCGAGTTCGACCGCGCGACCCAGGCGGCGCGCCAGCCCGGCTCCTCGTTCAAGCCCTTCGTCTATATCGCCGCGCTGGACGCCGGCTTCACCCCGGCGACGGTGATCCTGGACGCGCCCTTCGTGCTGGACCAGGGCCCCGGCCAGCCGAAGTGGAAGCCGAAGAACTACGGCGGCGACATGCTGGGCCCGGTGCCGATGCGCGTCGGCATCGAGAAGTCGCGCAACTTGATGACCGTGCGCCTGGCGCAGACCATCGGCATGGACAAGGTGGTGGACTACGCGCACCGCTTCGGCGTGGTCGACGACATGCCGGCGGTGCTCTCCTCCGCGCTGGGTTCGGTGGAGACGACGCTGATGCGCATGGCCACCGGCTACGGGATGATCGCCAACGGCGGCAAGAAGATCACGCCGACCATCATCGACCGCATCCAGGACCGCTACGGCAAGGTGATCTATCGCCACGACCAGCGCTCCTGCGACGCCTGCATCGCCGCCTCGTGGGACGGCCAGCCGGCGCCGGTGCTGCCGGACGAGCGCGAGCAGATCGTCGACCCGATCAGCGACTACCAGATGATCTCGATGATGGAGGGCGTGGTGCAGCGCGGCACCGGCACGCGCCTGCTGGTGCTGAACCGCCCGGTGGCCGGCAAGACCGGCACCACGAACGATGCCTTCGACGCCTGGTTCATCGGCTATACCCCGGACCTGGTGGCCGGCGTCTACATCGGCTTCGACCAGCCGCGCACCCTGGGGCCGAACGAGACCGGCTCCACCACGGCCTCGCCGATCATCCGCGACTTCATGCTGGATGCCCTCGCCGGTGTGCCGGCCAAGCCCTTCCGGGTGCCGGACGGCGTGGTCTTCATGCCGATCGACCAGCATACCGGCCTGATCGCCAGCGGCACCGGCAAGGGCGTGGTGATGGAGGCCTTCAAGCCCGGCACCGAGCCGGTACCCGGCCAGCAGGTGCTGGATGGCGGCTATACGCCCGGCGCCGAGGACAACACCGTCACCGGCGTGCCGGGGGTGTACTAGGGCGCCGTTTCCCCTATATGGGGCAGGGCCGCGCTTGCCCCGGCCATCCAGCCAGACTGGAAACCTGGATGCTCGGGTCAAGCCCGCGCATGACGACGGGAAGAAGGATGAACGATGCGTGCCGAGGTTGAACAGCAGGTAGAGCAGGTCCGGCAGTCGCTGGATCTGCTGAGGAGGCATCTTTGACTGGGACCGGGCGCTGCGCGACCTGGACGAGCTGAACCGCCAGTCGGAAGACCCCAATCTCTGGAACGATGCCAAGCGGGCGCAG
This sequence comes from Pseudomonadota bacterium, assembly GCA_029781795.1. GTDB lineage: Bacteria > Pseudomonadota > Alphaproteobacteria > Kiloniellales > JACOMY01 > JAKOWB01. Next base: position 51,927 of record JAKOWB010000448.1, on the reverse strand, counting down.
GACATCATGCGCCGGCGCACGCAGCTCGCCAGCCGCGTCGACGCGGTGAAGGCGCTGCAGTCCGCGCTGGACGACGCGCTGACCCTGCTGGAACTGGGCGAGGCCGAGGACGACAAGTCCTCGATCTCGGAGGCCGAGACCGAGATCGCGCGCCTGACCGAGCGGGCCCGCAAGGCGCAGCTGGAAAGCCTGCTCTCGGGCGAGGCCGACCCGAACAACGCCTACCTCGACGTCAACTCCGGCGCCGGCGGCACCGAGGCGCAGGACTGGGCGCTGATGCTGCTGCGCATGTACAGCCGCTGGGCCGAGCAGCACGGCTACAAGGTCGAGGAGATGGAGGAGACCCCGGGTGAAGAGGCCGGGCTGAAGTCCGCTTCGATCATGATCAAGGGGCCCAACGCCTTCGGCTGGCTGAAGTCGGAGGCCGGGGTGCACCGCCTGGTGCGCATCTCGCCCTTCGACAGCCAGGCGCGGCGCCATACCTCCTTCGCCTCGGTCTGGGTCTATCCCGAGGTCGACGACTCGATCGAGATCGAGATCCTCGACAAGGACGTGCGCACCGACACCTACCGCGCGTCCGGCGCCGGCGGCCAGCATGTCAACAAGACCGATTCGGCGGTGCGCCTGACCCATATCCCGACCAACATCGTGGTCTCCTGTCAGGCCGAGCGCTCGCAGCACAAGAACCGGGCGACGGCCTGGAAGATGCTGCGCGCCAAGCTCTACGAGCACGAGCTGCGCAAGCGCGAGGCCGCGGCGGCGGCGACCGAGGCCAGCAAGACCGACATCGGCTGGGGCCACCAGATCCGCAGCTACGTGCTGCAGCCCTATCAGATGGTCAAGGACCTGCGCACCGGCGTGGAGACAAGTCAGACCCAGGCCGTGCTGAACGGCGACCTGGACGAGTTCCTGGAGGCGGCGCTGGCCGCCAAGCTGGGCGACAGCAAGCCGGCGGCGGTGGCCGACATCGACTAGCCGGACGGCTGACCTGCCGGGCGCCGCTCAACGCCCGCGCAGCCGGAAGGGCGTGCCGCCCTTCGGCGTCGCGCCCGGCGCCACGGTCGGCGCGCGGCCATAGAGTCTTGCCAGCTGCGCGTCCAGCGGATCGCCCGCCGGCTTGGCCGCGGCCGGGGCGGGTGGGGACTTCGGCATCGGCGGCGTTGCCGGCGCGGCCGCCGGCTTGCCGGCGATCTCGGCCAGCAGGGCACCGTGCTCGGGCAGCTGCGCGACGTAGGCGCTGGTCTTCTGCGCCATGTCCTGGCGGAAGCGCTGCCAGGAGTCCGGCCGCGCCATCGCCGTCATGGGGAAGGTCTTGCCGGCGAACCAGCCCTTCGGCTCCAGGCAGTAGAGATAGCTCCACTCGTTGAACAGGCCGGGCCGCAGGCACTGGTCCGAGGGCAGCATGTGCCGCCAGCGCTCCAGCAGGGCGCCCAGGCTGTCGCGCAGCCGTGCCTTCTCGCGCGAGGCCAGCCAGAAGGGTTCCATCCGGTTGGCGCTCATGTAGTGCATCTGGATGAAGTCGACGATGTCGTCGTAGAGCTCGGCGAAGCGCCGGTTGTAGCCGGCGGCCAGCGTCGGCGAGATCTCCTCGTCCGGGAAGTAGCTGAGGAAGCCGCGCACCTGCGCCTCGATCATGTAGATCGCGGTCGCCTCCAGCGGTTCGACGAAGGCGCCGGAGAGGCCGATGGCCAGGCAATTGCCGACCCAGGCGCGCTCGGCGCGGCCGACCTTCATGCGGATGGTCTTCAGCGGCACCGCCACCTCGTCGGGGCCAAGGTCGCCGACGGCCTTGAGGTGTCGCTCGAACTCCTGCCGCGCCGACCCGTCGTCCTGGAACCGGCTGGAGTAGACGTAGCCCGTGCCGACGCGGCTGGTCAGCGGCACGCGCCAGACCCAGCCGGAGGAGAGCGCGGTGGCGCGGGTCACCGGCTCGATCCCGGGCTGACGGTGGTCGATCTGCATCGGCAGCGCGCTGTCGACCAGCAGCTGGTCGGCGTAGGAGCGGAAGGGCTCCCTCAGCTTGCCCTGCAGCAGCAGGCTGCGAAAACCCGAGCAGTCGATGACGAACTTCACCGGCAGGCTGCCGCCCTGCTCGAGCCGCAGGCTGGTGACATGGCCGCGCTCGTCCAGCGTCGCGTCCAGCACGTCGTCCTTCAGGTGGCGCACGCCGCGCGCCACCGCGATCTCGCGCAGCCAGCCGGCATAGAGCCCGGCGTCGAGGTGATAGGAGTAGTCGACCACCTGCTCGTAGTCGGCCGAGCCGAGGCGGCGCGGCCCGCGCGCGGCCTGGATCAGCGGCTCGTTCCAGGTCATGGCGCTGGAGAGCGAGTCGCCTGCCTGGCCATAGGCCAGGTAGTGATAGCCCGGCGAGATGCCGTCCAGCGGCTTTGGATAGTTGAAGGGGTGGTGGAAGACCACCGGGCTGCCGTCGGGCCGGCGGTTCCAGTCGCCGAAGCGCACCGCCAGCTTGAAGGAGGCGTTGGCACGGCGGAAGAACTCGGTCTCGCTGAGGCCGAGCTGGCGGAACAGCACGACGATGCCGCGCACCGTCGCCTCGCCGACGCCGATGGTCGGGATCTTCGGCGACTCGATCAGCGTGACCCGGACCGGCGGCTTGCCGCCCGCGCGATTCAGGAAGCTGGTCAGCATGATCGCCGCCATCCAGCCGGCGGTGCCGCCGCCGACGATGGTGATCTCGTCGATCCGCTTGCCCATGAAGCTTCCTCCCGAATCCCGAGGGGAAAACTTTACCAGCGGAGGGGTTGCGGTAAAGCGTTCAGCGCCGCTTCAGGGCGATCCCCTGGCCCGCCACGGCCGGCCAGGGCAGGGCGGCATGCGCCGCCTTCAAGGCCTCGACCCTGGCCTGGATGGGGGCCGGGAAGGGGGCGCTGCGTGGCGGCCTGCCGGCCACGTGCAGGCCCAGCAGCTCGGTGGTGGCGACCGGCGCCGCCTTGCCCTCGGCCCAGAGGCGCTGGAAGTAGCGCAGCCGCTTGCTGTCGGCCTCCAGGAGCTGCGTGGTGACCGTCAGCAGCGTGCCGCCCGGCACCTCGTCCAGGTAGTGGATGTGGCTTTCCAGCGTGTAGAGCGAGGCGGCGTTGGCCCGGCGGTAGCCCTCGTCGATGCCGACAGCGTCCATCAGCCCGTCGGTGGCATAGCCGAAGGCGAGGACGTAGTAGGCCTCGCTCATGTGGCCGTTGTAGTCGACCCACTCCGGCAGGCAGCGACCGCGCCAGGAAATCAGGCCATGGGCCGCGGCGTTCATTGGCCCTTCCACCGGGGCGGGCGCTTCTCGGCGAAGGCGCGCGGGCCCTCCTTGGCGTCCTCCGAGCGCAGTGCCTGGTGATAGACCTTGAAGGCACCGGAGCGCATCTTCGCCGTCGCCTGCTCCAGCGACAGCTCCTCGGTGCCGTTCAGGATCTCCTTCAGCGCCATCAGCGACAGCGGCGCGGCCAGCAGGATCTCGCGCGCGATCTCGGTTGCCTTGGCCAGCACCGCGCCGGCCGGGACGACGTGATTGTAGAGGCCGCGCGCCTGCCCCTCGGCGGCGCCGACGCGGCGGCCGGTCATCATCCATTCCAGCGCGATGGCGCGCGGCACGCGGCGCGGCAGGCGCAGCACGCCGCCGGCGTCGGGCAGGATGCCGAGGCGGATCTCCGGCAGCCAGGCCTCGGCTGCGTCGGAGACGACGATGATGTCGGCCGCCATGGCCAGCTCGAAGCCGCCGCCGATGGCGTGGCCGTTCATGGCGCAGATGACCGGCTTCTTCAGGTCCCAGAGCTCGGTGAAGCCGCCGAAGCCGCCGACGCCATAGTCGGCCTCCGGGCTCTCGCCCTCGGCCGCCGCCTTCAGATCCCAGCCGGCGCAGAAGAAGCGCTCGCCGGCGCCGGTCAGGATCGCCACGCGCTGGGCTGGATCGTCGCGGAAGCGGGTGAAGACCTCGCCCATGACGCAGCTGGTGGCGGCGTCGATGGCATTGGCCTTGGGCCGGTCGATGGTGACGGTCAGGATGCCGTCGGCCAGGTGGGTGCGGATGGGGTCGGTCATAGAAATTACCCTCCAAACGAAGCAGCTTGGCGCCAAGTCACCCTCTCACTTGGGAAAGAGCGCGAGCGCAGCGAGCGGGTGAGGGGGTCCGGTGCCAACGGTCGCCGGTCGCACCGACCAACATCCCTCACCCCGGCCCTCTCCCAAGGGAGAGGGGGGACTGCTATGTCGGCGACTAGCCCTCGTGCGGCCTGAGCAGGGAACGGCTGATGATGTGGCGCTGGATCTCGCTGGTGCCGTCCCAGATGCGCTCCAGTCGGGCGTCGCGCCACAGGCGCTCCAGCGGCATGGAATCCATCAGGCCCATGCCGCCGAAGATCTGGATGGCATGGTCGGTGACGCGGCCCAGCATCTCGGTCGCCACCACCTTGGCCATGGCGAAGTCCTCGTCGCGCGCCGTGCCCTGGTCCTGCTTCCAGGCCGCCTTCATCGTCATCAGCTCGGCCATCTCCAGCTCCATGGCCATGTCGGCCAGCTTGAAGGAGGTGCCCTGGAACTTGCCGATCGGCTGGCCGAACTGCTTGCGCGTCGCCGCCCAGGGCAGGCAGAGCTCCAGCGCCCGGTGCGCCCGGCCGAGGCACATGGCGGCGACCTGCAGGCGGGTCGAGGAGAGCCAGGTGTTGGCCACGTCGAAGCCCTTGTGCACCTCGCCCAGGATCTGGCTCTGGTGCAGGCGCACGTTGTCGAAGGTCAGCTCGCACTGGTGATAGCCGCGGTGCGAGACGCAGGTGGGCCCGCGCCGCACCGCGAAGCCGGGGGTGCCCTTGTCGACCAGGAACGAGGTCATCTGCTTGCGCGGGCCGCGCGGCGTTTCCTCCACCTTGGTCACGGCGATGACGATGGCATAGTCGGCTACATCGGCATGGCTGATGAAGTGCTTCATGCCGTTCAGCACCCAGTACTCGCCGTCCTGCACCGCGCGCGTGGTCATCGAGCGCAGGTCCGAGCCGGCGCCCGGCTCGGTCATCGCCAGGCAGTCGGTGCGCTCGCCGCGGATCGACGGCAGCAGGTAGCGCTCGACCTGATCGCCGGTGCAGGCGCGCAGGATGTTCGAGGGCCGGCCGACCGAGTACTGCAGCGCGAAGTTGGCACGCCCCAGCTCGCGGTCCACCAGGCACTGCGAGACCGTGTCGAGGCCGCCGCCGCCGATCTCGGCGGGCATGTTGAAGGCGTAGAGGCCGACGGCCTTGGCCTTCTCCATGATGGCGAGGCGCAGGTCCTCGCGCAGCTCGCCGCTGCGCTCGACCTCTTCCTCGTACGGCAGCAGTTCCTCCTCGACGAAGGCCCGCGTCGTCTTGACGATGAGTTCCTGTTCCTCGCTCAGCGCGAAATGCATGCGCCCGGCCCCCTTACTTCGCCGGCACGCCGATGGCGCGGCTGACGCCGTGCGGCGCCGGCAGGTTGCGGTGCGCCGCCCAGATCGCCGCCAGCGCGGCCTTTGGGCCGGGCAGCACAGGCGCGGCCTTGGCCGCCTTGCTGTCGACGTGCAGCAGCATCTGGTCGACGGTGAAGAGCAGTTCGCCCGTCTTGCCGTGGTGCATGGCGTGGTGGATGTGCAGGCGCTTGTCGTCGAAGCCGAGGATCTGCGTCCTGTAGGTCAGCGGCTCCATGGCCCCGACTTCCTTCACATAGGTCGCGTGGCTCTCCACCGTGTAGTAGGCGTGGCCGGCGGCGCGATAGGCCTCGTCGATGCCGATGTAGCGGAACAGCGCGTCCGAGGCGTCGCCGATCGCCATGACATAGGCGCCCTCGGTCATGTGGCCGTTGTAGTCGATCCAGTCCGGCTTGACGTAGCCGCTGGACAGCTCCAGCGGCGCCGGGACCTTGCTGCCCGGCGTCCAGCGCTGCGCGTGGCGCTGGCCCAGCATGCGGGTCTCGTACTCCGCCGCGATGCGGCCGGCGCCGATGCCGAAGGGCTTCAGCGCCTGCATCACGGCGATCAGCGCGTCGTCGCGCTGCCGCTCCAGCTCCTTGATCGTGCGGTTGCCGGCCTGCTCCTGCGTGCCCTCGACCATGCGGTCGATCAGCGTGTCGTTCAGCTCCGGCGCCACCAGCTTGGTCCAGGGCAGCTTCAGGGCCGGGCCGAACTGGTGCAGCATGTGGCGCATGCCGTCGTCGCCGCCGGCCAGGTGGAAGATCAGGTTGGTGCCCCAGAAGGCCCAGCGCAGGCCGGGGCCGAAGGCGATGGCCTCGTCCAGCTCGCGCGTCGTCGCCACGCCGTCGTTCACCAGGTGCAGGATCTCGCGCCACACGGCTTCCTGCAGGCGGTCCGACAGATAGCCCTCGATCTCGTTGCGCACGTGCAGCGGGTGCATGCCGATCGAGGCGTAGAAGGCGCGCGCCCGCTCGATGGTCTCGGGCGCTGTCTGCTTGCCGCCGACCAGCTCGACCAGCGGCAGCAGGTAGACCGGGTTGAAGGGATGGCCGATCAGGATGCGGCCGGGATTGGTCGTGCCGTCCTGGATCTCCGTCGGCAGCAGCCCGGAGGAGGAGGAGGCGATGAGCGCGTCCGGCTTGGCGTGGCGCGTGATCTCCTGGTGCAGCTTCTGCTTCAGCTCGATGCGCTCGGGCGCCGATTCCTGGACGAAGTCGGCCTGCCTGACCGCCTCGGCGACCGAGCCGACGAACCGAAGGCGGTCCATCGAGGCGCCGTTGGCGAGGCCGAGCCGGGCCAGCGCCGGCCAGGCATTGGCGACGGCGGCGCGCAGCTTCCGCTCGGCATCCTTGCCGGGATCGCTGGCGACCACGTCGAGGCCCCAGGCCAGGCAGCGCGCCGCCCAGCCGGCGCCGATCACGCCGGTACCGATGATGGCGACGGTCTTGATGGAAGTGCCCTTCCCAGCGGTCATTTCGGTCGTTCCCTCTATCGCGCGTCCTGTTTCCGTCACCCTCGGGCTTGTCCCGAGGGCCCATGTCGCCGCCGGCGCCGGCGGAGGAATGGATGCTCGAGACGAGCCCGAGCTTGGCGGCCTTGTCAGTGGTGCCTAGTTCCGCGGCTTCAGGCCCATCTTCACCCGCGCCTCGGCGGGGGTGACGGGGCGGCCGCCGAGTCGGGCGATGATCTCGCAGGCGCGTTCGACCAGGCTGCCGTTGGAGGCATGCACGCCGCGGTCCAGCCAGATGTTGTCTTCCAGGCCGACGCGCACGTTGCCGCCCAGGATCATGGCCTGCGCCACCATCGGCATCTGCGTGCGGCCGATGCCGAAGCCGGCCCAGATCGCGTCGGCCGGCAGTTGCGCCTTCATCGCCATCATCGATTCGGTGGTGGCCGGCGCGCCGTAGGGGATGCCGAGGCAGAGCTGGTAGAGCGGCTTGCCGGTCAGCAGGCCTTCCTTGTGCAGCGTGTTGGCGATCCAGACGTGGCCGGTGTCGAAGCACTCCAGCTCCGGCTTCACGCCCAGCTCCTGGATGCGCTTGGCGCCCTTGCGCAGCATCTCCGGCGTCGAGACGTAGATCAGGTTGCCGTCGCCGAAGTTCAGCGTGCCGCAGTCGAGCGTGCAGATCTCGGGCAGCAGCTCCTCGACGTGGGCCAGGCGCTCGATGGCGCTGACCAGGTCGCTGCCGGGGCCGGGCTCCGTCGGGTTCTCGTCGCGCACCACCAGGTCGCCGCCCATGCCGGCGGTCAGGTTGATCACCACGTCGGTGTCGCTGTCGCGGATGCGGTCGACGACCTCCTTGTAGAGCTCGACCCGGCGGGAGGGCTTGCCGTCGGCCTCGCGCACGTGGCAGTGCGCCACCGCCGCGCCGGCCTTGGCCGCCTCGATCGCGGCGGCGGCAATCTGCTTGGGCGTGCAGGGAATCGCGGGGTGCTTGCCAACCGTGTCGCCGGCGCCGGTGACGGCGCAGGTGACGATGACCTCGGTGTTCATGGGACGGCGCTCCTGGCGGTCTGTCGTTGTTGAACGATCATTCAGTAGGGAGATTTCTGGCACCAAAGCCCGGCCCGGTCTAGCCGAAATGCGGCATCACCGCTGCAACGGCGACGCAGGCAGGGTCTCATCCAACATAAAGCCGCCGCAGCTCGCGCCGGAGGATCTTGCCGCTGCCGGTCTTCGGCAGATCCGGAACAATAGTGATCTCGCGCGGACATTTGAATGCGGCCAATTCGGCCCGACACTGGGCCACCAGCTCCGCGGGGTCTAGGCTAGTACCATGACGTAGCACTACGAAGGCCTGCGGCACCTCGCCCTTCAGAGGGTCTGGCATGCCGACGACACCCACCATGGCCACGGCAGGGTGACTGGCGATGACGCGTTCGACCTCGGCTGGGAAGACCTTGAAGCCGGCACAGTTGATCATGTCCTTGCGCCGGTCGACGATGTAAAGATAGCCGTCCGCATCCTGCCGCGCTATGTCGCCGCTGCCGAGCCAGCCATCCGCGTCTATCGCGTCCGCTGTCGCCGCGGGGTCGTCCAGGTAGCCGGACATCACTACGGGACCCCGCACCTGCAACTCCCCGGGTTCACCGGGCGAAGCGAGCCGGTCCGGTGCGTCCAGGTCGACCAGGCGGCAGGACAGCGAGGGCAGCGGCTGCCCAATCGAGCCCAGTCGCCGTTCTCCCAGCGCTGGCATGGTGGTGCCGAGGCCGGCCAGCTCCGTCATGCCCCAGAGCTCGATGAGCGGGCAGCTGAAGAGGGCCTCGACCTCGCGCATCTTGTCCACTGGCATCGTCTGGCCACCCACCGTGCAGCGCGTGAGGCTGCTCAGGTCATGGCGCGCGGTCGCCGGATTGTTGAGCAGGTAATAGTACATCGTTGGCACACCCTCGAAGAGGGTGGCGCGATGCAGCGCGATGGCGGCTGCCGCTGCCTCGGTCTCGAAGCGAGGCAGGATCACCGCAGTCATTCCTGCCAGCAGAGCGCCGTTGATCGACACATTGCCGTAGACGTGTGGCAGCGGAAGGGCAGTGACCAGTACGTCCTGGGCAGACTTGGCATGCACCATCGCCGTCAGTGCGATGTTCGTTGCCACTGCGCGGTGGCTTTGCATTGCGCCCTTGGGCCGGCCTGTCGTGCCGGAGGTATAGGCAATGCTGGCGAGCGCAGCCGGGTCGGCCGGCGGACCAACGTAGGTGTCGTTGCCTTGGTGCAGCAGTTCGGCGAACTCCATCCAGCCGGCAACCGGAGCTCCATAGGCCGTGCGATGCCGTACGGCCGGCAGGACGTCCGGCCCAGGAACGCGGGAAACCAGGGTCGACTCGGCAATGACAGCCGTTACCCCAGCATGCGCCAGGGCGTAGGCGAGTTCCGCCGATTGAAGCATCGCGTTCAGCGGGACCACCACCCCGCCCAATCGGAGCACGCCATGATAGGCGACCAGCCATTCCGGCGCATTGCTTCCATAGAGCGCGATCCGATCGCCGGGCCGTGCGCCTTGCCGGGCGAGTCCACTTGCCAGCCTGCTGGCGCGGCGGTCGAGTTCGCGATAGCTCAGTCTCCTGTCATCTAGCACCAGGGCGCACTTGTCGCCGTGTCGCCGCGCAGAGGTGGACAACAACGTATCGAGTCGAGGAACCATCGTCCGCTCACGCCGCGCCATCAATCCAAACGCGAGTGAAGTCCTGGTACAGGCTGGGATGGAGTGAGAAGTTGCGGACCCGCTTGTTGGTGGCGCCAAAGATGCTGCGCCAGAGCGGTTGTACGATGACCGCATCCTCCTGGAGGATCTGTTGCACCTGCTCCATGGCCTTCTTGCGCTCGCCTGCGTCGAGGATGGCGCCAGCCGCGTCGAGGGCGCGGTCGAACGCAGGGTTGGAGTAGTGGCTCTCGTTCCAAGGTACACCGGAGCGATAGCCCAGATTTAGTACCATCACTCCGAGCGGGCGATGCGTCCAAGCAGTGAAGCCGAAGGGTGTCGTGTTCCAGATCTCCCAGTAAGTCGCGGCCGGTACGACACGGAGCTTGAGGTTGATGCCTGCTGGAATGCACTGTTGCTGGTAGACTTCCATCGCCGCCAGCTCCCAGGGACCAGAGGTGCTGCCGCAGTCGAGCTGAACCTCCAAGCCATCGGCATAACCGGCCTCGGCCAGCAGTCGACGTGCCAGCGCGTAGTCTTGCCTCCGCTGCGGCAACGGGAAGTATTCCGGATGGACCGGTGCTACGTGGTGGTTCTCACCGATGGCGCCGAAGCCCGCATGGGCCACAGCTAGAACAGCTGCCGGATCAAGACAGGCTGCAAGCGCCCGGCGCACCAGTGGGTTGTCAAAGGGCGCCTGGTCGACCTGCATGCGGGCGACCGCCGTTTGCGCGGTGACGATATCATGGAGCTGGACATTGGGCATGCCCCGAACGCGGTCGATTACCGTGACGTCGACTTGGTATGATGTGTCGATCTGGTCGGACTCGAAGGCATTCATCACGGCCGACTGATCTTCGCCCAGGTCGTAGTAGTGCAACTCGTCGATGTAGGCGGCGCCCCCCCAGTAGTCCGGTCGCTTGCGCAGGCGGGCTTGACCGCCGACTTCGAAGGACTCCAGGACGAAAGGACCAGTGCCGACTGGATTGCGGCTGAAATCGCCGCCCTCGTCGACGAAGCGCCGGTTAACTAGGGCTGCCGGATAGCTGTAGAGGTTTTCCGGCATTGTCAGCACCGGTTGCTTGAGGTGCAGGCGCACTGTCAGATCGTCGATTTTCTCAATCGCATCCGAGCGCATCCGCATCTCAAGGACTGGCTGACCATTCGCATCCTTGCGCCCGCTATCGACGCTGTCGGTCATCGCAGCGAAGAGTCCGATGTTGGAGGAGCCTACTGCTGGGTCGAGCCAGCGCGTGAAGTTGAACAGGACGTCGTCAGCGTTGAACTTGTCGCCATTCGACCAGGTGATGCCGGGCCGCAGATGCAGTGTCCAAGTCTTGAGTTTCTCGTCAACCTCCCAGCGTTCTGCAAGGTGCGGGCGCGTGATGTTGTCGGGCCCAGTGACCGTCAGGTTCTCCACTACCTGTCTGGCGATGTTTGCCTTCTCGATCCAGTCGAAGGTGGCTGGATCAGTCATCTCCTGTACGCGCGTCGCGCAGCGCAGCAGGCCGCCGGCCTTCGGCGCCTCAGCGGCGACAGCCGATCCAGCGGGCAGCACGTTCAGGATCTTGCCAGCCGCGGCCGTGGCGGCGGCAGCCGACACGCCCAGCAGAGTCGCAGTACGCAGAAACTCACGGCGGTCGATTCGACCGGCGCGGAGCAGCGATGCGAGCTCGGGCACGTAAGGATGTACCCTGTTTCCCCGATCGTCACGGTAAGTCCGCTTCATGGTCGTTCTTCCCTCCCTCATTATGGCGCCGGCGAGGACCGGTCGCGGGCGGTCAAGCTGTCGCGCACTCGCTGGTGGAACCACAGCACTTGGTGTTCGCTGAGGTCCGGGCGCTCCGTGTTTGCAATGAGCCGACCCTGGCGATAGGCCAGGGACTGCAAGCCGCGCTGCACGCCCTCGCAGAAGGCCTTGTCTTCAGGAAAGAGCTCGTCGCGCAGATAAGCGATCAGGGCCGCCTCCGCCGATGTCGGCTCGGGCTGCATGAACCAGAAGTGCCAGTCCACTCGCGTGCGGTCCGGCGCTATCGGTACCATCTGGAACAGGAAGAAGTTGTCGCGGCCAGGCAGTACACCTAGCCCGGTATTGGGCCAGAGAAACGAAAAGAAGCCCTGCTGCACCGGATCGTCCGCCGCCACTTCGTAGGGCAGCGACTTGCCCCGCTTGCCGGCCACTGTGTGACAGGTCGCCGACTCGTACTCCCAGGCGCGGTAGGTCGTCATGTCGATGAGGCGCATGAACGAGGGGTGCCCGCCGGCGCAGTGGTAGCACTCCTCGTTGTTGTCGACGACGGCCTTCCAGTTTGCAGCGATATCGACTGAGAAGCTGTAGGCGTGCGTGAGTTCGGGTAAGCGCGGGCAGGCGTCGAGCAAGTGCCCCAGGACTTCTGGCGCGGACTCCGCCAGCGGCCGCGCCGCATCGTCGAGGTTTGCGAAGACCAGCCCGGCGAATACCTCAACTTTGATCGGCTTGAGGTTGGCTTCGGTCCGGTCGAAATCAGCGACCAGGTTCAGGCCGCGTGCGCCGCAGAACCGCCCATCAGTATTGTAGGCCCAAGCGTGATAGGGACAGATGATCGTGCCGCAGTGGCCCTTGCCCCGGAGAAGAGGATGCGCACGATGGCTGCAGACGTTGAAGAACCCACGGAGCACTCCATCCTTGCCGTGGACCACAAAGACCTCCTGGTCCAGCACGCGAGCGGTGACGTAGCTACCTGACGTGCCCAGGTCTTCGACATGGCCGATGAACCACCAGTTTCTGTAGAAGATGCGGCGGCGCTCAGCATCGAAGACTGCCGGGTCGGTGTACCACTCTGACGGCAGAGTCCAAGCACGCGACGGATCGTCGGTGAATCGGCCGATGCCGAGTTGCTCGCCCTTCTGGGTAGCGCCGTCGTTCATTGAGCCCCGCCTCCGCTGCAGTGTCGCGCTGCAGCCTGCGGGGGGAGCCTGGGAAGCTCAACGGCACAAAGGCTTGGTTCTACTTAAGTACAACTTATCAAGTTGGTGGCCAAAGTGGCTCCGCCACGGCCTCGGCCCGGAGCCATTCGCGGAGCTTCTGCGCGGCGCGCGACGCCTCGCGCCAGCGCGGCGTCACCAGCCAGTATCGGTCGCGGGGGCGCAGCGGCTGGTCGCTGAGTGCAATCAGCTTCCCATCGGCCAGCAAGCGGCCGACGATGCGGCGCCAACCGATTGCAATGCCTGCCCCGGCGAGAGCCGCCTCCAAGACATCCTGATAGCTGCTAAAGCTCAACGTGGTCTCAATGCGGGCCGGCGGCAAGCCTGCCGCAGCGAACCAGTCGTTCCATGACAGCCAGTTCGCGTTGAGGCTATCGTAGTGCAGCAGCGTGTGACGACGGTAGTCGGCGGGCCGTCGCGGTAGGCCTGTCCCGGCAAGGTAGGTTCGACTGCAGACCGGGACCACGGCCTCCTCGAAGAACGGCATCGCCGTGAGGCGTCGCCAGTGTCCGCCACCGTAGCGGATGGCAATATCGACCTCTTCGCTCTCCAGGTCGACGTAGGGATCGCGCGCGACAAGCCGCAAGGAAATCCCAGGCAGTGCCTGACGCAGCCGGCGCAACCTCGGCGCCAGCCAGTAATGACAAAAGGCGCTCGAGGCGGAGAGCACGACTGTACTTGCAGCGGCCGAGGGACGCCGCAGGCGTTCCAGCGTATCAGCAATGCTGCCGAGACGCCGCGTGAGCTGCCGGCCAAGTTCCAGACCGGTCGCGGTCGCTTGCACACGCTGGCGCGAGCGTTCGAAGAGTGCGCACTGCAGGTAGCTTTCGAGCGCGCGCACTTGCTGGCTGATGGCGGCCTGGCTGACGCCGAGTTCCGAAGCGGCTGCGGCGAAACTCCCCAGCCGCGCCGCTGCCTCGAAGGCGACCAGGCTGCCCATGGCTGGCAGTCGTTGGCGAAGCGAGCGTTGCAAGGGGCGGTTCCTGGATGTTTTGCAGCGGCAGACTAGCAGGCCGAGTCGGCGGTCGGTACTCTGCCGCTAAACCTCAGCGCCAGACCGCCATCGGATTGTTCAGCACGTCGTTGTTGAGCACCAGGCAGTAGCCGCCGCCGCCGCGGATCGCCTTGCAGCCCTTCTGCGCCTCGCTCTTGGAGAGGCCGACGACCACGGCGTTGAACTTGCGGCCCAGCTTGGAGGGCACGGCAGCGGTGCCGCCCAGCTCGAAGGCGCCGATCCTGCCCTTGGTGGCCTCGGCCACGGACAGCGCCTTGCCGCGGCTGCCGTAGGCGCCCAGCACCACGCCCCAGCCGGGCAGGCGGGCGGCCACGCCGTAGCCGCACTCGTTCTCCTGCAGCACGGCCGGCGGCGGGGCCGCGCCGGCGGCAATCGCCGGGTCGAGCGGCAGCAGCGGCTGGTTGGGCTGGCGCTGCGCGAGCGCCAGGGTTTCGAAGGCGTCTTCGACCAGCATGCGCGCCTCGTAGCTGCGCAGGTCGGGCGAGCGCTCGCCCAGCACCACGGCGACCACGCGGCGCCCGTCGCGCAGCGCCGAGACCACGAGGTTGTAGCCCGACTTGCAGGTGAAGCCGGTCTTCATGCCGTCGGCCCCGGGCAGCGCGCCCAGGATGCCGTTGATGTTGCCGCGCCAGTCGCCGGCGAAGGTGAAGCCGGCCTCGCCGAAGAAGTGGTAGTACTGCGGGAAGTCCAGGATCAGCGCGCGCGCCAGCAGGGCCAGGTCGCGCGCCGTCGTGACCTGGCGATCGTCGGGCAGGCCGCTGGCATTGGCGTAGTGCGTCGAGGTCATGCCGAGGCGCGCTGCCTGGGCATTCATCTTCAGGGCGAAGGCCGCCTCGCTGCCGGCCACGGTCTCGGCCAGCAGCGTCGCCATGTCGTTGGCCGAGCGCAGCACCAGGCCCTGCAGCGCCTGCCAGACCGTGATGCTGCGCCCCTCGGCCAGGCCCAGGGCAGTGGTGGGCTGGGTCGAGGCGGTGGCGGAAACGGTGAGCTCCTGGTCCACCGCCAGGCGGCCGGTCGCCAGCTCCTGGAACACCAGGTAGGCGGTCATGAGCTTGGTCAGCGAGGCCGGGTGCCAGCGCCGGTCGGCGTCGCTGCCGCCCAGCACCTCGCCGGTCTCGACCACGAAGACCAGGCTCGCCGCCTGCGCCGCGGCAGCCGGGCAGATCAGGCCAAGCAGGAGGAGCAGCAGGCGGAGCGGCGAACGAAAAGCCCTCCCCCCGGTGGCGGGGGGAGGGCGATGGACGCCGGTCGACTCAGCCCTGGCGCCACTCGTCGATCGTGCCGTCCTGGTCCCAGTCGAGACCGTAGTAGTCGGCCACGCCGTCCTCGTTGTCGTCGAAGATCCAGACATCGAAGGGGCCCTGGGCATCCTCGGTCGGCACCAGCTTGGCGTCGACCACGCCGTTGTAGTTGTCGTCGAAGAGCGCGTAGTCGGCATAGCCGTCCCCGTCCTCGTCGACCAGGATCACGTCGTAGTAGCCGTCGCCGTTGCGGTCGGCACCCCAGGCGTCGGTCTTGCCGTTCCCGTCGGTGTCGAGGGGATAGAACTCGGGCTCCTGCTCGGCCTGCTGCGGCGGCTCGGGCTGCGGCGCGGGCTGCGGCGGCTGCGGCACCGCGGGCTGGCTCGGCTGTGCCGTCTTCGGCTGCGACGGCTGCGACGGCTGCGACGGCTGCGGCTGCGCGGGCTGGGGTTGCGCGGGCTGCGGCTGGCTGCCGAGCGCCGGCGGCTGATTTTCGGCGATCGGCGCGGCCATGAAGTCCTTCACCTCGTTCACCGACAGCGCATAGTTGAGGCCCTGCGAGTCGAGGTTGATGAAGGAGTTGACGCCGATCAGCTTGCCGTCGTTGTCCATCAGCGGTCCGCCGGAGTTGCCGGGGTTGATCGGCGTCTGCGTCTGGATCACCTGGCCGTGCTGGGTGACCCCCAGGCCGATGTCCCACTGGTAGTTGTCGCGGATCTGGCTGATGTAGCCGCGGGTGTAGGTCCAGCTCTCGCCCTGCGGGTGGCCGATGGCATGCACCTCGTCGCCGATGTCGATGTTGTCCATCGAGCCGATCTCGATGGTCGTATGCGACTTGGGCTCCTGCCGCAGCTTCAGCAGGGCCAGGTCCTGGCTCTCGCTGATCTTGACCACGTCGGCCAGGACGATCATGTCCTCGCTGAGCGGCGTGCCCGGCGGCGGGCGAAAGACCACGCCGACCACCGAGTAGCCCTTGACCACGTGCCAGTTGGTCAGGATCTCGCCGTCCTGGGTCAGCATGGAGCCGGAACCCAGCCCCTCGTTGGTCAGCACCAGCACGACGCCGTCGGCGACCTTCTTGAACAGCGCCGAGCCCGCGCTGCTGAAGGTCGGCGGCTCGGCCGGAACCTTGGCGAGCTGCGCGGCGAAGCCGGTTTCCTTCTTGCCGGTGAAGTCGCTCTTGGAAAAGGCGGAGAAGCCGGAAAGCGGCTTGGCCTGGCCGCTTGGCTTGGCCCGGGTCAGCGCGCTGAAGGTGCTCTGCTCGATGCTCGCCACCTTGCTGTCCATGATGACATAGGCGACCTGGTCCTGCTCGACGTTGCCGGCGGCGTCGGTGGCGAAGACCTGGAAGGCCTCGCGCCCGTCGCCGGCGCCCAATGCGATCCAGTCCTTGGTGCCGGGTACCGAGAGCTTCTGGCCCTTGGCCAGGTGGACGTCGCTGGCCAGCGGCTTGGCTTCGCCGCCCGAGGGCTGCCAGTTGACCGAGACGGTCATGTCCTCGTTGGCGATCACCACGAGGCGGAGCTGGCTGCCGGCGTGCAGCGGCGTGTCGGCCTTGATGACCTGCGGGCCGAGCTCGGTCTTGAGCAGCAGCTGCGTGTCGAAGCTGTCGGCGGCCTCGGCCCCGAAGGGAGCGATGGCGGCCGCGCCGAACAGCAGCGCCGCGGTCAGGGTCTGGAAGCGCATTGACGAGTCTCCCTCGTTGCCAGGGCAGGACGCCCGAACTGACTGTTCCCGCTCTCGCTTGCTTGCCCCCGGGGGCCACCGGCTGGGGGACCCCTCATTAAGCGGATAGTCTAGGCGCGGGCGCTTGGCGCCAGCAAGGCAAGGCGGCGGCGCGGCTTTGACGGCGCGGCCGGGGATGGAGCCGCCCGGCGTGACCCGGCTGCCAGAACCGGCGCCGGGCAAGAAAAAGCCCGCGGACCCTGGGGTCCGCGGGCTCGCGAAGGAGCGATCTGTGATCAGGCCTTCTGCCACTCGTCGATCGTGCCGTCCTGGTCCCAGTCGAGGCCGTAGTAGTCGACCTGGCCGTCCTCGTTGTCGTCGAACATCCAGACGTCGACCGGCTTGCCGCTGTCGTCCGTGGTCGGCACCAGCTTGGCGTCGATCACGCCGTTGTAGTTGTCGTCCATGATGGCGTAGTCGGCCTGGCCGTCGCCGTCCTCGTCGACCAGCACGATGTCGTAGTAGCCGTCGCCGTTGCGGTCGGCACCCCAGGCGTCGGTCTTGCCGTTCCCGTCGGTGTCGAGCGGCTCGAACTGCAGCGCCTGCTCAGCCTCGGTGGGCTGTGCCGGCTGGGCCGGCTGCACCGGCTGCGGCTGGGCCGGCTGCGGCACGCTGGGCTGGCCCGCCTGCGGCTGCGCCGGCGCCAGGGTCAGGAACTGGCCGTTCCGCTTCGGGCTGCTGTTGGTCAGGCCCGAGAAGGTCTTCGGGATGTTGTTGCCGAGCGCCGAGAAGGTGACCGAGGAACCGGTCTTGGGCGTCGACTTGCCCATCGCCGAGAAGGTGGTCTGGTCGCCCTTGAGATCGGTGTCGACGGAGAAGTCGGCCGCCGAGGCAACCAGGGGCGTCACCAGGATCGCCGCACCGAGCAGCAGCGCCGCCGAGAAGGAGTTTACGCGCATGGGTCCTCTCCAATTGTTTCGCCTAAGGGGTCCTGAGGGGTGGCTGTCAGCAGTCGCCCGCCTCGCCCCTTATGTCCGGGCAATCTAGTCCCGCCCGGCGCCAGCCATCAAGGCAAGGCAATCCGGGCCTTTTGACGCCGCTCGCGGCCATTTCCGCCACAATGTGGCCCGGATCACGCTGCTTGCCGCCAAACGGCCTCAGGCGGCGGCGCGAGGGCCGCGCGGCGGGCCCATGCGGGTTTTCTGCGGCGTCTGGTCGAATCGCTCGCGGTAGCGCTTGGCGAAGTGCGACGCCGAGACGAAGCCGCAGGCGAGGCCCACCTCGGTCACCGAGAGGCTGGAGTGGGTCAGCAGGCGGTGGGCGCGCTGCAGCCTGAGTTCGACGTAGTGCGCCCTTGGCGTGCAGCCGAGGTACTTCTGGAACAGCCGCTCGAGCTGGCGGACCGAGAGGCCGGCCTGCTCGGCCAGCTCGCCCGAGCCGATCGGCTGCTCCAGGTTCGCCTCCATGACGCCGATGGCCTGCAGCAGCTTGGGATGGCCGACGCCGACGCGCAGGCGCAGCGCCATGCGCTGCTCGTCGTCGTCGGTGCGGATGCGCTCGTGCAGGAACTGCTCGGCCACCTGCAGCGCCAGGTCGTGGCCGTGGTCCTGCTCGATCAGGTGCAGCATCATGTCGAGCGATGCGGTGCCGCCGGCGCAGGTAAAGCGGTTGCGGTCGATGCAGTAGAGCTCGTCGTGGATGTCGAGCTCCGGGTGCATCTCGCGCAGGCCGGCGATGCACTGCCAGTGGATGGTGCAGGCGTAGTCGTCCAGCAGCCCGGCGGCGGCCAGCAGGTGCGTGCCGTCGGACAGCGCGCCGATGCGGGCGCCCTGGCGCGCCTGGCGGCGCAGCCAGTTGAAGACCGCCTTGTCCTTGAAAAGGTGGGCGTCGAGCCCGCCGCAGATGACCGCCGAATCCAGCGCCTCGTCGGCCTCGACCGAGGCCTGGGCCTTCACCTCGATGCCGTTGGAGGAGGCCATGGGCTGGCCGTCGTGGGTATAGACGCGCCAACGGTAGAGCGTGCGGCCCGACAGCAGGTTGGCGGCGCGCAGCGGCTCCACCGCGGCGGTGAAGGCCAGCATGGCGAACTTGGGCAGCAGGCAGAAGCCGAAGACCTTAGGCTCGGGCTGGCTGGCCTCGCGGCCAATGTCGCGTTTGCTTGCCGGCATGGCGGGCGGGCGCTCAGGCCCCTCCTGTCTCGGGGCCGACCGCCACGAAGGGGCTGGCCGGCCAGGCGTTGTCCCATTCCTCCCAGGCGAGCGTCACGCGCGCCCGCTTGGAATCCTCGTTCATCTGCTGGATCAGGCCATCCAGCGAATCGAACTTCATCTCGCCGCGCAGGTGGTCGACCAGCGCGACGCGCAGATGCTTGCCGTAGAGGTCGCCCTGGAAGTCGAAGAGGTGCACTTCCAGCAGCGGCGTCCGGTAGTTGAACATCGGGCTGATGCCGATGTTGGCGACGCCTGCCAGCCACTTGCCGCCGCCGCCGTAGAGCTGGGCGCGCACGGCATAGACGCCGAAGGCCGGGTGCAGCGTGTCGGCCAGGCCGATGTTGGCCGTGGGATAGCCGAGCTGCCGGCCGCGCTTGGCGCCGTGCCGCACGCGGCCCTCGATCTCGAAATAGCGGCCGAGCAGCAGCGCGGCGCGCGTCGGGTTGCCGGACTTGAGCTGCTCGCGCACGTGGCTCGAGGAGTAGGGCTCGGTCCCGGCCGAAAGCACGCGGCGCATCACCGTGACCCCGAAGCCGTGCTGCCGGCCGAGCTGCACCAGCAGCTCGGGATTGCCCCCGCGCTGGCGGCCGAAGTGGAAGTTGTCGCCGACCACGACGTGACGCACGCCCAGACCCCTGGCCAGGACGTAGTAGACGAACTCCTCCGCCGTCAGGCTGGCCAGCGCCTTGTTGAAGGGCAGGGCATAGAGGCAGTCGGCGCCCAGCGCCTGGATCAGCCGCGTCTTGACGCGGAACGGCGTCAACCGGAAGGGCGGGCAGTCGGGCTGGAAGAAGCGGCGGGGATGCGGCTCGAAGGTCAGCACGCCGGCCGGCGCCTCGAACTCGCGCGCCAGGCGCTGTGCCTTGCCGATCACCGCCTGATGGCCGCGATGCACCCCGTCGAAGTTGCCGATTGCCACCACGGCGCCGCGGCCGGCCTCGGGAACACTGTCGAAATGGCGGTAGAGGCGCATGGCGGCAAGCTATGCGCAGGCCGGGGGGCGGCTGTCCAGACCGCGCCGTCGCATGGCAGCGAGCGCCCGCCCGCTACTCGCCGGCCTGGAAGTGGCCGTAGCGGCCCTTCAGGAACAGCAGCGGCTCGGCCTCGGGGTCGATCGACATGTGCTCGACGCGGCCGACGAAGATCACGTGGTCGCCGCCGTCGTAGGTGTGGTGGATCCAGCATTCGAACGAGGCGACGCAGCCCGGGAAGATCGGACAGTCGAAGTCCCAGAGCTCGAACTCCATGCCCTGCCACTTGTTGGTCGAGGAGCGCGCGAAGCGGTGCGACAGGTCGATCTGGTGGCGGCTGAGCACGTTGACGGCGAAGTGCTTGTTGGCCTGGAACGCGCCGAGGGAATAGGTCTGCTTGCCCAGACTGAACAGGATCAGCGGCGGGTCCAGCGAGACCGAGGCGAAGGAGTTGGCGGTGATGCCGACGTATTCCCCCGGCGCGAGGCCCCGGGTCGTGATGATGGTGACGCCGGTGGCAAAAGTGCCCAGGGCATTGCGAAAATCACGGGCTTCGCACTCTGCCAGCTTGAGCTTGCGTGTCATGGCCCCCAAGTCCGAGGTCGAGATCAGCGGGCTTTAACCAATTTCAGACCAGTTCCATACCAGAACCCCTACCATAGCTGGCCCGCTTGCACTACTCTAGCCGCCGCCTTCGTCCCCAGCCAGAAGGCGTTAGGGAGATTGACCATGGCGATTGCCGCCGATCGCAGCTTCCTGCCCAGCCTCCAGCGGCCTCGCTCCTCGCGCCGGCTGGAACCCGGCCTCGCCACGCGCCGGCTGGGCAGCGAGATCTACCGCGTGCCGGGCGGCGGCTCCGTCGCCATCGCGCTGGAGGCCGGTGACCGCCTGACGCTGGTCGACCCGGAGGGCCGGCAGCCGGGCGAGCTCGTCGCCTTCGACGCCAACGGGCGCCCCGCCCTCGGCGCGCTGGGGGCCCGCGACGACGGTCCGGCGCTGGGTCTGCAGCAGGCCCTGATTGAGGACGAGGAGAGTGGGCCCGCCGTGCGCTGGTCCCTGGCAAGGCGCGGCCTCAACCTCGCCGAGGCGCGGGCGCACAGGGTCTTCGCCAAGGAGGGGCCGGCCGGCGCGCGCGCAAGCTTCACCGCGCAGGCGCCGCTGGTCGTGCTGCTGGCGGCGCCCGGCGCGGCGATGGACCCCGGCGAGCAGGCTCCGCCGACCGACCTGCTGGCCGAGGTGGTCCGCTTCGAGGCGCGTCCGCCGCAGCTCATGCCGCTGCCCGATCCGCTGGCCGAGCCGCGCTACGAGCTGCGCATCGACCGCTGCACCGCGCGCGCCTACGAGGTGAAGGCCGGCGAGTTCATCCAGATCATCGACGTGGCCGGCCGCCAGTGCAGCGACTTCCTCTCCTTCGATCGCCGCAAGCTGGAGGCAGGGCGCGAGGTCTTCCCCGAGATGGCGATGACCCGCTCGTTCCTCGGCATGGGCTACGCGCAGCCGGGCCTCGCCGCCAAGTTCTTCGACCAGGACGCCCAGGCCCAGCTCGAGGTGATCCAGGACACGGTCGGCCGGCACGACACCTTCGGCCTCGCCTGCGCGCCGAAGTACTACGACGACGTCGGCTATCCCGGCCACGTGAACTGCACCGAGAACCTGAACGGCGCGCTGGCGCCCTTCGGCGTCGCGCCGCGTCTCGGCTGGCCGGCGATCAACTACTTCTACAACACCCACATCAACCACCAGAACGTCTACTACCTCGAGGAACCCTTCTCGCGGCCGGGCGACTACGTGCTGGTGCGTGCCCTCACCGACCTGGTCTGCGCCTCGACCGCCTGCCCCGACGACATCAGCGCGGCCAATGGCTGGACCCCGACGGACATCCACGTCCGCGTCTATTCACCCGAGAAGTCCTTCAGGAAGGCAGTGGCCTATCGCATGACACCCGACGCAGAGCCGCGGCTGACCCGCGAGACCGGCTTTCATCCGCGCACCAGCGCCCTGACCCGGAACTTCACCGAGTACCGCGGCTTCTGGCTGCCGAACCACTTCAACAACAAGGGGCCGGTCGAGGAGTACTGGGCCTGCCGCGAGCGCGCCATCGTGATGGACCTCTCCGCGTTGCGGAAGTTCGAGGTCACCGGGCCCGACGCCGAGACGCTGATGCAGACGGCGCTGACCCGCAACGTGCGCAAGCTGGCGGTGGGGCAGGTGGTCTACTCGGCCATGTGCTACGAGACCGGCGGCATGATCGACGACGGCACGCTGTTCCGCCTGGGCCAGGACAACTTCCGCTGGATCGGCGGCGACGACTACGGCGGGATCTGGCTGCGCCAGCTCGCCGAGAAGCTTGGCCTGAAGGCCTGGGTCAAGTCCTCGACCGACCAGTTGCACAACCTCTCGGTCCAGGGGCCGAAGAGCCGCGAGATCCTGCAGCAGGTGGTCTGGACGCCGCCGGCGCAGGCTGACCTCTCTGAGCTCGACTGGTTCCGCTTCTCCTACGGCCGCATCGGCGACCACAACGGCCCGCCCATCGTGGTCAGCCGTACCGGCTACACCGGCGAGCTGGGCTATGAGGTCTTCTGCCATCCCAAGCACGCCGTGCAGGTGTGGGACGCGATCTGGGAGGCCGGCCAGCCGCATGGGCTGGAGCCGCTGGGCCTCGCCGCGCTCGACATCCTGCGTATCGAGGCCGGCCTGATCTTCGGCGGCTACGAGTTCAGCGACCAGACCGACCCCTTCGAGGCCGGCATCGCCTTCACCGTGCCGCTGAAGGGCAAGACCGACGACTTCGTCGGCAAGGCCGCGCTGGTGAAGCGCAAGGAAAGCCCACAGCGCGTGCTGGTCGGCCTGGAACTGGCGGGCAACGAGCCCGCCGGCCATGGCGACTGCGTGCATGTCGGCCGCAATCAGGTCGGCGTGGTCACCAGCGGCACGCGCTCGCCGCTCACCGGCAAATCCATCGCGCTCTGCCGCATGGACGTGACCTATGCCGCGATCGGCACGGCGGTCGAGGTCGGCAAGATCGACGGCCACCAGAAGCGCATCCCGGCCGAGGTCGTGCGTTTCCCCTTCTACGATCCCGACAAGCTGAAGCCGCGCGGCCTCGCCTAGCAGCTAGACGGCGTTCACCCGCCAGTCATAGCGGTCCGCGTCGATGCGCCGCCGTCCGGCGAGGAGGGCGGCGAGCGGTGGCGCGGCGTGCTCGCGCAGGTGCCCGATCACGGCCGCGTCGTCGCCGCCGAAGTCGCCGGCATACCAGTCGTAGAGCGAGGAGACGATCAGGCGGCCTTCCTCGACCGTCACGCCGCGCGGGTGGTTGACGAAGGCGCGCGCGGCAGCGTCGAGCTGCGCGTCGAGTCCTTCGGCCCGCAGCGGCAGGGCCGGCAGGTTGGGGCAGCCGAGCGCGCCGCAGTTCACGACGTAGTGCAGCCGCGGCTCCGGCCAGATCGGCCTCAGGATGCGGTGCTCGATGTCGTCGAGCGTGAGGGCCACGCCCTCGACGGCGATCAGCTCGGCGCCCCAGGGGCCGTCGGCGAAGAGGCCGGGCGAGATGTCGATGTCGCGGATCGTGTCGACCGGCCAGTGCGCGCGGATCAGCTCCACCGTGAGGGCGTTGTAGAGGTTGCACCAGAAGGCGAACTGCTCAGCCCGCCGCAGCCGGCCGACCGTCACGCCCGACAGCAGGTCCAGATAGCCGCCGAGCGGCGGCAGGGCGGCATAGTCGACGCGGACGATGCCATCCGCCGGCTGGCCGCGGTGCGCCGCCAGGACCTCGGCCCAAAGCGTATGGTCGACCGCGATGCCGCTGGCCGGGTCCTCCGCCAGCCAGCGGTCCCAGAGGCGTGCGCGCGGCGCCGCCTGCGCGGACGGCGCGGCGAGGGCAAGCCCGGCGGACAGCAAGGCGCGGCGCGAGATCATGGCGGCAGTGAAGCCGGCTTGCAGGCGCCGCTCCAGGCACAAAGCCGTGTGGTGCGGCCGATTCCCCTCTAGCAGAGCCGCGCGCCGGCGGCCCAGAATGACCAGGCAATCGGGGCGGGGGCGCTCAATGATCGGGCTGGTACTGCAGGGGATACTCGGGCTGGGCGTGCTGCTGGCCATCGGCTGGGCCTTCTCGGAGGACCGGCGCGCCTTCCCCTGGCGCCTGGCGCTCTTCTCGCTGCTGGCGCTTTTCGCCATCGGCCTGCTGCTGAAGCTCGACATCGTCAAGGACGCCTTCCTGCTGCTGAACCGCGCCGTGACGGCGATCCAGACGGCGACGCAGGCCGGCACCTCCTTCGTCTTCGGCTATCTCGGTGGCGGGCCGCTGCCCTTCGACGAGCCCTATCCCGGCAGCGCCTTCGTCCTCGCCTTCCAGGCCTTGCCCATCATCCTGGTGATCGCCGCGCTCTCGGCCGTGCTCTGGCACTGGCGGGTACTGCGCGTCGTCACCCGCGCCTTCACCTGGGCGCTGAAGCGCAGCCTCGGCATCGGCGGCCCGGCCGGCGTCGCCACCGCGGCCAACGTCTTCGTCGGCATGGTCGAGGCGCCGATCCTGATCCGTCCGCTGTTTGCCAAGCTCTCGCGCGCCGACCTCTTCATGGTGATGACCGCGGGCATGGCGACGGTCTCCGGCTCGATCATGGTGCTCTATGCCTCGATCCTGGGGCCGATCATGCCGGGGGCGCTCGGGCAGATCCTGGTGGCCTCGCTCATGTCGCTGCCCGCGGCGGTGCTCATCGCGCGCATCATGCTGCCCGAGACCGGCGCGGCGCTGCGGGACGACGAGTCCCTGCCGCAGACCGACTATGCCAGCACCATGGACGCCGTGACGCGTGGCACGGTCGAGGGGCTGAAGCTCTTCCTCAACGTCATCGCCATGCTGATCGTGCTGGTCTCGCTGGTAGCGCTGGTCAACATGCTGCTCGGCGTGCTGCCGGACATCGGCGGGGCGCCACTGACCCTGCAGCGCATCTTCGGCTGGGTCTTCTCGCCGCTGGCCTGGTGTCTCGGCATTCCCTGGGAGGAGGCGACCGTGGCCGGCCAGCTGCTCGGCACCAAGACGGTGCTGAACGAGCTCATCGCCTATTTCGACATGGCGGCGCTGCCGCCGGAGACCTTCAGCGAGCGCACGCGGATCATCCTGATCTATGCCCTCTGCGGCTTCGCCAACTTCGGCTCGCTCGGCATCATGATCGGCGGCATGACCGTGCTGGCACCGCAGCGCCAGCGCGAGATCGTCGAGCTGGGCGGGCGCTCGATCATCGCCGGCACGCTGGCCACCTGCCTCACCGGCGCGATCGCCGGCCTGGTGAGCTTCTAGGCCGGTCATGCCGGCGCTCGCCTCGCAGGCCACGCTCGCCGCCATCGTGCGGCGCCTCGACCCGGCGGCGGAACTGATCGGCTGCCGACGCCTGCAGGGCGGGGTCTCGGCAACCGTCCTCGCCCTCGACATCAGGGACGGCGAGGGGCAAGAGCGCCGTGTGGTGCTGCGCAACCACGGCGCCGCCGACCTGGCCTGGAACCCGCGAGTCGCGGCGCAGGAGCATGCGCTGCTGGCGGCGCTGCACGCTGCCGGACAACCGGTCCCCCGCCCGCTGCTGCTGGACGAGAGCGGCAGCCTGTTGCGCACACCCTATGTCGTGGTCTCCTTCGTCGAGGGCGATGGCGTCGCGCCGGCCGATCCGGCCCCGGCCCTGGCCGCGCGGCTGGCCGCCATTCACGCCCTGCCGACCGCCGCCCTGCCGACCGCCGCCCTGCCGCCGCTGCCGCGGCGCGAGACCCAGGTGGCGCGGCTGCTGGGGGAATCCCAGGCGGATCCGGACTACGAAGAGATCCGCGCCGCCTTGGCGGCGACGGAGGCGCCGGCGGCTGAAACCACGCTTCTGCACGGCGACTTCTGGCCCGGCAACGTCATCTGGGATGCCGGCGAGGCCGTCGCCGTGATCGATTGGGAGGACGCCGCCATCGGCCCGCCGCTCGCCGACCTGGCCGGCGCGCGCCTGGAACTCCTGTGGAGCCACGGCGGCGGGGCGATGGCGGCCTTCACCCTGCGCTACCTCGCCGCGAGCGGCGTCGAGGTGCCTGGACTGCCCTACTGGGACCTGGTGGCGGCACTGGACAAGCTGCCGCGGCTGGGCGCCTGGGGCCTGCGGCCGGACGCCGCCGCGGCCATGCGCGCGGCCGGCCTGCGCTTCGCAGCGGCGGCCCTGGCGGCACTGCGGGCCGGCTAGCCGCCGCGGTCCGCAAACACGCTTGGCGGCGGGCTGACTGTGGTCCTAGTATTGGCCCATAGCGGTCCGCCACCGGTACGAAATTGGTTTCACCGGCCGCAGGGGAGGCGCCGCCCGGCGCCTGCGACACGAGCCCAAGTGACGAAGGGGAGAACGAAAGAGATGAGCAGGGTAGCGGTTATCGGTGCGGGGCCGTCCGGTCTGGCGGCGCTGCGCGCCTTCCAGTCCGCCAAGGCGAAGGGTGCGAAGATCCCGGAGATCGTCTGCTTCGAGCGGCAGGACGACTGGGGCGGTCTGTGGAACTACTCCTGGCGCACCGGCCTCGACGAGTACGGCGAGCCGGTGCACAGCTCCATGTACCGCTACCTCTGGTCCAACGGGCCGAAGGAGGCGCTGGAGTTCGCCGACTATACCTTCGACGAGCACTTCAAGACGCCGATCGGTTCCTACCCTCCGCGAGAGGTGCTGTGGGACTACATCAAGGGCCGCGTGGAGAAGGCCGGCGTGCGCAGCTGGGTGCGCTTCCGCACGCCGGTGCGCGATGTCTCCTACGACAAGAAGACCGGCAAGTTCACGGTGGTGGCGCACGACCTGAAGGCCGACAAGTCCATCACCGAGAAGTTCGACAATGTCATCGTGGCCACCGGCCACTTCTCGACGCCCAACGTGCCGCAATTCGAAGGCTTCAGGACCTTCGGCGGCCGCATCATGCACGCGCATGATTTCCGCGACGCGCTGGAGTTCAAGGGCAAGGACATCCTGATCGTCGGCACCAGCTATTCGGCCGAGGACATCGGCTCGCAGTGCTACAAGTACGGCTGCAAGTCGGTGACCATCAGCCACCGCACCAACCCGACCGGCTATGACTGGCCCAAGGCCTTCTCGGAAGTGCCGATCCTCACCAAGGTCGAGGGCAAGAAGGCCTTCTTCAAGGACGGCTCGACGCGCGAGAACGTCGACGCGATCATCCTCTGCACCGGCTATCAGCACCACTTCCCCTTCATGCGCGACGACCTGCGGCTGCGCACGAAGAACAAGATGTGGGTGATGAACCTCTACAAGGGTGTGGTCTGGGAGGACAATCCCAAGCTCTTCTACCTGGGCATGCAGGACCAGTACTACACCTTCAACATGTTCGATGCCCAGGCCTGGTTCGCCCGCGACGTCATCCTCGGCCGCATCAAGCTGCCGACCAAGGCGACCATGCGCAAGCACTCCAAGCTGTGGGAATCCAAGGAAGCCAAGATCGTCACGCCCAAGGACGCCTGGGAGTTCCAGGCCGACAACATCCGCGAGCTCCTGGCGGCGACGGACTACCCGAGCTTCGACATCGATGGGGTCAACCAGCTGCTCTACGAGTGGAAGAACCACAAGAAGGAAGACATCATGAACTTCCGCGACAATGCCTACCGCTCGGTGATGACCGGCAAGATGTCGCCCAAGCACCACACCAAGTGGATGAAGGCGATGGACGACTCGCTGGAGAGCTACCTGAGGAGCAAGTAGGGCCTGCCCTGCGGCCCGGGGCCTCCGCCGCGATCGGCGGAGGCCCCGATGGCCCGAACCAATCGCGGCCGCTCTTCAACCAATACCGGACCATTTCCATACAACGTCGTTGAAAGCCCGCGAGGGCCTGTCCTAGAGTTTCAGTGTGGACTGACCTCCTGCCTGCGGCGCCACGGCGCCGCGAAGACCAAAGGCGAGAGCGGGGGGCGGCCCGGGGGAAGGCATGCGGCGGATGCCCGGACGGGGCTCACCGGCCGCCTAGCAAGGGAGACCACGACATGTCCGTCAAACTGCTGCAGCAGCGTCTTGGCCGTCGCAAATTCCTGCGCGAGTCGGCGGCCGGCCTGGCCCTGGCGGGCGCCGCCGGCGCCTTTCCGCGCCTGGCCCGCGCGGACGCGAAGACGGTGAAGATCGGCTTCCTGGCGCCGCTGACCGGCGACGTCGCGGCCTGGGGCACCCCAGGGCTCTACGGCTGCCAGATCTGGGCCGAGTGGATCAACGCCGCGGGCGGCGTGAACATCGCCGGCACCCCGCACATGGTCGAGTTCGTCGCCTTCGACGACGAGTACTCGGCCGAGAAGTCCAAGACCGGCGCGAAGAAGCTGGTCGAGGACGACGGCGTCAAGTTCATCCTGATGCTGGGCGGCGATCCCATCCCGCCGGTGGCCGAGCTCTCCAACCGCACCGGCATGGTGGTGACGACGCTCAGCCCCTCCGACCTCACGGCCGACGCGGTGAACGTCATCGCCCCCTGCGAGGTGCACCCGATCTATAACGTTACCGGCGTCGACTGGCTGGCGGACAACAAGCCCGACCTGAAGCGCGCGGTGATCTGCGCCCAGGACGATGCCTTCGGACGTCCCTCGGTCGCGACCTACCTGGCGGCCTTCGAGGCGCGCGGCATCGAGGTGGTGGACGAGCCGCTGTTCTTCGACCTGGCGACCACCGACTTCGCGCCGATCATGACCAAGATGCTGGCGGCCAAGCCGGACATCATCTGCCTGGACACCTGCTACACCGATTACGTCCACGCGCTCTGCGAGCAGGCCTTCCTGCAGGGCTTCAAGGGCCAGATCATCGCCTGCGCCGTCGACTTCTACGACCAGGTGATCGCCAAGACCTCGAAGGAGTTCGTCGAGGGCATGATCTGGCAGTTCCCGGACTTCGACGACCCGGCGCTGAACGAGCCGCAGATCAACTTCCCCAAGCCGAACGAGTTCTTCGCCGAGTACAACAAGCGCTGGCCGGGCGAGTGGGGCGCGGTCTCGTGGGAGTACGCCTCGATCATGAACATTTGGAAGGGCGCGGCCGAGAAGGCCGGCTCGGTCGAGCCGCAGGACGTGCTCAAGGCGATGAAGGAAGGCGGCAAGGCCCCGCACATCTATGGCGAGGCCGAATGGTGGGGCAAGGACCTGTTCGGCGTCGACAACGCCCTGGTCGGCAACTGGCCGGTCGTGGTGATCGTCGACGGCAAGGCGACGATCAAGGAGTACCGCTCCATCCCCGCCTGGTGGGACAAGAACAAGGACCTGCTGATCAAGCACATGGAAGCGCTGGGTCAGATGTACTACCAGCGCGGCTGATGCGCTGACCGGCTCCGGGTCCCGGACACGCGCCGGGACCCGGGCGCCTTCCGCAACCGACTTTGCCGCGAGGCGCCCCCTTGGAGCTTATCCTCCAGACACTCGTCAATTCGCTCTATGCCTCCAGCTACCTGGCGCTGGTGGCGGTCGGGCTGGTGCTGATCTTCGGCGTAATGGGCGTGGTGAACTTCGCCCACGGCGAGCTCTATATGGCGGGTGCCTACGCCGTGTTCTTCCTCTACGCGCAGCAGCAGATGGACTTCTTCCTGGCCGTGGCTCTGGGCCTGGTCTTCGTCGGGATGCTGGGCCTTTTGATGGAGCGCGCGCTTTTCCGGCCGCTGCGCGGCAATCCGCTCGGCGGACTGATCGCCTCGATCGGCTTCCTGCTGGTGCTGCAGGCCGCCGCCACCCTGACCTTCGGCGTGAAGAAGCGGCCGGTGACGGCGCCGACGCAGGAGGTGCTGACCTTCATGGAGGGGGTGGTGCTGCCCTGGCCGCGCGTCTATGTCGTGCTGGTCTCGGTGACGCTTCTCACTGCGCTCTGGCTCTTCCTCAAGCGCACGCGCTTCGGCTGGGCGCTGCGCGCCTGTGCGCAGGACCCCGAGGCCGCGGCGCTGCAGGGCATCTCGATGAACCAGACGGCGCGCCTGGCCATGTTCATCGGCGCGGCGCTGGCCGGCGTCGCCGGCGCGCTGACCGCGCCGCTGGTCGAGCCCGAGCCCATCATGGGCCACGGCGTCATCGTCTCGGCCTTCATCATCATCATCGTCGGCGGCGTCGGCAGCCTCTCGGGCGCCGTGCTGGCGGCGGTGCTCTACGCATTGGTGAAGACCTTCGTGACCACCTACGCCGACGGCGTGCTGGCCGACATCGTCGGCCTGCTGCTGATGCTGGTGGTGCTGGTGGTGAAGCCCACCGGCCTCTTCGGCGTGCGCGACCGGGCGTGAGGGACGGCAGATGACCCACCGCGCTTCCACAGTCCTCGTCGCGCTGCTGGCCGCCGTTCTGCTGCTGGCGCTGCCCTTCCTGGTCCAGACTACGCAGCAGCGCGAGATCCTGGTCATCTTGATGATCAACGCGATCGTCGTGGTGAGCTACCGCCTGCTGACCCTGACCGGCGAGTGGTCGCTGGCGCACATCATCATGATGGGCGTCGGCGCCTATTCCAGCGCCATCCTGGTGAAGCAGGCCGGCCTGCCCATCCCGCTCTCCATGGTCCTGGCGGCCGGCATCGCCGGCATCGTCGCCTGGATCCTCTCCTTCCCGCTCTTCCGCATGAAGGGCTTCTACTTCCTGATCGGCTCCTTCGCCGCCGGCGAGGCCATCCGACTGGCCTGGCGCCTCTCCAGCCTGCGCGACCTCTTCGGCGGCCCCTCGGGCATCCGCAGCGTGCCGGACCTGGGCAAGGTGGAAGCCTTCGGCCGCGTGTTCGACTTCTACGACACGGCCAACTTCTACTACGTCGCCCTCGGTGTGGCGGCGATCTCGCTCGGTATCCTCTGGCGGGTCGAGCGCTCGCGCTTCGGCCTCGTGTTCCATGCCCTGCACTGGCAGGACAAACTGGCGGAATCGGTCGGCGTCAATGCCCGCGCCTACCGTACCCAGGCACTGGTCGTGGCCTCGGTGTTCGCCGGTCTCGCCGGCAGCCTGCACGCGCATTTCGTCGGCTCGGTCAGCGCCAACGCCTTCGACGTGGGCGAGATGGTCGACGTGCTGATCTGGGTGATCGTCGGCGGCACCGCGACCTTCTATGGCCCACTGCTCGGCCTGCTGGTGCTGACCATCGTCAACGAGCTGGTGCTGCGCTCGCTCGGCATCGACCAGGCGCGGCCGCTGATCTTCGGCGCCATCCTGATCCTCGCCATCCTCTTCCTGCCGAACGGGCTGGAGAGCCTGGTGGAGAAGGCCCGCGCGCGGCTCGGCCGCCGGAAGGCCGCTACTGCCGCTTCAGCCTGACGTCCCAGCGCTGGTTGCTATCGGACTCGCCGTGG
The DNA here is from genome assembly GCA_029781795.1 of Pseudomonadota bacterium. Taxonomy (GTDB): domain Bacteria; phylum Pseudomonadota; class Alphaproteobacteria; order Kiloniellales; family JACOMY01; genus JAKOWB01. Next base: position 21,014 of record JAKOWB010000448.1, on the reverse strand, counting down.
CACTCGGCCTGGCCGCCCGCCCCGCGGGTACAGGTCAGGCGGTCCTGGTACCAGCTGCTGCCGTCGCTGCAGGTGGTGTCAGCGTCCTCGATGTAGAGGCGCTCGGCGCTCTCGATGACGATGCGCGCCGGCGCCTTGCAGGTGACGCCGTCGCGCCGGAAGACCAGCGAGCCCTGGCCTTTGTCGTCGAAGCAGTAGGTCGAGACCGAGGTCTTCGGCAGGCCGGGCTCGTGGCTGAAGGGCTCCGAGACCCAGCAGCCGGCCAGCTTCTCCAGGTCCTCCTTGTCCTCCGGGAAGGGCAGGGGATCGCCGGCCTTGGGCGTCGGCGCGGGCGCCGGTACAGGTGCCGGTGCCGGGACTGGCGCCGGGGCGGGGGCCGGCACCGGTTGCGGCGGCGGTGGCGGCACGAAGCTGCCGTCCGGCGCGCGGCAGTAGCCGCTGTCGAGCAGCGCCAGCAGCCGCTGCTTCTCGGCCTCCAGCGCGGCGTTCTCGTCCTTCAGCGCCTGGACCCTGGCCTGCCAGTCGGGCTCCGGCGGCGGTTCCTGCGGCTTCGGATAGAGCAGCACGTCGGGCAGCAGGATGAAGAGCAGCAGCAGCGCCGCCACGACCGTGGCGATGGCGATGCCCCAGGGGAAGCGGCGGCGGTCCTGGTCCATGGCTCAGCCTCCGGCGTCCTCCAGCCGCGAGACGTGCGGCTCGGCCTCGATCTCGCGGATCAGCTTGATGCGCATGGCCTCGGCATAGCCGTCATAGTCCTCGATCGCCAGCACGAAGGACTGCTGGCCGGTGATCACCTCGTCGCGGAAATACTGGTCGAGACCCGGCTCGTCGTTGAGGATCGCCAGCGCGTTGATGTCGACGCCGTGCGAGCGGGCGAAGGCGCGCCCGTCCGCCGTGCTGAGCGTCCAGTCCGACGGCGGCGTCTCCTTGCCGTCGCCGGAGAGGTCGATGACCATGCGATCGGCGCCATAGGCGTTGGCGATGAGGGCGTTGGTGCCGTACTGCAGCGCCTTGCCGATGCCGGTGCCGCCGTTGGCGATGCGCCGCGGCCAGGTCTCGACCGTGGCGGCGAAGGCCTCGGCGCTGGCCGCGTCGCTGATCACGAACCAGGGCGAGAAGTCCTTGGGCCGGTTGGATTCCGCCCAGACCTCCAGGCTGACCACGATGCGCCCCAGCGGTTGTTTGGCGATGGCGGCCTGCACCGAGGGATCGCGGAAGGCTTGGGCGATGCCCTGGACCTGCAAGCGGAACTCGCCGTCGTCGACCGAGCCCGAGGCGTCGATCGCCAGCACCAGCTCAAGGTCGACTGTCATGAGTTCCGCCCGCGCCGCGCCCAGCGGCAGGCAAAGCGCCAGCCCCAGGGCCGCGAGGCGCTTCACCCCGGCGTCTCCCCGGGCGTTTCCCCCAGGCGATCGGGCGCGATCAGCCGCACGGCGTCGTGCAGCCGCCGCCCGTCGGTGAAGCCATAGGGCCGCCGGTCGCGCCAGGCCCGGTAGGGGTCGGTCAGCACCAGGCCGCCGGTGGCGCGGGCCGCGAGCGCCTGACCGCCCTCGGCGTGCAGCGCCAGGTAGCGGTCGCGGCTCCAGTGGTCATAGCCGCCGGGGTACCGCCGCATCAGGCGCATGTGATAGATCGCCGAGCGGGCGCGGCGCTCCAGCTTCAGGCCGGCGACCCAGGCCGCGCTCGCCGCCCAAATGGCCGCGGCCTCTGCCAGCAGCGTGGCCGCCCGCGCCGGCTCGACCAGCGCCAGGTTGGCAAGGCTGGTGGCGCGGCGCGCATCGTCGGCGGCGAAGATCGCGGCGGCGACCCGCGCCGCTTCCCGCCAGTGCTCGGCCGGGTCCTCGCGGCCCAGCAGCGAGAGCGCGGTGGCCGAGAGTTCCTCCCAGTAGAGCTCCTCCTCGCTCCAGCCGGCCAGCGCCAGGGCGCGGGGGTCCATCTCGGCATAGTCGTCGAGGTCCGGCGGAAGCTCCTCGGGCTCGTCGGCCAAGCGCGTCACCCGCCGAGATAGGCGCGCCGCACGTGCTCGTTCTCGTGCAGCTCGCTGGCGCGGCCGGAGAGCGCGACCGTGCCGGTCTCCAGCACATAGGCGTGACTGGCCAGGCGCAGCGCCAGCTCGGCGTTCTGCTCCACCAGCACGACCGGCACGCCGTGGCGCCGGATCTCGACGATGATGCGGGCGATCTCCTGCACCATCACCGGCGAGAGGCCCATCGAGGGCTCGTCCAGCAGCAGCAGCTTGGGCGCCGACATGAGGGCGCGGCCGATGGCCAGCATCTGCTGCTCGCCGCCCGACAGGGTCTTGGCCATCTGCCCGCGCCGTTCCTTCAGGCGCGGGAAACGGTGATAGACGCCTTCCAGGTCGCGCTCCACGCCGGCCTTGTCGCGGCGCAGGAAGGCGCCGGTCATCAGGTTCTCGCGCACCGTCAGCTCGGGGAAGCAGCGCCGCCCCTCGGGCACCTGGGCGATGCCGGCGCGGATGATCTTCTCCGGCGGCAGCGTATCGATGCGCTCGCCCTGGAAGCGGATCTCGCCGCTGGTCAGCTTCTTCAGGCCCGAGATGGCGCGCAGCGTCGTGGTCTTGCCTGCCCCGTTGGCGCCGATGATGGTGATGGTGCTGGCCGGCGGCACGCCGAGGCTCACGCCCTTCAGCGCCTGCACCTTGCCGTAGTGGACGACGGCGTCCTTGACCTCAAGCAGCATGGCCGTCCTCCGCCATCAGGGCATCCAGGCCGAAGTCGGCGGCGCCCAGGTAGGCGCGCACCACCTCGGGGTTGCCGCGAATCTCCTCGGGCGTGCCCTCGGCCAGCAGGCTGCCGAAGTTCATCACCGTGATGCGCTCGCAAAGCCCCATGACCGCCTGCATGTCGTGTTCGACCAGCAGGATGGTGACGCCGTCGTCGCGCAGGCGCCGCACCAGCTCCATCATCTGCCGCGTCTCCTCCGGGTTCATGCCGGTGAAGGGCTCGTCCAGCAGCAGCAGCTTGGGGTCGGCGGCCATGGCGACCGCCATGCCGAGCGCGCGCTGCAGGCCGTGCGGCAGGTTGCCGGCGGTCTCCTCGCGGCGGTCGGTGAGGTGGAAGAACTCCAGGATGCGCTCGGTCTTCTCGGTCGCGGCCCGGCGCTTGGCGCGGTCGCTGCCCAGCACGCCGGCCACCAGGCTGGCCCTGGCCTGCAGGTGGCAGCCCAGCAGCACGTTCTCGAACACGGTGAAGGGCGTGACCAGCGTGGTGCCCTGGAAGGTGCGCACCAGGCCGCGCGCCGCGATGGCCGCCGTCTTCTGCCCCGAGATGTCCTGGCCCTGGTAGAAGACCTGGCCCGAGGTCGGGGCATAGAAGCCCGAGATGACGTTGAACGTCGTGGTCTTGCCGGCGCCGTTGGGCCCGATCAGGCCGTGGATCGCGCCGGCCTCGACGCTGAAGGAAAGCTCGTTGACGGCCAGCAGGCCGCCGAACCGCCGGGTGAGATTGCGCGTCTCGAGTAGTGCCATGCCCTCGTCCGTCCAGACCCTCGCGACCCGCCTGTCCCCTGGAGTTCTTCTTGTTGTGAGCGCGAGTGTAGCAGAGCGCCCGGCGCGGCAAACGCTATTCGACGCGAAAGAACGTCACGGCCTGGATTGTCGTGCCGCCGTCGAAGAAGAGGCGCGCCTCGTAGATGCCGGATTCCATCCGGCCGAAGTCCACCTCGCCCTCCCTTGCCCCATGCAGGTAGCGGTAGAGCTGGTAGCTGGTAGCCGGTTGGCCGGCATAGCTGATGGCGATCCAGTCCAGGTCCTTGCCCGGCAGACCGGCGAAGCGCACCACCAGCGGCTCGCTTGCCGGGCGGAAGGCAGGGCCGACGTCGATCCAGGGCGGGCTGACCGGCGGCGGCACGTCATAGGCCACGGCCAGGCCCAGGCTCGCGGCCAGGCGGTCGAAGTCGGCGCTGGCCAGGAGTTCGCCCAGGCGCGTGCCGGCCGCGGGCTGCAGGTAGAGCTCGAACGGACCCTGCGGCGCGGCGAAGGCGGCGAGCCACGCGGCCAGGCGCGGGCGCAGCGCGTCGGCGCGGGGACTGCCGCTCGCCGACCCCAGCGCGGTCGTGAGCTGCTGCGCCACGGCCGCCGCGCCGCCCTCGCCGAGCAGCGGCAACAGGCCGGCCAGGAGGCGCTTGTCGTCGAGGCGCAGGCGCAACCACTGCGGCTGGATGAAGTCCGGCCCGCGCTCGGGGTCGTTCAGCACCGTGGGGCGCAGGTCCAGCACCTCGCTGCGCAGGTCGAGGGCGCCCCAGTCGACGATGTCGAGGGCGAGCTGGTTCAGCGACAGCCGGCCGCTCTGCAGGGTGAAGATCAGATCGACCGTCAGATCCAGCTTGATGCGCTGGCCGGCGAAGAGCGCCGCGGCCTCGGGTGGCAGCAGCGCGGTCGGCAGCGAGACGCCCTCGGCCTTCAGGGTCAGGAAGCGGGGCGGGAAGCGGCGTCGCACGTTCTCCATGTCGATGCGCGTGACGCTGAGGCGCTCGACGGCGATCGGCGGGCTGCCGGGCTTGGTGATCAGCAGCTTGGGAACGCTGAAGCTCTCCAGGTTGCGCGCCTCGACCGCGCCGTGCGCGACGCGCAGGCCGCTGGTGCCCGCCATCTGCTTCAGCAGCTCGAAGGCGGGTGGTCCTGCGTAGCGGTCGGCATAGCCGTCCTCGCCGGGGCAGCGGCCCTGCGACAGGGCAGGGAAGAAGAAGCTGCCGGTCGCGGCATCGGCGGCGTAGGACTGCCAGCCGTTCTGCCGGCTGCCTTCGTAGGCCGGGCAGCCGGGCGCGCCCTGTACCGTGACCTTCGCGCCCTTGTCGGGATCGACGTAGAGCCCGGCATGGGCCGCCGCCTTGCAGATGTTGCTCTCCGCCGTGTAGGTCCAGGTGCCGTAGAGGCCGCCGATGGTCTGCTCCAGCGAGCCATAGTAGTCGGGCTTCGGAACGCCCAGCTCCTCGGTCAGCTCGCCGAGGCCGAGCGTCAGGCCCTGGGGCGGGCCGCAGGTACAGGTCACCTTGGCGTCGACATCGCCGTAGGCGAAGAACTTGGCCGCGCAGGGCTCCAGCGCCCAGGCGGGTCCGCCGAGGCCGGTGCAGAGAATCGCCATCGCCAGGGTCCGCCGCATGTCGTCCCCCATCGGCTGCCACGTCACCTCGAAGTGTAGCGAAGCGGAACGCGCTGAAAAGCAAAACGCCCGGTGCCGATGGCACCGGGCGTTCGCAACTGCGTAAGAGCGAGGCTACTCGAGAGTGAAGAGGAAGTGCGCGAGCAGCATCACGCCGATGCCGCCGGCCAGCGTCAGGTAGGGCAGGATGCCCGCCTTGCGCTCGCCGAGGCTGCCGCCCTTGAGGCCCAGGTCCTGCATCATGTGGTCGGGGAAGCGCCCCTTGTCCTGTACGAAGTGGCGGAACCAGAAGACCGGGATGATGAGGCCGGCGGCGCCCAGGCCGTACCAGAGCAGGTCGGGCGAGCCCCAGGTCTTGGCGCCGGCGCCCATCAGCATGGCGTTGAAGTAGGACAGCACCGTGCCGGCCGCCAGCAGGATGGTCGGCGCCCGCCAGGGCCGCTTGATGTGGGCGTTGTCGATGCGGTGGATCCAGCCGGCGTTGAGGTTCAGGAAGTTGAAGATGATGTAGCCGCAGTTCGAGATCGCCAGGATGAAGTAGTAGGCCCCGGCGTCCGAGGCGGCGAAGGACAGCAGCACCAGGTTGAAGCAGAGGTCGGTCCACATGGCGCTGGTCGGCGCGCCGCGGTGGTTGGTCCGGGAGAGATAGCGCGGCAGCCAGCCGTCGACCGAGCCCTGGTAGAGCGTGCGGCTGGAGCCGGCCATCGCCGTCATGATCGCCAGCAGCAGCGCCAGGATCATCAGCATCTGCAGCAGGCCGTCGACGAAGCTGCCGCCATGTACCATGCCGGCCATCGCGGCGGCGACGCCGCTGCCGTCGACGATGCCGGGCTGGGTCATGCCCTCGGCGCCCAGCACGCCCTGGAAGGTGAAGGGCACCAGGATATAGATCACCAGGCAGAGCAGGCCGGAATAGAAGATGGCCTTGAAGGTGTCGACGCCGGGATTCTTGAACTCGCTGGTGTAGCAGATCGCCGTCTCGAAGGCGTAGGTCGACCAGGCGGCAATGAAGAGCCCGCCGAAGAACAGGGTCCAGTTGCTGTTGACCCACTCGCCGATCGCCGGCGTGAAGTTCTCGTAGTTCACCCCGCCGGTGAAGAGCGGCACCAGGCCGACGATCAGCATGGGGATGATGACCAGCAGGCCGACCACGGTCTGCACCTTGGCGGTGCCCAGGATGCCGCGGTGCTGGATGGCGAAGACGATCAGCATCAGCACCGCGCCGATGAAGAAGGTCGAGCCGAAGGAGATGTCGACCAGGCCGGGGATGGAGAAGTTGAAGAGCTCCCAGGCCCCCAGGCCCGGCATGGCGCCGGCCAGGGCGTTGACGATATAGGCCGAGGCGATGGCGCAGCCGAGCGAGAGCACCGGCGTCCAGGCCAGCCAGTTGCACCAGACCGACAGCGGTGCCAGGAACTTGCCGTACTTCAGCCAGGCCGCCGCGCCATAGACCGACGCGCCGCCCGACTTGTTGGGAAAGAGGCCGGCGATCTCGGCATAGGTGAAGGACTGCACGAAGCCCAGCAGCATGGAGAGCATCCACACCAGGAAGGCGGCTTCCTGGGTCATGCCGGCGATGCCGCCGATGGAGAAAAGGACCAGCGCCGGGACGCCGGAGGCGACCCAGAAGGCGCCCTTCCAGTTGATGTCGCGGCGCAGGCCGCCGGCGCTGGTGCCAATGGTTGAATCGGTCATGTCGTGAAGCCCCCTCGGAAACGTTACCGGACGAGACGCCTGTGTCGCGGTTCCGGGCCGGGTCTTGCTGCCCCTGGACGGCGGAGGGCGCCGCGTGGTCCGGAATTGGTCGCGATTGGCGTGGCTTTCCCCGCCGGAAATGTTCGGGGCCTTTCGGCGGTGCCGGCAGCACGCACAGGGGGAGGGCTGCTCCCCCTTTTGCGCTAGCATCCCCCGTTCGGAGGGATGAGGTAAGACGCGGGACCGCGCGATGCTGAAGACCATGCCAAGGACGCCGGACCGTCTCTTCGAGACGGTGGCCAACTACACCTACGACTGGGAAAGCTGGATGAGCCCGGACGGCCGGCCGCTGTGGATCAATCCGGCGGTCGAGCGCATCACCGGCGTCGGCGTGAACGAGTGCCTCGTCATGCCGGGCTATCCGCTGCCGCTGATCGCGCCCGAGGACCGCGCGGCCATGGCGGCGCAGCTCGCCACCGCGGCGGCGGGAGGCAGCGCCAACGACGTCGAGTTCCGCATCCAGCGCCGTGACGGCGCGCCCTGCTGGGGCGCCATGTCCTGGCAGCCGCTCTATGACGCCGAGGGACGGCCGCTCGGCTTCCGCACCTCGGTGCGCGACATCACCCGCCGCAAGGAGGCCGAGGAGGCGCAGGAGGCCGCGCGCCGCGCCGCGGAACAGGCCAACCTCGCCAAGTCGAAGTTCCTGGCCGCCGCCAGCCACGACCTGCGCCAGCCGATCCAGGCCGCCGGCCTCTTCGTCGCCGCGCTGCGCCGCCGCGCCACCGAGGCGGGCACGCAGGAACTGGTGGAGCAGATCGGCCTCTGCCTCGCCTCGACCCAGGAACTGCTGGACGCCCTGCTCGACATCTCGCGCCTGGACGCGCAGGTGCTGAAGGTGGAGCGCGGCAGCGTCGCGCTCGGCGATCTCTTCGAGCGCCTGGACGCCGAGTTCGGCCGGCGCGCCGCCGAGAAGGGCCTGGAACTGCGCCTTGTCGGCACCAGCCTCTTCGTTGCCAGCGACCCGGTGCTGCTCTACCGCATCCTGCAGAACTTCACCGCCAACGCGGTGCGCTATACGCCGAGCGGCCGGGTGCTGATCGGTGCGCGGCGGCGCGGCGACATCGTGCGGATCGAGGTGGCGGACAGTGGCATCGGCATCGCGCCCGAGCAGGTGCCGCTGATCTTCCAGGAGTTCACGCAGCTGGGGAACCCGGAGCGCGATCGCAGCAAGGGCCTGGGCCTCGGCCTAGCCATCGTCGACCGGCTGGCGCGGCTGCTCGGCGTGGCCGTCGGCGTGCGCTCGCAGCCGGGCCAGGGCGCAACCTTCTGGGTCGAGGTGCCCTTGGCCGAAGGCGCGCCGCTGCCGGTAGCCGCGGTGGAGGCGCCCGGGCCGCGCCTTGCCGGCCGGCGCATCGCGCTGCTGGACGACGAGGGGGTGGTGCTGGCCGCGCTGAGGGCCTTCCTGGTCGGCGAGGGGGCGGCGGTCGTGGCGGCAGAGACGCCCGAAGGACTGCTGGCCGCACTGGCCGAAGAACCACCGCCCGAGGTGCTGGTGGTCGACTACCGCCTGCGCGGCGGCGTCACCGGCGCCGCCGCGGTGCGGCGCCTGCAGGCGGCGCTCGGCCGCCCCGTGCCGGCGCTGCTGCTGACCGGCGACACCGAGCCGCGGCGCCTGGCCGAGGCCCAGGCCAGCGGCCTCGGCCTGCTGCACAAGCCGGTCGATCCCCGCGCGCTGCTGAAGGCCCTGGCCGACGTGCTGGGCTAGGGCTCAGCGCCCCGCGGCCGGGCCGAGGCCCATCTGGGTCGCCAGCAGGGCGGCCTGGGTGCGGTGGCCGGCGCCGAGCTTCTTCAGGATGACCTTGAGGTGCGCCTTCACGGTCGACTCCCGCAGGCCGAGCTGGCGTGCGATCTCCTTGTTCGACAGACCCTGGACCAGCAGCTCCAGGGTCTGGCGCTGCCGCTCGGTCAGGCTGCGCAGCGGGCTGTCGGCCGGCAGCTCGCTGCCGGCGCGCGGCCGGTCGAGTTCGCTCAGCACCACCGGCGGCACATAGACCTCGCCCGCGAGCACCATCGAGAGCGCATGGCGCAGCGTCTCGTCGGTGCCGGACTTCAGGATGTAGCCGCGCGCGCCGGCCGCCAGTGTGCGGCGGATGGAGTCGAGGTCGGCGGAGGCCGAGAGCATCACCACCCGCGCCGCCGGCGCCGCCTGGCGTAGCTTGTCGAGGCCGGCCAGGCCCTCCATACCCGGCATGGTGAGGTCGAGCAGGATGACCTCCACGCCTGCCAGGCGCTCGCCCAGCGCCAACGCGGCGGCGATGTCGCTCGCCTCCAGTACCTCGGCCTCGGGATAGAGCTGCTCCAGCAGCAGCGTCAGGCCGCGGCGGAAAAGGGCGTGGTCGTCGGCGATCAGGAACCGCATGGTGGCCGGACTATAGGACTGGCGGCGGCCTGGGCAAAGCCGGGCCCGCCGCGAGGAGCCTCAGCAGTCCAGCGTGTTGTCGCGTTCCCAGGCGGAGATGCTGGCGCAGTAGCTGTTCCACTCCTGGTGCTTCAGCTTCAGGTAGGAGTCGCAGAACTCCGCTCCCAGCCCGTCGCGCAACGCCTTGTTCCTGTCGAAGGCGCGCAGCGCATCGAGCAGGTTTAGCGGCAGCTTTTTCAGATTCTTAACCGTGTGCCCCTGCTCGTACATGTTGATGTCGAGCCGCTTGCCCGGGTCGCGCTGGTGGGCGACGCCGTCCAGGCCGGCGCAGAGCACGCCCGCCTGCAGCAGATAGGGGTTGGCGGCGCCGTCCATCAGGCGCAGTTCGAAGCGGCCCTTGTCCGGGATGCGCACCATGTGCGTGCGGTTGTTGCCGCCATAGGAGATGGCGTTCGGCGACCAGGTGGCGCCCGACAGGGTGCGCGGCGCGTTGATGCGCTTGTAGCTGTTCACCGTCGGATTGAAGATCGCCGCCAGGTCGGCGGCCGAGTGCATGATGCCGCCGAGGAACTGGTAGGCGAGGGTCGAGAGCCCCAGCTCGCCCTTGGGGTCGTGGAACAGGTTCTTCTTGCCGGCCTTGTCCCAGACCGAGACGTGGGCGTGGCAGCCGTTGCCGGTCAGGTTGGAGAAGGGCTTGGGCATGAAGGTGGCGCGCAGGCCATGCTTCTCGGCCAGGGCCTTCACCATGTACTTGAAGAAGACGTGGCGGTCGGCGGTGACCATGCAGTCGTCGTACTCCCAGTTCATCTCGAACTGGCCGTTCGCGTCCTCATGGTCGTTCTGGTAGGGCTTCCAGCCCAGCGCCAGCATGGCGTCGCAGATCTCGGTGATGACGTCGTAGCGGCGCATCAGGGCCGACTGGTCGTAGCAGGGCTTCGACTGGGTATCGCGCGCGTCGCTGATGGCGGCGCCGTCCGGCGTCAGCAGGAAGTACTCGCACTCGACGCCGGTCTTCATGCGGTAGCCGAGCTTTGCCGCCTTCTCGGTCTGCCGGCGCAGCACCTGACGCGGCGCCTGCTCGACCAGCTTGCCGTCCATCCAGAGGTCGGCGGCGAGCCAGCCGACCTCCGGCTTCCACGGCAGCTGGATCAGGCTCTCGGGGTCGGGCTTGGCGAAGAGGTCGGCATGCGCCGGCGTCATGTCCAGCCAGGTGGCGAAACCGGCGAAGCCGGCGCCGTCGTCCATCATCTGCTGGATCGCCGCGGCCGGCGAGAGCTTGGCCCTGAGCACGCCGAAGAGGTCGACGTAGGAAATCAGGAAGTACTTGATGCCCTTGTCCTTGGCGATCTTCACCAGATCGTTAGCCATCTGAGGTTCCCCCTCGCGTGTGACCCTGTTCGTCCCGTCTTACGCCGCCCCCGCTCCTTGGCCCATCCTTCGACACGGCCGCTGTCGCGGCCTCCTCAGGATGAGGGCGGTGGGTTTGGCCTACCTTAACGCATCCTCAACTTGAGGAGCGGTGCGAAGCGCCGCGTCTCGAAAGACGGGCCAAAGGCATCGGCTGCCGGCACCTCAATAGACTCCCTGACCCGGAATCCAGCTCGTCCCGGCCAGCGGCACGCGCGCCATGGCCGCGGACTCGACGGTCAGCGCCACCAGGTCCTCGGGCTCCAGGTTCAGCACGTGGCTCTTGCCACAGGCGCGGGCGATGATCTGCATCTCCATGGTCATGACCGCCAGGTAGTTGGCCAGGCGATGGCCGGCCTTCACCGGGTCCAGGCGGGCGGCCAGCTCGGCGTTCTGGGTGGTGATGCCGGCCGGGTCCTGCCCCTCGTGCCAGTCGTCGTAGCAGCCGGCCGTGGTGCCGAGCTTGCGGTACTCGTCCTCCCACTTGGGATCGTTGTCGCCCAGCGCGATCAGCGCGGCCGTGCCGATGGCCACGGCGTCGGCGCCGAGGGCCAGGGCCTTGGCCACGTCGGCGCCATTGCGGATGCCGCCGGAGACGACGAGCTGCACCTTGCGGTGCATGTCGAGGTCGAGCAGCGCCTGCACCGCCGGGCGGATCGCCGCCAGGGTCGGGATGCCGACGTGCTCGATGAAGATCTCCTGCGTCGCCGCCGTGCCGCCCTGCATGCCGTCGACCACCACCACGTCGGCGCCGGCCTTCACCGCCAGGGTCACGTCGAAGTAGGGGCGGGTGGCGCCGACCTTGATGTAGATCGGCTTCTCCCAGTTGGTGATCTCGCGCAGCTCCTGGATCTTGATCTCCAGGTCGTCGGGGCCCGTCCAGTCGGGATGGCGGCAGGCCGAGCGCTGGTCGATGCCTTCCGGCAGGTTGCGCATCTGCGCGACGCGCGGCGAGATCTTCTGGCCCAGCAGCATGCCGCCGCCGCCGGGCTTGGCGCCCTGGCCCACCACGATCTCGATCGCGTCGGCCTTGCGCAGGTCGTCGGGGTTCATGCCGTAGCGCGAAGGCAGGTACTGGTAGACCAGGGTCTTGGACTGGCCGCGCTCCTCGGGCGTCATGCCGCCGTCGCCGGTCGTGGTGCTGGTGCCCATGGCGCTGGCGCCGCGGCCCAGGGCCTCCTTGGCGGGGCCGGAGAGCGCGCCGAAGGACATGCCGGCGATGGTGATGGGGATCTTCAGCTCGATCGGCTTCTTGGCGAAGCGCGTGCCCAGCGTGACGTTGGTGGCGCACTTCTCGCGATAGCCTTCCAGGGGATAGCGCGACATGGAGGCGCCGAGGAACAGCAGGTCGTCGAAGCTGGGCAGCCTGCGCTTCGCGCCGCCGCCGCGGATGTCGTAGATGCCTGTGGCCGCCGCGCGCTGGATCTCGGCGATGGTGTAGGCGTCGAAGGTGGCCGAGGGGCGCGGCGGGGTGCGGTGCTGGCTCATGTGTCAGTAGGCGTCCGCGTTGTCGACGTGGAAGTTGTAGAGCTTGCGGGCCGAGCCGTAGCGCCGGAAGCGCTTGGCGTCGGCCTTGATGCCGGCCTGGTCGAGCAGGCGGGCCAGCTTCTCCTTGTGGTGCTGCGTCATCTCCTTCTCGACGCAGTCGCTGCCCAGGCTCTCCACGCTGCCGGCGACGTAGAGCCGCGCCTCGTAGATCGAGTCGCCCAGGCTGGAGCCGGCGTCGCCGCAGACCACCAGCGCGCCCGACTGCGCCATGAAGGCCGACATGTGGCCGACCGAGCCGCCGACCACGATATTGATGCCCTTCATCGAGATGCCGCAGCGCGAGGAGGCCGAGCCCTCGACCACCAGCAGGCCGCCCTGGCCGGTGGCGCCGGCGCCCTGGCTGGCGTTGCCGGTGACGTGGATGCGGCCCGACATCATGTTCTCGCCGACACCGGGGCCGACATGGCCTTTGACCAGGATCTCCGCCTGCTGGTTCATGCCGCCGCAGTAGAAGCCGGTGTGGCCGTCGACCGTCACGCGGATCGGCTGGGTCAGGCCGACGGCGATGGAGTGCGCGCCCTCGGGGTTGGCGACCAGGAAGTCGCGCTCGTTCGAGCCGGCGGCGATGCCCTGCAGGCGGCTGTTCAGCTCGCGCAGGGTGATCTGCGCAAGGTCGAGCGTCGTCATCAGGCGTGGTTCCAGGCGTAGATGGTGCCGGGCTTCGGCTCCCAGATGTTGGCGTGGTCGGCGCCGGGCAGCACGGCGATGGCGCGGTACTCGGTCGCCATGGCCACCCAGTCGTCGGTCTCGGCCAGCACCGCGTGCTTGCAGGCGATGGGATCGCGCACCACGGCGAAGCCGTCGCGCGTGCCGATGGCGAAGGTGTAGAAGCCGTCGAGGTCGCGGAAGCCGTTGGTCAGGGCCTCCTCCAGCGTATCGCCCTCGCGCAGGCGCCAAGCGAGGTAGCCGGCGCCGACCTCGGTGTCGTTGTCGGTCTTGAACTCGATGCCCTGGCGCCGGAGCTTCTGGCGCAGGCGGTTGTGGTTCGACAGCGAGCCGTTGTGCACCAGGCAGAGGTCCATGCCGGTGGAGAAGGGGTGCGAGTGCTCCGTCGTCACCGCGCTCTCGGTCGCCATGCGGGTGTGGCCGAGGGCGTGGCTGCCGGCCACCTTGCGCAGGTCGAAGCGGTCGACCACGTCCTTGGGCAGGCCCTTCTCCTTGAAGATCTCGATGGTGTCGCCGGCCGAGACGATGTCGATCTCGGGGTGATGTTCGGCCAGCCAGGCCTGGATCACCGGGAAGCCCTCGTGCACCACGACGACCGCGTGGCTGCCGCGCAGCTCGAGGTCGACCCTGTCGCTCAGCTCCCGCTTCAGCTCGCCCTTCAGGGTCGACCAGGCGTAGTCCGGATCGGCGGCGAAGAGCGAGAGCTTGGTCGCGCCCGTGGGCGCCGCGTTGCGGTAGAGCGCCACGCCGGCCGAATCGGGCCCGCGGTCGCTCATCTCGATCAGCATGGAGGAGAGGTAGTCGCCGAGCTGCGCCTGCAGCTTCGGCGTCTTGGTGAAGAGTCCGACGATCCCGCACATGGGTGGTTCTGTCCCTGATGGAAGGCTCGAGGCCGAAGCTAGACGAGTCCTCCGGGGATATCAACTGGGCGGAAAGGAATTTTCCTGACGGGAATTTGACCGGACGCCGGCCGCTAGTCCTCGTCGTCGCTGTCGCGCAGGTAGCAGATGATCGAGAGATAGCGCGCCGGCAGCTCGATCAGCTCGTCGGGGCCGTGCGGCGCGTCGCTGTCGAAGAAGAGCGAATCGCCCGGCTCCAGCACATAGGTCTTGTCGGCGTGGCGGTAGCCCACGCGGCCCTCCAGCATGTAGAGGAACTCGACGCCGCTGTGCTGGAACAGCGGGAAGACGTCGCTCTTGGCGGTCAGGGTGATGAGGTAGGGCTCCACCACCAGGCGCTTGCCGGTGGAGTGGCCGAGCAGCTGGTACTGGTGCCCGGCGCGGGTGCCGCGCCGCTCCATGACCAGGCCCTGGCCGGAGCGCACGAAGGTGGCGTCGCGCGTCTCCTCGTAGCGGCGGAAGAACGCGGTGACCGGCACGTGCAGCGCGGCCGAGAGCGACTGCAGCGTCGCCAGCGAGGGCGAGGTCTGGCCGTTCTCGATCTTCGACAGCATGCCGGCGGAGAGGCCGGCGGCCTTGGCCAGCTCGGTCACCGTCATGTCCAGCGCCTTGCGGAAGCCGCGCACCTCGCGGCCGATGGCCACTTCCAGCTGGTTCTCCGCCGCGCCGGCATGCGGGTCCTGGTAGGGCATCACGGCCGGCGCGGCCTTGGTGCGCGATGCCGCCTGACCGGTGGCCGGCGGGGGCTTGGTTCGGTTCGTTGGTCGTTTCATGCCAGTCCCTTAACGCCGGCCCGTGTCAGGGCCAAGGGCGCGGGCGGAGGAGGGGCCCCGGAACAAGAAGGGGCGCCGGAAGGTCTTCCCCCGGCGCCCCCAGGCTTGCGGAGCTTCGCTGCGGAACGCCGGCTACATGGAGCGCAGGATCTTCTCGCCCTTCATCGCCCGATCCATGTTGCCGTTGGTCTTCAATTTCGCCACGTCGTCGTTGTAGTTCGAGCTTTCCATCCGGGCCTGCCAGATGTGCCAGACGATCCAGCCGGCGACACAGACGATCAGCAGGAAGACCTCGCTGCCGACGAAGGGATAGAGCGGCCCGATGTCGGTCATCGTGCCGTTCCAGGTTTCGACATTGCCTGTCTGCATGTTGCTTGCTCCCTTTCAGGCCGTCACTTGATCAGGCCGGCGGCACGCGCCTCGGCCAGCTCGGCTTCGCGGACTTCCTCTTCCTCGACATAGCGCGCCGCGTACTCCGAGAGGTCGAGGCCGACCAGTTCGATCTCGCGCGGGATCCTGAGCGCGCCGCAGCCCTTGAGGATGGCGGACAGGATGTAGGTCGGGATGAAGCCAAGCACGAGGAACATGATGACCGCGCCGAGGAAGTTGCCCCAGGGCGTGACCACCACGCCGGGATAGAACTGCGAGGCCGGATAGCCCCACAGCACGAAGCCGGCGATCACCACGCCGAGGAAGCCGCCATAGCCGTGCACGGCCACCGCGCCCACCGCGTCGTCGATCTTGAACTTTCGCTCCACCCAGTAGTGCAGCTTGTAGCAGATCACCGGCACGAAGGCGCCGATGATCATGGCCTGCAGCGGGTGGTAGAGGTCGTTGCCGGCGGAGGCACCGATGACGCCGCAGAGACCGCCGGAGTAGGTCCAGAAAGCATCGCCGCGGCTGACGATGTAGGTCGCCAGCAGACCGCCCGACAGCGACAGCAGGAAGTTGAAGGTGATGGCGGAGAGCGTCGTCGGCGTCAGGTAGATGTTGGTCGCCGAGAAGAACACGCCCTCGCCGTCCTGCACGTCGATGATCGGGATGTTGCAGGCGACGTAGAAGCCCCAGAAGCCGGTATAGATCAGGAAGATGCCGATCGTGATCAGCCAGGGGTTCTGCGGCACGATGTTGCGCGGCGTGCCGTCGGCGCGGAACTTGCCGATCCGGGGCCCGAGCAGGATCAGCACGGCCAGGGCCGCGCCGCCGGCGATGGCGTGGATGACGCCCGAGGCATAGGCGTCATGGTAGCCGAGCAGCTGCACCATCCAGCCGTTCGGGTGCCAGCCCCAGGCGGCGTCGATGATCCAGGTGACCGAGCCCACCAGCACGGCGATCAGCCAGAAGGCCGAGGAGCGCACGCGCTCGATGATGGCGCCCGAGACGATCGAGGCCGCGGTCCAGGAGAACAGCAGGAACGCCGCCCAGAAGACGCCGTTGATGCGAGCCCAGAGCGCGGTGTCGTCGGTCGTCAGGCCCTCCTGCACCGGTGTGCCGCCCATGTGGGCGCCCATCAGTTCGCTCCAGGGCGTCGCCCAGGGGGCGTCCAGCACCGGGCCGGTGATCCAGGGCCCGTTGGGGAAGGCGAAGTAGATCCACCAGCCGAAGAAGAAGAAGGTCACGGTGACCAGCGGGATCACCATGGTGTTCTTCATCAAGGTGTGCATGTGGTTCTTCTGTCGCGAGGCGCCGACCTCGTACATGCAGAAGCCGACGTGGATCAGGAACATGAAGACGACCGTCACCCAATAGTAGAATTCGGTGAAGATCGTCGTTAAGGCGCCGATGTCGCTATCCATCGCGTCCTACTCCTCCCAAGGTTTTGATTCTGGTTTGCCCACGGTTGCGACCGCGCGGGAGCGGTGGAGGATGCCAAGCAGCGGCATTGGAACGACGCGACCGGCAAGCCCAGCCGACCCCGGCTGCTTGCGGACCACCGGCTGGCCTCACCCCTTGTGCGGCACATGCCCCTGCCCCCTCCAGGTGGCGCCAAAGGGGGAAGACGACTCCTTCCTTCGCGCCACAACTCCCTCAAGCGTAGGCGATTCCAGCGGCTTGGATCAACTCAGGTTTAAGAATATTTCCCAGAGTGAATTTCATCCCTGTCACGGGCCAGGATGTTTTGCACTGCAACAATCCTGTTGCGGTGCGAAAAACGCCGGTGATAGCGTTGACGGCGACTGGGCAGGACGGGCGGCCAAGCATCGCCCGTTCCCCGCTGATTGGGAGGTCTCGCCCGTGCGTCACGGGCCCCCGCGTCCGCCGTCGCTCCGGCGGCGCCCTCTAGTCCCCGTGGTCGTCCGGGTGAGGCCGGCAACCGAGAGGGGCTTCGATCGATGGAACAGACTGCGGCCGACCTGGCGACACTGACCGATGCGTTCGGCATGTCGAACAAGGTCAACATGGAGATTTTCTACTGGTGGTGCACGGCCATCATGGTCTGCATCCACGCCGGCTTCCTGGCCTACGAGATGGGCGCCTCGCGCGTGAAGAACGTGCTGGCGGCGGCGGTGAAGAACATCCTCGCCTTCGCCTTCCTGGTGCCGACCTTCTATCTCTTCGGCTGGTGGATCTACAACGCCATGCCGCACGGCATCGTGCCGCCGACGGAAGGCCTGGTCGCCGACCTCGCCGCCGCGGCCGAGCCCTGGTCGGCCAACATGGGACCGAACCTGGCCGACAACGCCTCGGGTGTATTCTGGGCCGCCTTCACCATGTTCGCCGCCACCACGGCCTCGATCCTCTCCGGCTCGCTGATCGAGCGGGTGCGCATCTCGGCCTACATCGTCCTGGCGGTGATCCTCGGCGCCGTGGTCTGGATCCTGGGCGCCGCCTGGGGCTGGCACTTCGAGGGCTGGCTCACCACCGAGTGGGGCTTCCACGACACCGCGGCCGCCGGCTGCGTGCACGTCGTCGCCGGCTTCTTCACGCTGGGCGTGCTGATCAACCTCGGCCCGCGCATCGGCAAGTTCAATGCCGACGGCACGGCCAACGCCATCCCCGGCCACAGCGTGCCGATGACGGTGATCGGGCTCATGCTCATCATCGTCGGCTTCTTCGGCTTCCTTGGCGGCTGCATCATCTATGTCGGCGGCGGCCAGTGGGTGAACATCTTCGGCCAGCCGGCGACGCTCTCCGCCTTCGCCTTCAACACGCTGATGGGGTTCGGCGGCGGTGTCATCGGCGCCTTCCTGGTGACCCGCGATCCCTTCTGGATGATGTCCGGCGCGCTGGCCGGCATCATCTCGGTCGCCTCGGGCATGGACCTCTACTACCCGCCGCTGGCCTTCTGCATCGCCTTCGCCGGCGGCTGCATGATCCAGCCGGTCAGCGTCGCGGTGGAGAAGATGAGGATCGACGATGCCGTCGGCGCCATCCCGGTGCACGGCATCGCCGGCCTCTGGTCCATCGTCGCCTGCGGGATGTTCGCCTCGGGCTATCCGCAGGCCAATCCCGACTGGCCGGCGGTGAACCTGATGGGCCAGATCCAGTCGGGCATCGTGCTGGCGCTGCTGGGCTTCGTGCCAGGCTACGTCATCTCGCTGGCGATGAAGCTGCTGGGTGTGCTGCGCGTCGGCGGCAAGGCCGAGGAACTGGGACTCGACAAGACCGAGCTGCCGATCCTGCCCTATCCCGAGGGGGCGACGCCCGCCACCCTTCGCATTCCCGCCGAGTAAGGAGGACGCTCAATGGAAAGCGCACCCATCACTACCTGGGACGGGGCCGAGGCCTACTACACCTGGGCCGGCTCCTCGAACCTGCTGGCACTGTGCCTCGCCCTCACGGCAGCCATCGTCGTGGCTGTCGTGGTGCAGTCCCTGGTGCACGAGAGGAAGTCCTTCAAGCGCGCCGAAGGACTGTAATCCAAGGTCCCCCGCATCCGATCGCAGGGCAGGGCGGGCGTCTCTCAGGGGCGCCCGCCCTTTTCCTTTGCCGATGCCGCTAGTCCCGGCTGGCGCCGATCAGGTCGCGGCGCGCCTTCTCCAGGTGCTCGGTGATGATCGAGACGGCGAGCTCCACGTCGCGGCCGGCGATGGCCTCGAAGAGCGCGCGGTGCTGGCGATTGTATTCCTCCAGCCGCTCGGGCGAGAGGATCTTGTCCTTCGCCCGGCTCCACTGCGTGTGGGTGCGCACGTCGTTGACGTGGCGGTAGAGCCAGACCATCAGCGGATTGCGCGTGCACTCGGCCAGGGTCAGGTGGAAGGCCGTGTCGGCGCGGGTGAAAGCCTCGCGGTCGCGGCGGCAGGACTCGACCTGGCGCAGCGCCTCGCCCAGTCGCTCCAGGTCGCGCGTCGTCGCGTTGACCGTGGCCATGCGCGCCATGGTCGGCTCGACGGCGATGCGCACCTCGATCAGCTCCAGCGGGCTGGTGCGCTCGGCGATGTCGTCCCCCTCCTCGCCGGCGCGGTAGTTCACGAAGGTGCCGCTGCCGATCCGCCGGGTGACGAGCTGGCCCTCCTCGAGCTGCTTCAGCGCCTCGCGCACGGTGGAGCGCGAGGCGCCGAAGTGGCTCGCCAGCTCGCGCTCGGCCGGCAGCCGCTCGCGGAAGCCGTAGGTCCCGTCCAGGATCGCGCGGCGCAGTTGCGCGGCAATCGCCGCGGCGCCGCCGGCGGCCCCCGGAAGGGGGACCTCCCTACGCTCGAAAGGGTCTTGCTCGGCCATCCTTTATCCCCAGGCTATTGTTTTTATTGGATGAAACCAATTTGGACCATTTCCGGTCCATTGAAAAAATTGGTTTGCAATCGGATTAGAGTGTGGTGTGATACCGGCCGCTCGGTCAAGCGGAACATCTGGCCATGAAGGCCAGGGAAGGGCTGGACCGACCCCCGGGAGAGCAAGCGCCAAAGCCAAGAACAAGGCGCCCCGGACAGGGCCGGACGCAGCGGCGTGGGCACCGAGGCTGACATGGGGAGAACGAGGGCAATGGCCAAAGAAACCGATCTCGAACGCTACGTTCACGCGCCCGGCCGGGCAGAGCTGGTCAAGCAGGTGCGCGAGAAGATCAACCAGCTCGGCATCCAGTACATCTACTACCAGTTCATCTCGGTCACCGGCCGCATCGTCGGCAAGGGCATCCCGGCCGATCACTGGGAAGCCAACGCCGAGCGCGGCTTCCAGCTGGTCTACGGCTCGACCGCCAACCTCTTCCTGAACCGTCACGGTGACTACATCGCCTTCGGCCCCGAGGCCTCCGAGCTGGTCGGCATTCCCGACCCCGAGACCTTCGTGCAGCTGCCGTGGGACAAGCGCGTCGCGCGCGTCTTCTGCACCCTGTTCCGGAACCGCGAGGAGCGCCAGGATCCGGGCGGCTTCCTCACCGCCGACTGCCGCGGCAACCTGAAGCGCATCCACGCCGAATTCCAGGGCAAGCACGGCGGCCTGCACATGCGTCACGGCACCGAGCCGGAGATGATGTGGCTGAAGCGGGAGGAGAGCGGCAAGATCGTCGGCTTCTCCAAGCCCAACTGCTACCACATCGACCAGTTCGAGAGCCTGCGCCCCGTCTTCATGCGGGTCATCGAGTACAGCCGCGCCATGGGCCTGGACATGATCCAGGGCGACCACGAGGACGCGCCCGGCCAGCTCGAGCTCAACTGGATGTACGACGATGCGCTGCGCACCGCCGACCGCCTGACCACCTATCGCCAGATCTGCGCGCAGGTGGCCCGCGAGTTCGGGCTCATCGCCTGCTTCATGACCAAGCCCTTCATGAAGGTCTCGGCCTCGGGCTGCCACCACAACATCTCGCTGTGGACCGGCGGCGAGGACCAGCTGGTCACGCTGGACAACGACCCGCTGCCCGGCATGCCCGGCGTCTATCAGTACCGCAAGGGCGGCACCAACACCTTCATGCCCGACCAGTCGCTCGATCCGCGCAAGCCGGGCCCGGTGGGCCTCAAGGGCATCGGCGGCATCATCGAGCACCTGGGCGCGCTGACCGCCATCGGCTGCTCGACGGTGAACTCCTATCGCCGCCTGTGGGATACGGGCTACTGGGCGCCGGTCTTCGCCGACTGGGGCTTCCAGAACCGCACCTGCGGCCTGCGCGTCTCGGCCCCGGGCCGCTTCGAGTACCGCGCCGTCGACTCGATGGTGAACCCCTACCTGATGGCCTCGGCCATCCTCAAGGCCTTCGACGACGGCATCACGCGCAACCTCGATCCGGGCGAGCCGGAGGAGCGCAACATCTACCAGGCCATGGAGCAGGGCAAGATCGTCAAGAAGCTGCCCATGAGCCTCGGCGAGTCGCTGGACCGCCTGAGCAAGGACGAGGTCATCAAGTCGGCCATGCCCGGCGACATGTACCGCGTCTTCCACGAGTACAAGACCGACGAGTGGGAGCGCTTCATGGCGACGACCACGAACTGGGACATGGAACAGTACCTGGACTGCCTGCCCTGAAAACCGGCCGGCGGCGGCGCACCTGGTGCGCCGCCCCCGCGACGGGCGGGGCTTTGCCCGAGGCGAGAAAGGAAACATCCGACAAAGT
>JAKOWB010000200.1 GCA_029781795.1 Pseudomonadota bacterium | reverse complement strand
TGCTGGCCTTCGCGCTGCAGCCGCTGCGCCAGGTCTACGACATCGAGGGCAAGCTCAACGCCCACATGCCGACGCCCCGGCTGCGCGACTTCCTCAGGCCGGTGCGCGAGGTCTGGCGTCGTCCGCAGCTGCGCCGCCTTGCGCTGGCATCGACCTTCTTCTCGGCGACCCAGGGCTCGCTGTCGGTCTTCATCGTGATCTACGGCGTGAACCATCTGCACATGTCGCTGGTGAAGGCCGGCGCGCTGGGCTCGCTGCTGGCGCTGTCGGGCATCTTCGGCCGCATCGCCTGGGGCGTCGTCGCCGAGGTCACCCGCAAGCCGCGCCACGTGCTGCTGGGCTTCGCCGTGTCGATGACCGTCGGGTTGATGGCGCTGGCGCTGGCGCAGCCGAGCTGGCCGCTGCTGACCTATTACGCGCTGGTCGTGTTCCTCGGCCTGACGGCGATCAGCTGGACCGGCGTCTATGTCGCCGAGATCGCGCGCCTGGCGCCGCCGGGCCGTGCCGGCGAGATCACCGGCGGCACCGTGGTCTTCACCTTCGCCGGCCCGCTGGTCAGCCCGGCGCTGTTCAGCATCGCGCTGGTGCTGACCGAATCCTACGCCTGGGGCTTCGGCTTGCTGGGTGCCGGCACCTTCGCCGCCGTCATCCTGATGATCCAGGTGCTGCGGTCCGATCCGGACCCGGAAGAAGCGGCGATCGCCAATCCCGCCGACTGATCGCGCCGATCAGCGCCCGTTGAACTGCCGGCGCCAGTCCTCGCCAAGCAGGGCGAACAGCACGTGGTCGTGCCACGTGCCGTTGATCTTCAGGTACTGGCGCGCCAGACCTTCTTCGTGGAAGCCGACCTTGCGCAGCACCGACTTGCTGGGCTCGTTGCTCGGCAGGCAGGCCGCCTCGAGGCGGCGCAGGCGGACCTCGTCGAACATGAAGGGCAGCAGCGCCGCCAGGCCCTCGGTCATGTAGCCAAGCCCGGCGAAGCGCTGGCCCATCCAGTAGCCGATGGAGGCGCTCTGGGCCACGCCGCGGCGCACGTTGGACACCGAGATGCCGCCGGCGAGCCGGCGGCTGTCGTTGAGGAAGATGAAGAAGGTGTAGCCCTCGCCGGCGCGCCACTCCTGCATGTAGTGGCGCAGGCGGCGGCGATAGGAGTCGCGCGTCAGCGCATCCTCGGTCCACGAGGGCTCCCACGGCGTCAGGAAGGCGCGGCTGGCCGCGCGCAATTCCGCCCATTCGCGCCAGTCGTCGAGATTGGGCATGCGCAGGTGGACACGCTCCGACTGCAGGCGCGGCGTCGAGGCCAGCGCAAGTGGCACGTCGGACAGGCGAAACATCCTCGATGTCGCTCCCTCTGGGATTCGGGAGGCATTTTACACAAATTCCAAATGTTGCCCATGCCCCCGCTGCGCTAGGGACGCAGGCGAGCCGTGATCGAGTCGTAGGTCTCCAGCCCCGCCACCGGGCCCAGGGCGCAGATGCTGGGCTTGCCGGCCAGCAGCCGGCGCGCCACGCGCTGCACCGCAGCATGATCGACCGCCTCGATGCGCGCCACGGTCTCGGCGTGGGGGATCACGCGATCGTAGGTCAGCAGGTGCCGCGCCGCCTGCTCGCAGCGCGCGTGGGTCGACTCCAGCGCCATCAGCACGCCAGCTTTCAGCTGGGCGCGCGCCCGCGCGATCTCGTTCTCCTGCACCGTGTCGGCGACCGTGGTGAACTCGGCGCAGATCATCGGCACCAGCTCGGCCAGGCTCTCGGCGCCGGTGCCGGCATAGATGCCGAACAGCCCGCCGTCGCGATACGAGGAGGTGAAGGAGGAGATGCTGTAGACCAGCCCGCGCTCCTCGCGGATGCGCTGGAACAGGCGCGAGGACATGCCGCCGCCGAACAGGGTCGAGAACACCGCCAGCGCGTGATGG
>JAKOWB010000195.1 GCA_029781795.1 Pseudomonadota bacterium | reverse complement strand
CCACCAAGACGCTGGACCACGCCAGCAGCGGCCTGCCGGAGAAGCTGTCGAAGAACCTCGCCAAGGTGGCGCGCGGCGCGGTGGCGCTGACCTATGCCCCCATGTCCATCGTCGGCTTCCACGAGACGGCGCGGCAGGCGGCCTCGGCGACGCTGCTGCCGGGCGCCGAGGGTGGCGCCTGGGGACAGGACGACGTGGTCTCGCCGATCTTCCCGGCCTGGCACAAGCAGGAGACGGCGGGCCGCGCGCTGGAGCGGGCGCTGGCGGTGATGGCCGCGGTCTCCTCGCAGGCGCTCTGGGTCACCGACCGGCCGGCGCCGCCGGCCCTGGCGGCACGGCTCGACATGATCCGCGCCAGCCTGCCGCCGGTCGACGACCTCTCGCCGCGCAATCTCGGCCACGACTGCGACCGCCTGGCCGAGGCCTTCCGGGCGGAGGTGTACGCGACGAGCGCCTAGGCTCAGTTGCCGGCGCAGACGAAGGAGCTGATCCGGTCGTTCCAGCCGATCGTCGAGAGGTCGCGCCATTCGCCGTCGACGGCATCGGCGGCGGTAACGGGGCCAAGGTGCTGGCCGCCGAAGTTCACGTCCGCGTAGAAGGTGCAGGCGATGCCGCTACCCAGCTTCAGCGAAGAGAAGACATCGTTGAGATTGATCTGGCCCTGGTAGCGCGTCATGTCGCGCTCGCTGCTGCCGACGCGGAAGCCGACGCTGAACCCGCCGAACATGCGATGCTCGTAAAGCTCGCCCGTGCCGGCGGCGATGGTCTTGGGAATGCGTGGCAGCATGGGCTCCAGCATGTCCGGCAGGCTGGCCAGCTTCGGTCCGATGGCGCCGACGCAGGGCAGTGAACGATTGTAGCTGCCGTCATCGCCGCCGCAGAACTGATCCGTCGTCCAAACGAACTCGTGCGCGAAGGTATCGCCGATCGAGTCCACGAGGTGAGCGCCCGGTTCCCCGGCGTTCACCACCGGGAAGAGGAAGCGCCCGCCCCCGCCGCAGTCCTCGCCGAACCCGGTGCCGAGCCGGAACACCAGGCGGACCGCCTCGCAGGTCGCGGCCGAGGGATAGTAGGCGTGCTTGTCCTCGGACGCCTGCAACAGCACGTGTCCGTCATCGAAGCTCAACTCGCTGCAGAGCGTCTGGTCGACTCCCAGCACCACCTTGCCTTCGTTGCAGCTGCTGCCCCTTGCCGCCCAGACGCCCGAGTGCAGGGTCGCATCGCCGTGCGCGGAGGTGAAGACGTAGCGCAGCTCCAGCGTGTGGTCGTCGATCACCTCCCAGGCCTCGACCACGCGCTCCACGTCGCCGTTGTGGCGGATGGCAACGGTCTTGTCGTAGGCATCGATGCCGACGGCAAAGCGCCCGTAGTCGCGGCTCCAGGCCGTCGCATAGTTGACGATGATGAAGCGCAGTCGCGTGCGCGAGGGGAAGCTCATGACCCGGCCATAGTGCACGACGCGGTCGGTCGGCCGTGCGGTGAGCCAGTCTTCCTCCTCGTCCAGCTCCACCTTCGGCGCGACCCGGGCCAGCAAGGCATCCTCGAAATCCTGCCGCAATCCGTCCTTGTCGGGATCGTTCGCGCCGCCGCTGCTGCCCGATGGCAGCAGGAACGGCAGGCTGGTCTGCACCCGGCGTCCGCCGTCCGACAAGGTCAGGGTCAGTGTCCCGTCGCCGCCCGTGCCCGTCGTGCCGCCTCCCGTCGTGCCGCCTCCCGCCGTGCCGTCTCCCGTCGCGCCACCTCCGGTCGTTCCTTCATCCGTCGTGCCGCCGTCGCTGGTTTCCCCGCCGGTCGTGGTGCCACCGTTGCCGATCGTGATGGCGATGGCGCGTACCGCGATGTGGGGTCCCTTGGCGGAGAGGCGCTCGACGCGCAGGTAGAGCGCTGTTGACTGCCCGGCGCCGCCCAGCTGCGCGGCCGGCAGGCGCAGGCTGCCCTGATTGAGGTACCCGAGCGTGTCGCCGGGCGGCGAGACATTGACGAGCGACACGGCGACGACCTGGCCTCCACGCCCCTCGAGGACCGACGGATCCGCGCCGTAGCGCAACGCGAAGCTGGCAGCGACGCCGGGGCCGCCGCTGACCCGATCCGTGGCGAGGAAGGTGAAGTTCAAGGACAGCCCGTTGGCGGGCACCGCGATGTCATCGAATCGCCAGGTTGCGTAGTGGCGAAGGCCGGCGTCGCGCAGCCAATGCCACCCCTGGATCAGGTCGCCGTTGCTGGCATAGGTCGCCGCCTGCTCGCCGGCACCGCCGCCTGTTTCGGACTGTTCCCCGGATGAGGCGTCGGACGACGGCAGCGCAACGAGGCCCTGGCGGACAAAGGCGACGCTGAGATCCTGGTTGTCCACCTGATTCAGGCGCACGACCAGCTTTGTCGCGCCCGGTGCCAGGGCGGCAAGCTGCGCTTGCGTGATGACCAGGGTGCCGGCCACGGGGGTTCCCACCGGCGCCGACGCACCGGTCGGCGAAAGGGTGACGCTCGCCTCCGCAAGCCGGGCGGCGGTCGAGCCGCTGCCCGGCTGACCGTAGTGCAGACGCAGTTCAAGCACCGCGGCGCTGCCTGGCGGAAAGGCTGCAAGTCCACTGAAGCGCAACTCGATGTCGCCCTCGGGGATGCGCTTGTCGCTGAAGGTCCAGGCAATCGTACCTGTTCCGGACTCGTTGCCCAGCCAGCGCCAATCGCCCATGGCCGTGCCCTTCGCCTGGAAGGTGGATAGCTTGAGCGGGGTTGGATCGGGCGCTGCGGCCGCGAGGCGCGCAAGTGCTGGACACAGCAGTGTCAGAACGACGAGCAACTCCAGAAATCGGCGCAGCGAAGACCGCATGACACGCTCCCGCTAGAACGATGCTCCATACCTGATTATGTGATCACGAGAACGCGGCGATGCGATTGACGCAGGTCAATCCCTGCCTGCGGCCGGAATCGCACGGCGCGACGAGCCCGCCCTCGGCGGTCGCCGTCCGCCGCCGGGGCCGTGGTTCCTAGGGGCAGCTCGCCGCCGGCGTGGTGAAGAGCACCGCGCCGTTGATCGTCCCGGCGCCGACAGTCTGCGTGTTGCAGAGCGAGCCGATGCCGCTGCCTTCGATGTTGCCGCTGCCGGCGACAGTGGCGGCGGCGTTGTCGCCGGTGATGTCCACCGCGAAAAGGCTGTTGCTGAGCGTGAAGTCGTTGAAGGTGACGCTGGAGTTGCGCACCTCCAGCGCTCCGCCGCCGGTGCCGTCGACACTGCCGCCATCGAAGACGTTGTTGTAGGAGCTGGTGTCGAGCCGAATGCCGCCGAAGCCGACGCCCTCCAGATTCGTCGTGGTGATGAAGGTATCGACGAAGTGCGCATTGTCGACACCATCGACCAGGACGACGCCGCGATCGTCGGAGTTCTCGATCGTGGTGTTGGTGAAGCTGGCGCCGTCGGCATCGTTGATCAGCACCACGCCGCTGCCGGTCAGCGACCGGGTCACCGTCGTGTCGAGGAAGACCACGTCGTCCGAATCGTTGATGAAGATGCCGTCGCCCAGCACGTTGTCGACGCTGGTGTTGGTGAAATGGGCGCGATCCGCGTTGACCAGCAGGATGCCGCTGCCCGCGATCCGCGTGTTCGACAGCGTGGAATCGGTGAAACTGTTGTCGCTGCCGTTCAGAACGAAGATGCTGTCGAAGTCGGTGTTCGACACCACCAGGCCCTGGAAGCTGTTGCCGCTGGAATCGTAGACGCCGATGCCGGCGCCTGCCGTGTCGTCGACGGTGACGCCGGCGAAGCTGTTGCCGCTCGAGCCGTTGAACAGCGCGATGCCCTCGAAGGTCAGGCTGCGCGCCTCGATGTCGCGGAAGGTGCCGTCGTTGCTGGCGTCCAGGGTAAGGCCGCCGAAGGCACTGCCGTCGACGATCAGGCCGTCGATGAAGGCCCGGTCGGCGCCACCGAACAGGAAGACGCCTTCGCCACCGACATTGCTGATCCTGAGGTTCGTCATGTGTGCACGCAGGCTGGCTTCCAGGTAGATGCCGGAATCCGCGGTGCCGTCGATCGCCAGATCGTCGAGGATAACGTCGTCGGAGCCGATTCCGGCGAGCGCATTGAGCCCGCCCTGGAAATCGATGGCGATGACCTGGGCCTGGCCGGACAGGGCTACGATGTTGGTGCCGGGATCGCTGCCCTCGACGGTGGGGCGCAGGCCCGGCGCGGTCTGCGGCAGCTTGATACTGCCGCTGGCGTTCTGCAGCACGATGGTGCCGCCGCCGCCAACCAGCGCCTGCGCCGGGTCCAGCACGGCGCCGGGCGTGACGATGGTGCCCTGGTTGCCCACGACATAGGCCAGCTTGCCGTCGCGCGGCCCCGAGGCGAAGAAGCTGTCCCAGTCCATCGCGTTCTCGATCGAGGAGCCGTCATGGGTGCCGCTGCCGCCCTCGCTGAGGAAGAGGCGGCCGGTGACGCGTGCGCCGGCACCGCCGTCGGCGGTCATGTAGTAGAGCGGCTCCGCGTGCTGCTCGGCACGGGTCAGGATGCCCTGGCGCACCACCGGGTCGACCATGCGGCGGTCGAGCTCGCCCCCTGCCGGCTCGTTCGCGCCGAACAGCTCGCCGAGCGGCAGGCGCAGCACCACCAGCCCGCTGACGTCGCCGCCGCGCACCTCGTCGTAGCGGCCCTCCAGCGCGGCGACGACGCGGCCGCCCGGCGGCAACCAGGAAGGATCGTAGAGACGCAGCTCGGCGCGCCCGCGCGGCCCGGCGAGCGTGTCGAAACCATCGTGCGCGTACCAGAAGCCGCCGAGGAAGACGCGGGCCTCGCTGTCGCCGCCGTCGCTGCGCCAGAGGCGCGCGCCGATCTCGGCGTCGGCGCCGTGCAGCGCCGCTTCCCGCCCGACCAGGAGCGCCGCGCTGTCGATGTCGAGGTGAATGCCGTTCAGTCCCGCGGCGTCGCGCACCCGACCGCTCGGCAGGTAGCCGTTGGCGCGCAGTTCGAGGGCGGCCGTCATCAGCTCCAGGCCGGCGCCGCCGCCGACGAAGCTGTTGTCGTTGGCACTGTGGCGATAGTCGAAGAAGGCGTTGGCGCCGGCGATCAAGCCGGCCAGCGGCCCCTCGGTGAAGCGGCTGCGCCAGAACAGGCCGGCGGAACCCTCGACGATGCCTTCGTAGCCGAGGCCGGCCTGGCCGGCGAGGGAGAGCAGGTTCGTGCCGTCCTGCCACAACGGCAGCAGCAGTTCGATGCGGCCGACGGAACTATCCCCGTCGCTGCTGCCCTGGACCGAGAGGTCGAGCGAAGGCTGCCAGAGGTCTTCGGCGTCGGCCTGCAGGGTGGGAAGGGCAATCAGGCATGTCAGGCAGAGCGTCGCGACGAAGCAAGCTGAGCGTCGAAGGCTGGCTGCCATGGCAGGTGATCCTTCCCCTGGGTTCCTCTTGATTCTTGTCGGGAACATGCCCCGGCGAAAGGCTGCAATGATTATCGGGATATTACAACCCGCAATGTGCAAGCATCGCGCAGCTGCCTTGCGCGGCGGCCGCGACGGATCACGGCCTTCGTCGCGGATGCTAGCCTGCTGGCTTCTGCTCGGATGCGCGGGAGAGTGACGATGCGAGCCCCATTTCTGCTTCTGCTGGCGGCGCTGGTTGCGACGCCGGCCGTTGCCAACGACGGCTATGCCGGCCTTGGCGCCGGGGGGCTGGAGTTCGGCAAGAGCCAGTCGATCGAACTGCTGACCGAGGACCTTTTCCTCAGCCGCTCGGCGGTCAGGGTCGACTACGCCTTCCGCAATGCCGGTGCGAAGGACGAAAGCGTCATCGTCGCCTTCCAGCTGCCGCCCTTCGCGCCGGGCGGCCGCGAGGAGGACTTTGCGCTGCCGGAGGCCCTGCGCCAGGCCAGCGACCTCAATTACATGGACTTCAGCGCCACGGTCGACGGCAAGCCGCGGGCCTTGCAGCGCGAGGTGCGCTTCTTCCTGCCCAATCCGGCGCAGCCGTGGCTCTGGGGCCTTGCCGCCCTGGCCGACCCGGGCGCCGAGGTGACGGAGCACCTGACCGGTCTCGGCGTGCCGCTCACCTTCGACCTCGACGCGATCCACGCCTGGTACGCCGGGCTGCCGGCCAGGGACCGCAAGGCGTTGCTGGACGAGGGGTCCTTCCAGCAGGGCGAGAACGGCCCCAGCCCGGCCTACCTGGTCAGCGTGCGCTTCTGGTGGCGGCAGGACTTCAAGGCCGGCGAACTGGTGCGTATCCACCACGCCTATACGCCGGTGCTGGGTGGCAGCGTCTACTACGTCAGCCCCGAGCTGGAGGCGACCTTTTGCATCGACAAGGCTACGCGCAAGGCGATGGACAAGCTGGCGGCCAAGGTCATGGCACCGGACATCAAGCAGTACCTGCTGCTGTCGGACCTCGAATACGTGCTGACCACGGCCGCCACCTGGAAGGGGCCGATCGGCGTCTTCCGCCTGACCCTGGACAAGGAAGACCCCGGCGACCTGGTCTCGCTCTGCGCCGACGGGATCAAGAAGACGGCGCCCACGACCTTCGTCATGGAGAAGAGCGACTGGACCCCGACCGAGGACTTGCGCGTGCTCTTCGTCGACGTCGGTACGCTGCAGTAGGCGAGAGCCGGCCGCGCGGTCGCACGACGGCGCGATCGCCTGCATGCAAGCCTGATCCGTCGGCCCGACGCCTGCAGGGCCGGTCTACGCCTGATGTGTTGCAGCCTACTGCACGCGGATGGTCGTCCACATGCCGGCCATGTAGTGGCCAGGCACGTTGCAGAACAAGGCATAGAGCCCGGGCTTGAGGTCGAGTGTCAGGGCGCCCGACTTGCCGGGGTCGAGCTCGGAGACCTCGCCCATGTCGCCGGAAGCCTCTTCGTCCACACGCCCTTCGTTCTCGACAAAGGGCAGTTGGGCGTTCTCGTCCGGGATCGGCGCCACGATCATCTCGTGGATGGTGTCCTTGGACGTGTTGGTGACCTCGAAGGTTACCTTTCCGGCTGGGACAGTGGTCCGGTCCGCCCTGATGCCAACCATGGCCATCGACATGTCGTGATGCATGCCGATGCCCATGCCCATCTGCTGGCTGAAGTCCATCGTGCCGCCCTTGTCCCACAGCGAGACGTTGACGGTGACGCCGGCATTGGCCGACGGGGACGTGAGGCAGGCCAGGGAAAGCACGAACAGGGAGGCAGCGCCGACTCGACCAAGGAACATGACCCTTCTCCTTGCAGGACTTGCCGCGACCTCGGTGTCCGGGAACTGATCCGTGTGCCGGGCAGCGAGCACGCAGGTTTCGCTGCGAAGAGTGTGGGGCGCGGTGTTTCCCTGCAAGACGAGCACGAGAGAGCCATAAGACCGGGGCTGGGCAGGTACAGTTTGGAATGACTATTGAGTACTTGCCAAAGTTCGCGGCAAAGCACTTCACCAGCGAGTCAATTTCGCATGCATCTGCGGAGACTTCGTGCCTGCCGGGCAGCGGCGGTGGCGTGCAGCTGCGTCAGGTCGCCTCACCTTGCGCCGCCATGTCACAGGCCGCCTGCCAGCATCTCATACCAGCGAAGACCGTCGACTCAAAGCTCCAGCG
Source organism: Pseudomonadota bacterium (assembly GCA_029781795.1). Taxonomy (GTDB): domain Bacteria; phylum Pseudomonadota; class Alphaproteobacteria; order Kiloniellales; family JACOMY01; genus JAKOWB01. The sequence continues at coordinate 11,620 of JAKOWB010000195.1, read as the reverse complement.
GCTGGAGCTGGGCGACGCGCTGCGGTTCCCGGCGCCAGCTGTCCGAGGCATCGACATAGAGCTCCACGCCGTTGCCGTCCGGGTCCTGGAAATAGAGCGACTTGGTGACCTCGTGGTCGATCGGCACAGGCTCAAGGCCCGCGGCCTCCAGCTTGGCCTTGGCCTCGCGCAGCTCGTCGAGGCTGGTGCCGATGTTGAAGGCGACATGGTGCAGCCCGACGGCGGACTCCGCGCTGCTGCTGCCCTCGCCAGTCACCTCCATCACCGCGAAGTCGTGATGATTGCCGAGGGTGAAGAAGGCCATCTTGAAGCCGCCCTCGTCGAGGCGCGCGCAGATCGGCAGGCCGAGCAGTCCGTTGTAGAACCGCTCGGCGCGGGCGCGATCCCTCACCCGGACGACCACATGACCGAGGGCTTTGATCTTCATCGTCGCTGTTCCTCCCTATGCCGACCTCACAGAGGCCTCGCTGGCGCCGCAGGTGAGGTCGGATCGAGTATCCGCCTGATGCATGCGGGTAGCAATTCACAAGCTGCCCGGCCGGCCCTGCCGTCTCCCGTGACGGGCGCGCGAGCGGACGCTAGAGTGCCGCCCGCCTGATCCTCAGAGGTTCGTATGGACGACGCCAAGCCCGCCCCGGAGATGCTTCCGCACGCCTCGCACTGGGGCGTGTTCCGCGCCGGCTGGCGCGACGGGGCGCTGGTGGTCGAACCGCACCCGGGCGATCCGGCGCCAAGCCCCATCATTCGGAACTTCCCGGCGGCGCTGCGGCACCGGGCGCGCATCGCCGAGCCGATGGTGCGGCGCGGCTGGCTGGAGCAGGGGCCGGGGGCCGACGCGCGGCGCGGGCGCGACGAATTCGTCGCGGTGTCCTGGGACAGGGCGCTGGACCTGGTGGCCGGCGAGCTGGCGCGCGCGCGCGAGCGGCACGGGCTGGAGAGCATCTTCGGCGGCTCCTACGGCTGGGCCAGCGCCGGGCGCTTCCACCACGCGCAGAGCCAGCTCCACCGCTTCCTGAACCTGGCGGTCGGCGGCTACGTCCGCTCCGTCAACAGCTACAGCGCCGGCGCGGCCGAGGTGATCCTGCCGCACATCGTCGGCCCGCCGGAGCAGGTCAACCGCCGCGCCGTGACCTGGGCGCAGATCGAACAGCACACCGAGGTGCTGCTGGCCTTCGGCGGCATGGCGGTGAAGAACTCCATGGTCGGCGGCGGCGGCGTCAGCCAGCACGTCGAACCCGGCGCCATGCAGCGCGCCGCGGCGCGCGGCTGCCGCTTCGTCTGCGTCAGCCCGCTGCGCAGCGACCTGCCGCCCGAGGCGAAGGCCGAGTGGCTGCCGGTGACGCCGGGCAGCGACGTCGCGCTGATGCTGGGACTGGCCCACACGCTGGCCAGCGAGGGGCTGCAGGACCAGGCCTTCCTCGACCGCTACTGCGAGGGCTGGACGGTCTTCGAGCGCTACCTCATGGGCCGCGACGACGGCCAGCCGAAGGACGCCACCTGGGCCGCGCCGCTCTGCGGCCAGCCGGCCGAGACAATTCGTGCCCTGGCCCGCAGCCTCGCGGGGAAGCGTTCGCTCATCGTCGTGGCGCATGCGCTGCAGCGCGCCGAGCATGGCGAGCAGCCGGTGTGGATGGCCCTGGTGCTGGCCGCCATGCTGGGACAGATGGGCCTGCCGGGTGGCGGCTACGCCTATGCCCTTGGCACGCTGGCGCACTATGGCCGGCGGGCAACGGCGGTGCCGCTCCGCGCCCTGCCGCAGGGCGTGAACCCGGTGGAGCCCTTCATCCCGGTTGCCCGCATCGCCGACATGCTGCTGCACCCGGGGGAGGCCTTCGAGTACAACGGCCGGCGCCTGACCTATCCCGACATCAAGCTGGTCTATTGGGCGGGCGGCAATCCCTTCCACCATCACCAGGACATCAACCGACTGCGCCGCGCTTTCGCCCGCGTCGAGACGCTGGTGGTGCAGGACTTCGCCTGGACCGCCACGGCACGCCACGCCGACATCGTTCTGCCCTGCACCATGACGCTGGAGCGCGAGGACATCGCCGCGACCTCGGCCGACCCGCTGATGGTGGCGATGCACAAGCTGGCCGAGCCCTTCGCCAAGGCGCGCGACGACTACGCCATCTTCACTGGATTGGCGCAACGCCTCGGCCGTGAAGAGGCCTTCACCGAGGGCCGTGACGCACGGCAGTGGCTGGCGTGGATGTACGAAGGCACGCGCGACGCGCTGCGGGAGCGCGGCGAGGCGGCGCCGGACTTCGAGTCCTTCTGGCGGGCTAGCGAACTGTTGCTGCCGCAACATCCCGACGACGGTGGGCTGATGCGCCGCTTCCGCGCCGACCCGCTGGCCAACCCGCTGCCGACGCCGAGCGGCAAGCTCCAGGTCGCCTCCGGCGTGATCGCGTCTTTCGGCTATGACGACTGTCTGGGCCACCCCTCGTGGATCCCGCCGACCGACGTGCCGGGCAAGGGCCATCCGCTGCATCTCGTCTCCAACCAGCCGGCGACGCGGCTGCACAGCCAGCTCGACTTCGGCGGCCACAGCGACGCGGCGAAGCGGCGCGGGCGCGAGGTGCTGCGCCTCAATCCCGCCGACGCGGCGGCGCGCGGCATCGCCGAGGGCGACATCGTGCGCCTGACCAACGCGCGCGGCGCCTGCCTCGCCACGGCGGCGATCACCGACGGCATCATGCCGGGCGTCGTGCAGCTTCCCACCGGCGCCTGGTACGACCCGGACGACCCCGAGGCGGAAAGGCCGATCTGCGTGCACGGCAATCCCAACGTGCTGACGCGCGACCGCGGCACCTCGCGCCTGGCGCAGGGCTGCACCGGCCAGCTCACCACCGTCGAGGTCGAGCGCTTCACCGGCAACCTGCCGCCGGTGCAGGCCTTCGATCCCCCGGCGGCAGCGGCGGAGTAGGGCGCCTCAGCCCACCGTGCCGTTCAGCAGGCGATAGCTGCGGATCACCTGGCTGTCGTCGGCCGCGCCCTCGCCGCGCCCGGAGGCGGCGATGAAGAGCTGGTGCGCGATGGACGCCAGCGGCAGCGCCGCCTTGGCCTCGCGCCCGGCTTCCAGCACGATGCCGAGGTCCTTGACGAAGATGTCGACCGCGCTGGTGAAGCCGGGGTCGAGGCCGGCCATGCGCGGCCCCCGGTCGGTCAGCATCCAGCTCGCCGCCGAGGAGCCGGACATGATCTCCAGCAGCACCGGCAGGGCGACGCCGGCCTTCTCGGCCAGGGCGAAGGCCTCGGCCAGCACGGCGATGTGCACGCCGCAGAGAAGCTGGTTCACGGTCTTCACCATGGCACCCTGGCCGGCCGTCTCGCCGACATGGAAGATCCGGCTGCCGAGCGCGGCCAGCAGGTCGCGCGCCGCCTCGAAGCTCTCCTTGGGGCCGGCGGCCATGATCGTGAGGCTGGCCGCCTTGGCGCCGACCACGCCGCCGGAGACCGGCGCGTCGAGGAAGCGCCGGCCGCTGGCCTCCACGCGCTGGGCCAGCGCGGCGGCGGCGCCCGGCGGGCAGGTGGCCATGAGCACGACCAGCGCGCCATCCGGCAGCGCCGCCAGCGCGCCGCCGGCGACGAGCGCGGCCTCCGCCTGCTCGGCGTTCACCACCATCAGCACCAGGGCCTCGGCGCCCGTCGCCGCCGCCTGGGGCGAGGCCGCGGCGCTGCCGCCGGCCTCGGTCAGGGCCTGGCCGGCCGCGGCGCGCAGGTCGAAGCCCTGCACCTGGAAGCCCCGGGCCAGCAGGTTCCGCGCCATGGGCAGGCCCATGGAGCCCAGGCCGATGAAGCCGATGGTCCGCATAGTCTCGCGGTCTCCTAGAGCCAGGCCTTGATGCGGGTCGCCACGGCCGCCGCCGAGATGCCGTAGCGTTCGTGCAGCGTCGGCAGGGCGCCGGCGTCGAGGAAGGCGTCGGGCAGGGCGATGCGGCGGAAGGGCGGCGTCACGCCGGCCTCCAGCAGCAGCGCCGCCACCGCCTCGCCCAGGCCGCCGACGGTGGAGTGGTTCTCGGCCACCACCACCAGTCGCCCGCCGCGCCCGGCCTCGGCCAGCAGGGTCGCGGTGTCGAGCGGCTTCACCGTCGGGACGTGCAGCACGGCGGCGCCGATGCGGTCCTTGGCCAGCGCCGTCGCTGCCTCCAGCGCATGCAGTGTCATCAGGCCGGAGGAGACGATCAGCACCTCGGTCCCGTCGCGGATGACCTGCGCGCGGCCGAGCTGGAAGCGGTAGCCGTACTCGTCCAGCACCAGCGGCACGCGCCCGCGCAGCAGGCGCATGTAGACCGGGCCCTTGTGCGCGGCCATGGCCGGCACCGCCTGCTCGATCTCCAGCGCGTCGCAGGGGTCGATCACCGTCAGGTTCGGCGTGGCGCGGAAGTGCGCCAGGTCCTCGGTCGCCTGGTGGCTCGGCCCGTAGCCGGAGGTGAGTCCCGGCAGGGCGCAGACGATCTTCACGTCGAGGTTCTCCTCGGCGATCGTCTGGTGGATGAAGTCGAAGGCCCGGCGCGAGGCGAAGACGGCATAGGTGGTGGCGAAGGGCTGGGCGCCCTCGCGCGCCATGCCGGCGGCGGCGGCGAAGAGGAGCTGCTCGGCCATGCCCATCTGGTAGAAGCGATCGGGGAAGGCCTGGGCGAAGATGTGCAGGTCGGTGTACTTGCTGAGGTCGGCGGTCATGCCGACGATCTCGGGCCGCTGGCCGGCCAGTTCCACCAGCGCGTGGCCGAAGGGCGCGGTCTTGGTGCGCTGTCCTTCGGCGGCGATCGAGGCGATCATCGCCGAGGTGCGGGCGCGGACGGGAGGCTTCTGGCTCATCGCGGCCTCCCGGCGTCGAGCGCCGCCAGCGCCTTGTCCCATTCGTCGGGTTCGACGCGGATGAAGTGGGTCTTTTCCCGCGCCTCGAGGAAGGGCACGCCCTTGCACATCAGCGTGTCGCAGATGATGAGGCGCGGCTTCGGCTCCGTCAGCGCGCGCGCCGTGTCGAAAGCGGCGCGCACGGCGCCGATGTCGTTGCCGTCGATGCGCTGCACATGCCAGCCGAAGGCCTCGAACTTCGCCTCCAGCGGCTCGAAGGCGAGGACCTGGCCGGAGGGGCCGTCGGCCTGCTGCCGGTTGATGTCGACGATGGCGATGAGGCGGTCCAGCTTCCAGTGCGCGGCGCCCATCGCCGCCTCCCAGACCGAGCCCTCGTCCAGCTCGCCGTCGGAGAAGAGCGTGTAGACGAAGGCGTCGGAGCCCTTGCGGCGCAGGCCGAGGCAGCGGCCGACGGCGAGCGCGAGGCCGAGGCCCAGCGAGCCGCCGGACATCTCCATCCCCGGCGTATAGGTCGCCATGCCCGACATCGGCAGGCGGCTGTCGTCGCTGCCATAGCTCTCCAGCTCGTCCTCCGGAATCACCCCGGCCTCGATCAGCGCGGCATAGAGCGCGATGGCGTAGTGGCCGTTGGAGAGCAGGAAGCGGTCGCGCCCCTCCCACTCGGGCTCTTCGGGCCGGAAGCTGAGGGCGTGGAAGTAGGCGACGGCCAGCACGTCGGCGATGTCGAGCGCCTGGCCGATGTAGCCCTGGCCCTGCACCGCCGCCATGCGCAGCGCGTGGCGGCGGATGCGGTAGGCCCGCTCCGCCAGGTCGACGTTGTGTCCAATGCTGGTGCCCGTCATGCGCCCTCCCGTCGCAAGCCCCTCTCACGGGGGCTTCGGCCGAGCATCCGGCGGCCCGGCGGCGAGGTCAACCGCCGCGCGAGCGCCCGGCGCCCCTGGTGCCCGCTGCCGGACTTGAACCGGCACGGCCTCGCGGCCTCGGGATTTTAAGTCCCGTGCGTCTACCAGTTCCGCCAAGCGGGCACATCCGGGAGTCGCGGGCGGGAGAGTAGCGAAGCGGCGGCACGAAGGGCAGGGCGTTACGGAACCTTTGCCGGCCCCAGGCGCTGCTAGGGCAGGCCTGCCCGATGGGCCACCACCGAAAGGGACAATATGACCGAACGCAAGACCGGGACCAGCCGGCCGGCGCGCCGCAAGGCGAAGCGCCCGGCCAAGGCGGAGACGCCGCACGTCGAGAGCGACCTCACCGGCTCCGAGATCAAGGAGGTCGAGGAGCACGGCTGGCTGCCGGCGCCCTTCGTCTATCAGGTGGTGCGGCAGGAGGGCCTGCGCGAGCTCTCGCGGCCGGCCACGGCGCTCTGGTGGTCCGGCCTCGCCGCCGGGATGCTGATCGGCCTCTCGGTGCTGGTCGAGGCGATCTTGCATCTGCACTTGCCCGACGCCCCCTGGCGCTTCCTGGTGGAGAACCTGGGCTACAGCGTCGGCTTCGTGGTGGTGATCCTGTCGCGCCACCAGCTCTTCACCGAGAACACGCTGACCGCGATCCTGCCGCTGATGGCCGATCCCAAGCGCGCCACGCTCTATGCCGTGCTGCGCCTCTGGCTGCTGGTGGCGGGTGCCAACCTGGCCGGAGCGCTGGTCTTCGCCGGCTTCTGGACTTTCGGTGGCCTGGTCGAGGGCGAGACGCTGGAGGCGATGCGTGCCATCGGCCGCGGGATGATGACCAACGACTGGCCCGCCATGTTCGTCAAGGCCATCGCTGCCGGCTTCCTCATGGCCTCCTTGGTCTGGCTGCTGCCGAGCGCCCAGGGTGCGACGCTCTGGGCCATCGTGCTGGTCACCTGGGTCATCGCCGCCGGCGAGCTGACGCACATCGTCGCCGGCGGGGTCGAGGCGCTGCTGCTGCTGCTGGCCGGGGAGCTGCCGATCGGCGACGCGCTCTGGCGCTTCGCCCTGCCGGTGCTGCTGGGCAACGTGGTCGGCGGCAGCGTCCTTTTCGGCGTGATCGTCTATGCCCAGGTCAAGGAGGAGGTGACGCAGGGCAACCCGCTGGGTCACGAGCGCTGACCGGCTAGAGCGCCAGGCGGTAGAAGCGCTTGTCCAGGGCGAAGACCGGGAAGTTGGCCGGCAGGGTTTCCTTCTCCACGCGCACGAAGCCGTTGCGCTCGTAGAAGCGGTGCGCCGCCTTGAAGGCCTCGGTGGTGCCCAGCGTGATGGCGCGGCAGCCCCTGGAGCGGGCGTGGGCGATGGCGGTGTCGAGCAGGCGCTGGCCGAGGCGCACCTCGCCGCCGCGCCAGTCGGCGCGCACGAACATCTTGCGCAGGGTGACCTCGCCGCCGCCGAGGTCGAGCAGCGCCACGGTGCCGACCACCTGGCCCGCCGCCTCGGCCACCCAGAACTCGCCGCTGCCCTGGCGGTAGACGCCGACCGGGTCGAGCAGGTCGGGCTGGCCCTCCAAGGTGGCTGGCAGGCCGAACTCGGCGGTCTGGATCGGCAGGATCAGTGCCGGCACGCCCTCGAGGTCGGCCGGCGCCCAGGGACGGATCGTCGGGTTCATGCGGTCTCGGCGGGCGTCAGGTTGAAGGCGATGGAGAGGCGCTCCTGGTTGCCGCGGTTGCTCGGCACGCCATGCACCAGCCAGCCGGGGAAGAGTACCAGGCGGCCCTCCAGCGAAGGCACGTTGAGCTCGGTCGCATTCAGCGGCGTCTGCTGGGTGAAGCGCGGCAGCACCTGCAGCACCTGCGGGCGGGGGTCCATGAAGGTGATGACGTCGGCGCCGGCGCCGGTGCGGACGTAGTAGACGCCGGAGATCAGGTTGTTCGGGTGGTTGTGCGCGTTGTGCGACAGGCCGGGCGGGTTGAGGTTGCCCCAGCAGCCGGTGATGGCCAGCGGCTGCTTCAACAGGCGGAACTCCTCCAGCCAGCGCTGGGCGCAGGCCTGGACGAGCTGCACGAAGGGCTGGAAGGCCGGCTTCAGGTGCAGGTCGTGGTGCGTCTGCCAGGTCTGCCCCGGCGGCGCCGGCGGGCGCGGCGTCAGCAGGCGGTCGATCTCGGCCCAGAGGTAGGCATTGAAGGCGGCGGCCTCCGCCGGCTCCAGGTCGAAGGCCAGGATGCGGGTGGGGAAGAGGCCGCGGACCTGCAGCGGACCGGCCATGCTCAGTCCTCCCGCCCGGCGGTCATGCCGGTCCAGCGCGGCAGGCTCATCTGCCGCACGAAGTCGCGGAAGGAGACGGCGAAGCGCACCAGGCGCCGTGGCCCGGAGCCCGGCGCCGGCTGGTGCTTCAGGTAGGCCGGGAAGAGCAGCAGGCGCCCGGCCACCAGCGGCACGCCGGCCTCGGTCGCGGTCAGCGGCGTCGGCGCCTCGATCGGCGCCTGCAGCAGCGCGGCCTGCGGGCGCGGATCCTCGAAGGTCACGCTTTCCGGCGTCTCGCCCTCGGGCCGGTAGAGGCCGCCGAGGTAGGCGTTGGGATGCACCAGGCGCTGGCCGGCGGTGCCGGGCAGGCCGGTCTCGATCCAGAGGCGGGTCACCACAGCGCCGCGCTGCTCGCACTTCAGCTCGGCGAAGGCCGCCTCCGCGGCGGCCTCGATCTGGCCGACCAGCGGCGCCAGCGCCGGCAGGCGGGCGAGGTCGCGGCCGCCTGGCTGCCCGCTCAGCGCGGCGGCGACGGCGGCGCGCTCGGCCGCGTCCAGCTCGCTCGCGAAGAGCGGCGACACGAAGAGCGACAGCGGCGAGACCTTGGCGACGGCGGGGAGCTTCATGACCGATGGCCTAGCGCCCCCGAAGCCTGCGGGCAAGCCGCTCACGGCAACTCATAGCGCAGCACCAGGTCGGGCCGGGTGGCGGCAAAGCCGCAGAGGGCCGGATCGGGCTCGATCAGCCGGCCGAAGGTCTCGAAGGGTTCGGCCGCCGCGGCGGCCAGTTGCTCCAGGTCGCGGCGGCCCAGGCCCTCTGCGGTGACCAGCACGACGGTAGAGTCGTCCAGGTCGACCACCAGGCCGACCCGGCGGCAGGCGGCGTCGTAGCCGGCCGGGCAGGGGCAGAGCTGCAGGCTGTCGGGGCGCAGGTGCCCGACCAGGTGCAGCACCGAAGCCGGCGCCTCGCCCGGTGGCCGGCGGTCGAGCAGCGGCGCGGCGGCCTGCGGCGCCCAGACGATCTGCCACCAGGCGAAGGTGGCGGCGGCGGCGGGAATGGCCAGGACGAGGGCGAACCAGACTGCCGGGTAGAGGCCCGTGGCGAGGGGCGCGGCGACCCGGCGGCGGAAGAGATACCAGCCGGCGAGGCGGACCAGGGGGAAGAGCAGCGCCAGCACCAGCGCCGCCTCGCCGCGCCCCAGGTCGACGACATAGCCGCAGCCGTCGCGCGCCAGGTCGAGGTCGGAGATGCGGAACACCAGCCAGGCGCCGGCCAGGGTCACGGCATCCACCACAAGATAGGCCGGATGGGTGGAAAGGAAGCGGTAGCGTTCGCTGCCGAAGCGGCGGTGTTTCAGCACCAGCGGCCCCAGGTGGAGGTTGCCCTGGAAGCTCTCGTCCAATGTCGCCGGCCAGAGCGTGCGCCAGAGCCACCAAGCCAGCGCGCCGCCGCCGATGACGAGGCCGAGCAGGGTGAAGCCGTCGAACCCACCCCAGTCGCCGGCGCAGGGACCGCGGCCGAAGCCCTGGGACAGCGTGCCCCAGAGCTGCGCCAGGCAGAGCACGGCCAGCCATTCGGCCAGCAGGATCTTCACCAGGCTGGCCACGCCCCAGAAGGCCCGTCCGAAGCGCGCGCTCACCCGACCCTCGCCCCCACCCGCTGCACGCGACCCTGCGCCCACCGCGCTTGTCGCCCCTGCCACGCGGTAGCAGTCTAGCAGCGGTCAAAGGTCGGAGGCAGGCATGAGCGGCAAGCGGCTGCAGGGCAAGGTGGCGATCGTGGTGGGGGCGGGCTCCTCCGGCCCCGGCTGGGGCAACGGCAAGGCGACGGCCGTGCTCTTCGCGCGCGAGGGCGCGAAAGTGCTCTGCGTCGACCTCAACCCCGCCGCGGCGGAGGAGACCGTCGGCCTGATCCAGGAGGAGGGGCACGAGGCCTCGGCCCTCAAGGTCGACGCCTCGGACCCGTCCGACGTGAAGACCATGGTCGAGGTGGCGCTGGCCCGCTATGGCCGCATCGACATCCTGGACAACAATGTCGGCATCGCCAAGGTGGGCGGGCCGGTGGAGTCCTCGCTGGCCGACTGGGAGGTGATGCTGAAGGTCAACATCACCTCGATGTTCCTGACCTGCAAGCACGTGATCCCGGTGATGCTGCGGCAGTTCGAGGCCGAGGGCCGCGGCGGCGCCATCGTCAACATCGCCTCGATCGCCGGCATCCGCTGGACCGGCTTTCCCTACATCGCCTATTCGACCACCAAGGGGGCGGTGCTGCCCTTCACCCGCTCGGTCGCATTGCAGTACGCGCGCCAGGGCATCCGCGCCAACTGCATCCTGCCCGGCCTGATGAAGACGCCGATGATCGTCGAGCCGCTGAAGGGCGTCTATGCCGGCGGCGACGTCGACAAGATGATGGAGATCCGCGACGGGCAGTGCCCCATGGGCCACATGGGCGATGCCTGGGACGTGGCCTATGCCGCGGTCTTCCTGGCCTCGGACGAGGCCAAGTACGTCACCGGCACCGAGCTGATCGTCGACGGCGGCATCACCGCGAAGTTCGCCTGATGACGCTGCCCCGGAAGATCGCCCGCCACGTCTTCGTGAGCGGCAAGGTGCAGAACGTCTGGTTCCGCGCCTGGACCGAGCAGCAGGCCGGGCAACTCGGCCTCGACGGCTGGGTGCGCAACCGCCGCGACGGCCGGGTCGAGGCGGTGATCGCCGGCCAGGAGATCGCGGTGCGCGAGATGCTGCGCCGCATGAAGTCCGGCCCGCCGGCAGCCAAGGTCGAAAAGCTCGAGGACAGTGCCTGGGACGAGCCGGTGGCGCCGGGATTCAAGCAGGACGACACGGTCTGAGGGAGGGAAGCCGATGCCGACCTATGTCTTCACCACCGCCCGGGCGCTGACCGAGGCCGAGCAGGAGCGGCTGGTGGCGAGCGTGACCGCCATCCACCAGGTCGAGGCGACGGCGCCGCGCTACTTCGTGCAGGTGATCTTCCACAAGGTCGAGGCCGGGGCGATCTACATCGGCGGGCAGAAGGCGCCAGCCGACCACGTCTGGGTGCGCGCCGACATCAGGTCCGGCCGGACCCGCGAGCAGAAGGCCAAGATCCTGACCCGCATCATGCGCGAGACGGGCGAGATCCTCGGCGTCTCCGAGGAGAGCGTCTGGGTCTATATCTCGGACATCCCGGCCGAGGCCGTCGCCGAGTTCGGCGCCATCCTGCCGCAGCCGGGCGAGGAGGAGCGCTGGCTGCAGTCGCTGCCGGCCGACCTGAAACAGAAGTTGCGGGCCTACTGACCTACCGCCCCATCAGGCGGCAGGCTTCCAGCGCGGCGTAGGTCAGGATGCCATCGGCGCCGGCGCGCTTGAAGGCCAGCAGGGTCTCCAGCACGGCGCGGTCGTTGTCGATCCAGCCGTTCTGCGCCGAGGCCTTCAGCATCGCGTACTCGCCGCTCACCTGGTAGACCAGCGTCGGCACGGCGTAGGCGTCCTTCACCCGCCGCACGATGTCGAGGTAGGGCAGGCCGGGCTTCACCATCACCATGTCGGCGCCCTCGGCCAGGTCGAGCGCCACCTCGCGCAGCGCCTCGTCGCTGTTCGCCGGGTCCATCTGGTAGGTCTTCTTGTCGCCCTTCAGCGCGCCCTTGGAGCCGATGGCGTCGCGGA
>JAKOWB010000188.1 GCA_029781795.1 Pseudomonadota bacterium | reverse complement strand
GCCGAGGGCGACTACATCGATACTGCCAACGTCACCGACAACCAGATCGCCAAGGACCCCTTCGCCGAGGGTTTCGCACGTCTTGTCGACATCACCATGGAGAACGGTGAATCGGCGGTGGCGGTCGAGATCGATGCCAACGGTGGCGGCGACGAGTACGAGCGCCTGCTGATCCTGCACGGCCAGACCGTCGCCAGCCTCAGCGGCTACGAACTCTTCGACTACAACAACCTCTGAGTCCCGGCGCGGCCGGCGCCTCCGCTCGACAGGGGCGTGTGAACGCAGCGGTCGCGAATAAGATTATAGGAACGACTTTTGGTTAGCCACGCAGGCAGGCTGACGTCGCACCGGCGTTTGAAGGCCTCGGAGCGCGCAAGCCATGGCACGTACATTCAGCCTGTTGTCCCAACTCTGGGATCGTATCGTCGAGCGCGCCCAGTCTGGCAGCGACGGCCAGGACGCGACGCAGGCGGCGGCGGGCGTCGTCATTGCCGGGACCTCGGGCAATGACGTCCTCGTGGCGACCCAGCCGGGCGCCGTCGAATCGCTCTATGGTCTCGATGGCGATGACACCCTGATCGGGCAGGACAACGACCTGCTCTATGGCGGCAGCGGCAGCGACCTGTTGCAGGGCGGCGGCGGTCAGGCGGTCCTGGACGGCGGGGCCGGCAACGACCGGATCGAGGCACTGGGAGACGCCGTCGGCGCGGTACTGGGCGCCCCCAGCGTTCGCATCGCCGGCGGCGCCGGCGACGACGTGATCGTGAACCACAATGGCGGCATCATCGCCGACGGCGGCGCCGGCAATGACCGTCTCGAACTCGGCAACGCCGCTACGTTCTCGGGCGACTTCTACGAGGCGAGCTTCTACGGCAACGACGGCGACGACGTCGCGCAGGTCGAGCAGACCCTCGACCAGGACCTGCATGGCGGTGTCTTTCTCTTCGGTGGCAGCGGCAGCGACAGCTTCGCCGCCTCTGTCGTGCTGGACAGCCGGCTGTACGGCGGCAGCGGCGCCGACCAGCTGACGGGCGGTGGCAAGGTCGACCTCTACGGCGGCGACGGCAGCGACGATCTGCAGGGCGGCGACGGCACGCAGTATCTCTATGGCGATGCCGGCAAGGATGCGATCCGTGGCGGCGGCGGCGGCGATTGGGCCTACGGCGGCAAGGGCGACGACGATGTCGCCGGCGGCGCCGGCTACGACCGCGTCTTCGGCGGCTCGGGCCGCGACTACGTGCGGGGCAACAACGACAACGACGTGCTCTACGGCGGCAGCGGCATCGACCAGCTCTACGGCGGCAATGGCGAGGACGTGATGTACGGCGGGCTGGGCATCGACCGGCTCTATGGCGGCGCCGGGCGTGACAGCTTCGTCGCCGAGGGCAACTACGCCCAGGGCATCGACCGCGTGATGGACCTCAACTTCGTCGAGGGCGACCGTATCGACCTGACCGCCGACCTCGGCCACGTCAATGTCGAGGACCTGGTAGGCTACGGCTACCTGCGCACCGTCGCGGTGGAGATCAACGGGCAGAGCTTCGCCGCGGTCGAGGTGGACCAGGACGGACGCGCCAACGGCGAGAATTTCCAGCGCGTGATGCTGGTCCGCACCGACCATCCCGAGGATCTGCAGGGCCTCGACTTCTGGACCTTCTCGGCCTAGGCGCCCCGGCGCCTAAGGGCCGGGGTCGCTGTCCTGGCGGGTAGCCTCCCGGGCCGCCCGCCGGGCCATTTCCCGCGCGCCCAGCCAGCGGAAGACCAGGTAGAGCAGGCCGGTGACGATGGCCGACCAGCCGGCGACGCGCGACAGCACCGGCAGGCCCCAGGCCTGCTCGGCGCCGATGGCGATGACGGCCGCCACCACGGTCGCGCCCACCAGGACATAGAGAATCCAGCGGAAGATCGGCTCGTCGGGCAGCGGCGGGGTCTGGCGGAACAGGGGCATGGCCCGGGGCCTCCTTGCACCGGCGGCGGGGCTGCCCGGCCGGCTCTTTGGGCCCTCAGGCGGCTTGCAGCCGGGCCCTGGTTGCTTATATAGCCACTCGGACCGGCGCTTTCCCGTAAATCCCGACCCTTGGGGGGCGGGGCGGGCGGGTGCCACATCCACCATCCAGGGGCCCCAGGTCCGGTGCTTTCCAAGGCCGGCGGAGCGGGCTGCCCAAGAAGGAGCCAGGCATGAGCAAAGTCATCGGTATCGATCTCGGCACCACCAATTCCTGCGTCGCGGTGATGGAGGGTGCCCAGGCCAAGGTCATCGAGAACGCGGAAGGCGCGCGCACCACGCCCTCGCAGGTCGCCTTCACCGCCTCGGGCGAGCGCCTCGTCGGCCAGTCCGCCAAGCGCCAGGCCGTCACCAACCCGGAGAACACCCTCTTCGCCATCAAGCGCCTGATCGGCCGGCGCTTCGAGGATCCGATGGTGAAGAAGGACATGGGCCTCGTGCCCTACAAGATCATGAAGGCCGCCAACGGCGATGCCTGGGTGGAGAGCCGCGGCGAGACCTATTCGCCCTCGCAGATCTCCGCCTTCATCCTGCAGAAGATGAAGGAGACGGCCGAGGGCTACCTCGGCGAGAGCGTCACCGAGGCCGTCATCACCGTCCCGGCCTATTTCAACGACGCCCAGCGCCAGGCCACCAAGGACGCCGGCAAGATCGCCGGCCTCAACGTGCTGCGCATCATCAACGAGCCGACCGCGGCCGCGCTGGCCTATGGCTTCGACAAGAAGGGCGCCGGCACCATCGCGGTCTATGACCTGGGCGGCGGCACCTTCGACATCTCGATCCTGGAGATCGGCGACGGCGTGTTCGAGGTGAAGTCGACCAACGGCGACACCTTCCTCGGTGGCGAGGACTTCGACGCGCGGATCATCGACTACCTGGCGGCCGAGTTCCAGAAGGAGCAGGGCATCGACCTGCGCAAGGACAAGCTGGCCCTGCAGCGCCTGAAGGAGGCGGCGGAGAAGGCGAAGATCGAGCTCTCCAGCTCCAAGGAGACCGAGGTCAACCTGCCCTTCATCACCGCCGATGCCTCGGGCCCGAAGCACCTGACCATGAAGCTGACCCGCGCCAAGCTCGAGGCGCTGGTGGGCGACCTGATCGACCGCACCATGGGCCCGGTGAAGCAGGCCCTGAAGGATGCCGGCGTCTCGGCCGGCGAGATCGCCGAGGTGATCCTGGTCGGCGGCATGACCCGCATGCCCAAGGTCATCGATACGGTGAAGGCCTTCTTCGGCAAGGAGCCCAACCGCAGCGTCAACCCGGACGAGGTGGTCGCCGTCGGCGCCGCCATCCAGGCCGGCGTGCTGAAGGGCGAGGTCAAGGACGTCCTGCTGCTGGACGTGACGCCGCTGTCGCTCGGCATCGAGACGCTGGGCGGCGTGATGACCAAGCTGATCGAGCGCAACACCACGATCCCGACCAAGAAGAGCCAGACCTTCTCCACCGCCGAGGACAACCAGACCGCGGTCACCATCCGCGTGTTCCAGGGCGAGCGCGAGATGGCGGCCGACAACAAGCTGCTCGGCCAGTTCGACCTGATGGGGATCGCGCCGGCGCCGCGCGGCGTGCCGCAGGTGGAGGTCACCTTCGACATCGACGCCAACGGCATCGTCAACGTCCAGGCCAAGGACAAGGCCACCGGCAAGGAACAGCAGATCCGCATCCAGGCCTCGGGCGGCCTCAGCGACGCCGACATCAAGCGCATGGTGAAGGAGGCCGAGGAGCACGCCGCCGAGGACAAGGAGCGGCGCGCGCTGGTCGAGGCCAAGAACCAGGGCGAGGCGCTGATCCACCAGACCGAGAAGACGCTGTCCGAGCTGGGCGAGAAGGTGGCCCAGGGCGACCGTCAGGGCGTCGAGGCCGGCATCGCCAGCCTGCGCGAGGCCCTGAAGGGCGACGACAAGTCGGCGATCGAGGCCAAGACCCAGGCGCTGGCGCAGCTCTCGATGAAGATCGGCGAGCAGCTCTACAAGAGCCAGGCCGAGGCGCAGCAGGGCGAGCCGCAGAGCGGCGGTCCCGGTGGCGCCCAGGGCGGTGGCCAGGGTGACGACAAGGTGGTCGACGCCGACTTCGAGGAAGTCGACGACGACAAGAAGAAGCACTAAGACAGAGGACAGGCGACAGGCGGCGGGGGCCGGAGGGGTCGGGGCATGTCGGTGGCAGTTTCTGCGCGCGCGTGCCCGGGCCTTCCGCCCTCGTCCTCCCTCGCCTGACGCCCGATGAGCAAGGACTACTACCAGCTCCTCGGCGTGGCGCGTGGCGCCTCGGCGGAGGAACTGAAGAAGGCCTACCGCAAGCTCGCGCTCGAGCTGCACCCCGATCGCAATCCGGGCAATGCCGAGGCCGAGCATCGCTTCAAGGAAATCAACCACGCCTACGACATCCTGAAGGACCCCGAGAAGCGGGCGATGTACGACCGCTTCGGCGCGCAGGCCTTCGAGAACGGCGGCGCGGGGGCCGGGGCCGGTGGCTTCCGGCGCGGCGGTGGCGGCGGCGGCTTCGGCGCCTTCGCCGACATCTTCGACCAGATGTTCGGCGACATGGCGGGCCGCGGCGGCGGGCGCACCGAGGCGCACGGCAGCGACCTGCGCTACAACATGACCATCTCGCTGGAGGAGGCCTTCAGCGGCAAGCAGGCGACGATCCGCGTGCCGGGCACCGCCGCCTGCGAGACCTGCAGCGGCAGCGGCGCCGAGCCGGGCTCCAGCCCCGTCACCTGCCCGACCTGCAACGGGCGCGGGCGGGTACGCTCCAGCCAGGGCTTCTTCACCGTCGAGCGCGGCTGCCCGACCTGCGGCGGCCAGGGCCGTACCATCGACAAGCCCTGCCGCGCCTGCCGTGGCGAGGGCCGGGTGCACAAGGAGAAGACCCTCCAGGTCAACATCCCGGCCGGCGTCGAGGACGGCACGCGCATCCGCCTGGCCAGCGAGGGCGAGGCGGGCCTGCGCGGCGCGCCGCCGGGCGACCTCTACATCTTCCTCTCGGTGCAGCCGCACCGCCTGTTCCAGCGCGAAGGCGCCGACCTCTACTGCCAGGTGCCGCTGTCGATGGTGACGGCGGTGCTGGGCGGCGCCATCGAGGTGCCGGCGATCGACGGCGGGCGGGTGAAGATCACCGTGCCCGAGGGCACGCAGTCCGGCCACCGCTTCCGCCTGCGCGGCAAGGGCATGAGCGTGCTGCGCGCGCGCGACCGCGGCGACCTCTACGTCGAGGTGGCGGTGGAGACGCCGGTGAAGCTCAGCAAGAAGCAGAAGGATCTGCTGAAGCAGTTCGAGGCCGCCGGCGACCCCGAAGGCAACAGCCCGGAGAGCGCCAGCTTCTTCGCCCGCGTGAAGGACTTCTTCGACGGCCTGAAGGGGTAGCCGGCTTCTACTCCGCCCGGATCTTCCGCCCCACCGCCAGCAGCCAGAGCGACAGCGCCAGGTTGGCCAGCGCGATGCCGGCCAGGATCCAGGCGAGCCAGCCGCCGGCGTCGGGGTGCGACTGCAGCAGCGCCGCGGCGGCGACCGGCGCCAGGGCCTGCGCCGCCTGGTTGGGCAGTGCCAGGCGTCCCATGACCGTGGCATAGCCGCGCTGGCCGACGAGGGCCAGCGGCACGGTGCCGCCGGCCACGGTGCGGATGCCGAGGCCGACGCCATAGATCATCAGCGCCAGCGCGATCCAGCCCCAGCCGAGCGCCAGCAGCATCATGCTGAGGGCGGTGGCGCTGGTGGAGACCAGCAGGGTCCAGAGCGGATGCACCCGGCGGCCCAGCAGAAGCTCGACCACGCGGCTGCCGACCTGGCAGGGACCGATCACCGTGCCCAAGGCCACCGCGCCGGCCAGGTCGAGGCCGCGCGCGCCGAGGATCGGCACCAGGTGCAGCGCCAGCACCGTGGTGATGACCGAGGCGAGCGAGAGGCAGAGGCCCAGCACGATCAGCAGCGGCAGGCGCGCGCGCGGCGGCTCGACCGCGCCGGCGGCCAGCGGCGGGCGCGGCCGGTGCGCCGGCGGTACCGGCAGCAGCAGGCGCAGCGGCAGGGCGAGCGAGAGGCAGAGGCCGGCATAGGCGAAGTAGGTGCCGCGCCAGCCGAACCAGTCCTGCAGCAGCGCGGTGAAGGGCCAGGAAAGCGTCGAGGTGAAGCCGCCCACCAGGGTCAGCAGCGTGATCATGGTGCGGGCGCGCTGGCCGAACTGCCGCCCCAGCGTGGCGAAGGTGGCGTCGTAGTAGACGCCCGACGCGCCGAGGCCCATCAGCAGCCAGGCACCGCCATAGAGCCAGAGGCTGTGCGACAGCCCGAGCAGCGCCAGGCCGGCGGCCATGGCGAGCGCGCCGAAGGGCAGCACGCCGCGCCCGCCGAGGCGTTCGATCCGGCGGCCGGCGAAGGGCACCGCCAGGCCGCAGACCAGCAGCGACAGCGACAGGCCGCCGACCACCCAGGGCAGCGGCCAGCCGGTCTCGGCCACGATGGCGGGGGCCAGCACGGTCGGCGAGAAATAGCTGCCGCCATAGACGAAGATGGTGGTGCAGCCGAGCAGCAGGATGATCGCGAGCCGATGGCCGCGCGTCAGCTCCGGCGCCGCCGCCGGTTCCGCGATGACGGCGTCGGTCATGCCGCGGCGGTCGTCCGCCGGCCGACGCCGAGCAGCCAGAGCGACAGCAGCAGGTTCAGGATCGCGCTGCCGGCCAGCACCCACCAGAGCCGGGCCGCGGCGTCGCCGCCGCCTTCCAGGTAGCGGGCGGCGGCGACCGGCGCCAGGGCCTGCATGATGAGGCTGGGCGCCGCCAGGCGGCCCATGACGACGGCATAGCCGCGCTGCCCCACCAGGGCCAGCGGCACGGTGCCGGCGGCGATCGACTTCACGCCCACACCGCCGCCATAGAGCACCAGCGACAGCGCGATCCAGCCCCAGCCGAGGGCGAGCAGGGTCAGGCCCAGCGCCATCGGCAGGGTCGAGGCGACGAGCGTCCAGAGCGGATGCACGCGCCGGCCGACCGCGTACTCGATGACGCGGCCGCCGACCTGGCTCGGCCCGATCAGCGTGCCGTAGGCGACGGCGCCGGCCAGCGCCACGTCGCGCACGCCGAGCAGCGCGATCAGGTGGATCGAGAGCACCGTGGTGATGGTGGCCGAGAGGGCGAAGCAGAAGCCCAGCACCAGCAGCAGGCGCACGCGGTCGCGCGGCAGACGCGGCGGCGGATCGGCCGGGCTGGCCCCGCCGGGCAGCAGGTGCGGCGGCGGCGGCGCCAGGCAGAGGCGCAGCGGCAGCGCCAGCGACAGCAGCAGGCCGGCATAGACGAAGCAGGCGCCGCGCCAGTCCAGCGCCTCGACCAGCAGGGCGCTGAGCGGCCAGCAGATGGTGGAGGCGAAGCCGCCGAACAGCGTCAGCAGCGTGATGAGCGCGCGCGCCTTGAGGCCGTACTGCCGGCCGAGCGTGGCGAAGGCGGCGTCATAGAGCGTCGCCGCCATGCCGATCCCCAGCACGATCCAGGCGAGCGCGTAGAGCCACAGCGCGTGGGCGGCGCCGAGCAATGCCAGGCCGGCGGCCAGCACGGCGCAGCCGGCGGGCAGCACGGCGCGGCCGCCCAGCGCCTCGATCCGCCGCCCGACCCAGGGCGCGGCGAGGCCGGAGACCAGCAGCCCCAGCGACAGGCCGCCGACCACCAGCGCCAGCGGCCAGCCGGTCTCGGCCACGATGGCCGGCGCCAGCACCGTCAGCAGGTAGTAGCTGGTGCCATAGGTCAGGATGGTCATGACGCCCAGCAGCGCCACGACGCCGAAGCGCCGCCGCGGCGTGCTGGCGGCGGGCAGGATCTCGGGACTCACGGCGCTGGGGCTGGACAAGGGGCGGCTTCCTCGCCGCCGGCAGTCAGGCCGGCGGCGGGAGCGATCATTTCACAGCCGCCACGATTTCCTCTTGTACCGCTGTGCAGGTCTTCCCTGCGGCCGGCGCGCAGCAGGCCGCGGCCGCCTCGACCTCGGCGGGGCCGCTGCAGACGCCGGTTTCCGGCAGGTCCAGCTCGACCCGCTCGGCCGCGGCGCGGTCGCCGGCGATCCAGGCGGCGATGGAGCGTACCTGCTCGTAGCCGGTCATCAGCAGGAAGGTCGGCGCGCGGCCATAGGACTTCATGCCCGCCAGGAAGAAGCCGGCCTCGGGCTGCTGCAGCTCGCGCGCGCCGTGCGGGCGCACCGTGCCGCAGCTGTGCACGTTGGGATCGATCAGCGGCCCCAGCGCGCGCGGGCAGTCCAGCGCCGGATCGAGGTCCAGCCGCAATTCGCCGAGGAAGGAGAGGTCGGGGCGGAAGCCGGTCGCCGCCACCAGCTCGTCGCAGGCCACGGTCTGCAGGCTGGCGCCGTCGCGCAGCAGCAGGCGGCCGCCTTGGTCCTCGATCGAGTCGAGCTGGAAGGGGGCGACGATCTGGAAGTGGCCGGTCTCGCTCAGCCGCTTCAGGCGTTGGCCCAGCGCGCCGCGGGCCGAGAGCTGGTCCTGCGCGCTGCCGAACACGGTGGAGAAGTCGCGCCGGCGCAGCACCCAGACGATCTCGGTGCCCGGCGCCGCCTCGGCCAGGTTCGCCAGGTCGATCAGCGTGCCGGCGGCCGAGTGGCCGCCGCCCAGCACGGCGACGCGCCGTCCGGCATAGCGCGCGCGCTCGCGTCCCAGCACGTCGGGCATGGCATAGCGGATGCGGCCGCCGTGGCGCGCCTCGCCCAGCGCCGGCAGGCCGCTGGCGCCGGCCGGGTTCGGCCGGCTCCAGGTGCCGGTGGCGTCGATCACCGCGCGCGCCAGGAAGCGCCGTTCGCGGCCGTCGGCGTCCTGCGTCCGAATCTCGAAGGGCTGCGCCTCGCGCCCGGCGTCGCGCAGCTTGCCGTTGCCGGCGCGTGCCACGGCGGTGACCCGCTGGCCGAAGCGGAGATGCGGCGCCAGCAGCGGCAGCGCCGCCAGCGGCGCGAGATAGTCCCGCACCAGCTCGGCGCCGG
Source organism: Pseudomonadota bacterium (assembly GCA_029781795.1). GTDB lineage: Bacteria > Pseudomonadota > Alphaproteobacteria > Kiloniellales > JACOMY01 > JAKOWB01. The sequence goes on along the minus strand of JAKOWB010000188.1, from coordinate 23,314 downwards.
TGGGAAAGGCCTCGGGGTCCGGCAGGCGCCAGCCCGCGTCCCGCAGCAGCGCGACCGAGGGGCGGTGCAGCGAATAGCGCCAGGGCGAGAAGAACTGCACATGGCCCCAGTCGAGCAGGTGCGTGCCGGGGCCGGGCCCGGCCTCCAGCACCAGCGGCGTCAGCCCCTGGCCCAGCAGCTCGACCGCGGCGGCGAGGCCGACCGGACCGGCGCCGATCACCGCGACCGGCAGCGTCTTTGGCGCCGGTGCGGGGCAGCTTGCACCCGGCGCGGCGCCGGCCTTGGACCCACAGCAGGACATGGCCCTCTCCCTCCTCATGCCTCGATGCATCGTTGATCGAGGTATCCAGCGAAAAAAACTCAGCCGCAGCAGCCCCAGCCGCGCCGCTCCACCGCGGCGGCCGTGTCGGTCAGCGCGCGGGTCGCGTCGGCCCAGGCCTCCATGCCGACCTTGAAGGCCTGGCGGCCCCTGTCGGTCAGGCTATAGGTCTTGCGCCCGCGCCCCTGCACCACGCTCTCCTCGACCGTGACGTAGCCGCCGGCCTCGAACTCGCGCAGGGCCGGATAGATCGTGCCCTCGGTCGGCGAGCAGCAGCCCCTGGTCGAGCGCTCGACGCTGCGCGCGATCTCATAGCCGTGCAGTGGCTTCTCGTGCAGCGCCGCCAGGATGAAAAGCTTCGACAGGCTCATCTTGATCGTGCCGGCCCAATAGCCCGCATCGCCGAAGTCGGCCGTCGGGCGGGGGATGGCGCGGGCGGTGACGCGGGACATGGGTCGAGGGTCTATACCTTGAAGGGCAAGGTGTCAAGACGACTCATGGGAACCGCGAGCGCCCTCGGATCTTTCAGATGTGAATCGGCCGGCCGGCGACGGCGAGGGCGGCTTCCTTGACCGCCTCGTTCAGGGTCGGGTGGCCGTGGAAGGAGCGCGCCAGGTCCTCGGCCGAGCCGCCGAACTCCATGGCGACGACGACCTCGTGGATCAGCGTGCCGGCCTCGGGCCCCAGGATGTGCGCGCCCAGGATGCGGTCGGTCTTGGCGTCGGCCAGGATCTTCACGAAGCCGTCGGTCGCCTGCATGGCGCGGGCACGGCCGTTGGCGGTGAAGGGGAACTTGCCGACCTTGTAGTCGATGCCGGCCTCCTTGAGCTGCTCCTCGGTGCGGCCGACCGTGGCCACCTCGGGCCAGGTGTAGACGATGCCCGGCACGGTCTCGTAGTTCACGTGGCCGTGCTGGCCGGCCAGGATCTCGGCCACGGCCACGCCCTCCTCCTCGGCCTTGTGCGCCAGCATGGGGCCGGCGATCACGTCGCCGATGGCGTAGATGCCGGCGACGCTGGTCCTGAAGCCGCCGTCGACCTTGACCCGGCCGCGCTCGTCCAGCGCCACGCCGGCCTCCTTCAGGCCCAGGCCCTCGGTCATGGGCTTGCGGCCGACCGCGACCAGCACGACGTCGGTCTTCAGCTCGACCGCCTCGCCACCTTTCGCCGGCTCCACCGTCAGGGTCACGCCCTCCTTGCCCGGCACGGCCTTGGTGACCTTGCTGCCCAGCTTGAAGGCCATGCCCTGCTTGGTCAGCGTGCGCTGGAAGAAGCGCGCCAGCTCGGCGTCCATGCCGGGCACCAGGCGGTCGAGGAACTCGACCACCGTCACCTTGGCGCCGAGGCGCTGCCAGACCGAGCCGAGCTCGAGCCCGATATAGCCACCGCCGATCACCACCATGGACTTCGGCACTTCGCCGAGCGCCAGCGCGCCGGTGGAAGAGACGATGACCTTCTCGTCGACCGGCACGTTCGGCAGGTCGATGTGGGTCGAGCCGGTGGCGATGACGATGGACTTCGTCGCGTAGTCCTGGCCGCCGACGCTGACCGTGCCCGGCGCCTTGATCGACCCGCGGCCCTTCAGCCAGTCGATCTTGTGCTTCTTGAACAGGAACTCGATGCCCTTGACGTTGGACTCAACGACCTTGTCCTTGTGGCCCATCATGGTGGGCAGGTCGAGCTTCACCTCCCCCACCTTGACGCCGAAGCCGGCCAGGCCGTGCAGCGCCTCCTCGAACTTCTCCGAGGCCTGCAGCAGCGCCTTCGACGGAATGCAGCCGACGTTGAGGCAGGTGCCGCCCAGGGTCGCGCGGTCCTCCACGCAGGCGGTCCTGAGGCCGAGCTGCGCCGCGCGGATGGCGCAGACATAGCCGCCGGGCCCGGCACCGATCACGATCACGTCGTAGCTGGCGTCAGCCATGAGTCCTGGTTCCTCGCTCTGTCGGCCGGGCTTGTGACGGCCGGACCTTAGCGCGCCAGGGTGACAGGCTCCAGCGCGGCGGCCTAGTCTCGGCTCCAGGCCTGACAGCGTGTCGCAGCGGGCCGGCGCCGCAGCGCGGGGGGCCCATGGCGCGCGTTTTCGTCATCGTCACCTGCTATCGCCACGCCCGCTTCCTGCCGGCGACGGTCGCCAGCATGACGGCCCAGCGACTGGCCGACTGGCAGGGCGTCATCGTCGACGACGGCAGCCCCGACGAGTCGCTCGCCGTGGCCCGCGCCCTGGCCGCCGCCGAGCCGCGCCTCTCGGTGCTCGGCAAGGCGAATGGCGGCGTCGGCGATGCGCGGAACGCCGGCTTCGCCTGCTGCCCGCCGGAGGCGGAATTCGTCTGCGTGCTGGATGGCGACGATGCGTGGGACCCCGCGTTCCTCGAGGCCATGGTGCGGCGCCTCGACGACACGCCGTCGGCCGTCGCCGCGACCTGTGCCTTCCGCGTGATCGACGAGGCTGGCAGGGACCAGGGGATCGCCCGCCGCTCGCGCATCGTGCCGGGTCTGCTCGGCTGGCCGCGTGACCTTCGCAGGCAGGCGGTCGATACGCCCTTCGTCGCCTTCTACTGTGCAACGGCTCAGGGCCCCTTCGCCCTCTTCCGTCGTGACGCCTACGAAGCCACGCGAGGCTGGGTGCGGGACTTCTCGCCGCACGAGGACACCGACTTCCTGTGCCAGATCGCCTTGCGCGGCCGCGTCTGCTTCGAGCCGCGCGCGCTCTATCTGAAGCGCCATCATGTCCGGCAGGTCACGCGGGGCGGCGAGGCGCGGCTGCCGCACCTGCCGGCGGATGCCTATCACCGCTTCCGTCGCCGCTGGTGCCTCTGGCCGGCCGCGGATGCGCGCGAGGAGGCGTTGCTGGCCGCTGCGCATCGCTACTACATGCGCTGGTTCCGGCCCTTGCGCGACCTCAAGGTGGCCGGCCGGGCGCTGCGCGCCTTCCTGCGCAGCGGCGAGGCCCGGCACCTGCGCTGGAGCCTCTTCCTCCTGCGCCGGGCCTCGGCGGACCTGCTGCGCTACCACCTGCTGCGCCGGCAGCCGGACCGGGCGCGCGATCTCGCGCGTTTCCCGCTCGATCCCGGCAGCGCGGCGTGACAGGCGCGTTCGCAGCGGCCTAGTCTCAGCCCCGCCATGCTTCCGCTTCACCTCTGCCGTTCCTGGCTCTTTGTCGGCGGCACCGACGCCGCCCGCCTCGCCCGCGTGCCGGGCAGCGGCGCCGATGCCGCGATCCTGGAGTTCGAGGACTTCACTCCGCCGGCCGAGCGTCCCGCCGCGCGCGCCGCCGCCGTCGCCATCCTGGAATCCTGGCGCGCCGCCGGCATCCAGCCGACCGCGCGGGTCAATCCGCTGGCCGGCGACGGGCGCGACGACCTCGCCGCCGTCATGCCGGCCCGCCCGGCGGCGATCCTGCTGCCCAAGGTGCGCAGCCCGGACGACATCCTGGTGCTGGACCAGGCAGTCAGCGCGGAGGAGCGGCGGAACGCCATCGCCGAGGGCACGACGCGGCTGGTTCCCAACATCGAGAGCGCGGCGGCGCTGTTCCAGACCCAGGCCATCGCCACCGCCAGTGGCCGCGTCATCGCCTGCCTGCTGGCCAGCGAGGACCTGGCGACGGATCTCGGCGCGCCGCGCACGCGCAGCGGCGGCGAGCTGGCCTTCGCCCGCGCCTTCTTCCACGCCGCCTGTGTCGCCGCCGGCAGGCTCTCCATCGACTATCCCTATACCTTCGCCGATGCCGATGGCGCGGTACGCCAGGCCGGCGATGCCGCGGCGCTGGGCATGACCGCGAAGTCGCTGGTCGACCCCGGTCACGCCGCCGGCATCAACGCCGCCTTCACGCCCTCGCCCGATGCGGTGGCTGCGGCCCGGCGCATGGTCGCCGCCTTCTCCGCCGCGCGGGCGCGGGGCGAGGGGCGGGCGGAGCTGGACGGTCACCTGCTGGAGGTGCCGACCCTGCGCAACGCCGAGACGCTGCTGGCGCGCGCCGCCACGCTGCGAGGAGAGGGAGCATGAGCGACGAGACCCACGACATCGCCCAGGCGCTGCTGACCGCCGGTACCGCGACGGTCACCTGGCAGCTCAATCGCCGCGGCCTCTGGCGCTGCTGGCTGCAAGGTGTGGCGCCGCTCTTCCCTGGCTGGCGCTGTGCCGGGCCGGCCGCGACGCTGCGCTTCAGCCCGGCGCGCGAGGACCTGGCGACGGCCGAGAGCTACCAGGCGCCGGGATCGCTGCGCGAGGCGCTGGAGGCGACGCCGGCCGGTGCCGTCGTGGTCGCCGACGGTCGCGGCTGCCGCTCCATGGGCCTGATCGGCGACATGTACGCCACGCGCCTCAAGATGCTGGGCGCCGCCGGTTTCGTCACCGACACGCCGGTGCGCGACGGCGAGGGGCTGCGCGCCGTCGGCCTGCCGGTGTTCAGCGCCGGGCTGGCCGCGCCGGCCTCGATCCACGGGCTGCACTACCTCGACCACGGCCTGCCGATCGGCTGCGGCGAAGTGACGGTGGTGCCGGGCGACCTCATGGTCTGCGACGGCGACGGCGCCATCGTCGTGCCGCGCGCCCTCGCCGCCGAGGTCGCCGAAGCGGCGCTGGAGCAGGCGGCGAAAGAGCCCTTCATCCTGGAGCTGCTGCAGTCCGGCCGCGGCCTGGTCGGCACCTATCCGCCGGACGAGTCGACCGCCGCCGAGTACCAGGCCTGGAAGGCACGGAAGCGGACGTAGCAGCGGGTTCTGTGAAGCAGGCCACGCTGCGCCGCCGCCAGGGGTGACTCCGCTCACCCCAACCGATAGCCTGCCAAGGTCCTGGAGAGCGCGCGCCGCAGGGGCGGCGCACGAGGCAGGCGCCGGGTATCAGCAACCGGTGCGAAGGAGAGGAAGCCGGCGCCAGCGGGCGCCACGCACATTCATGGAGGCCGACCGATGCCCAGCACGACGCGCGTGACGCCCATCCTGTTCCTGCTGCTGGCGCTGGGGCTCCTCCCGCCGGCAGCGCCAGCCCTCGCAGCGGATGTGCCGCTGCAGGTTCCGCAGCCATCCGGTCCCGCCACGCCGCCACCCCCGCCACCGCCAGAGGAGGCCGCGCCCCCAGCCACGCAGGAGGTGGCGGAGTGGTACGTCAGCCCCAAGGGCCAGGCGCTGGGGCCCTATACCCTTTCGCAGCTCCGCGAGATGGCAGCCCGGGGCGAGATCAATGGCGGCACCGCGGTCTGGAGGCAGGGCATGGCGGAGTGGGCGCGCCTGCGCGACCTGCCCGAACTGGCGGACCTGCTGGTCGCCGTCGCACCACAGGCCGCGGAGGCGCCGCCGCCGGCACCCAACGAGCAGGACCTGCTCGACCAGGAGTTCAAGGCCTACTTGGCGGGCACCTGGTATCTCGACGGTCCCATGGTGGTGAACGGCGTCTACTATCACATCACCGTGGAGACGACCTATCGGGCCGACGGCACCTTCGCCGGGCGGCAGACCGTCCATCTGCCGAGCCCCGGTGGCGGGCAGTCCTATCCCTATGTCACGGCGTATCGCGGCACCTGGCAGGTCATCGGCCAGGACGCGAGCCGCTTCGTGCTGATGACCATCAGCCAGAATGAGGAACCCAAGCGCACCGCCCTGGAGGTGCTCGACCAGAACCGCCTGCGGAACGTCGATCTCGACATCGTGGCGCAGCGCGTCCGCTAGTCCTTCAGCGGCGCGGTGCCCTGCCAGAGCGGCGCCGCCATCTTGTCGGTGAAGTCGCGGAACATGAGATTGAAGGCGAGCGAGATGCGCTCCTGCTGGCTGCGGTTGACCGGCACGGAATGCAGCAGCCAGCCGGGGAACAGCACCAGGCGGCCGGGCTTCGCCTCCACCGTGATGTCGTTCGCCGTGAAGCTCGTGCGCTCGCTGACCGGCGGCATCAGCACCTGCGCCTGCGGGCGCGGGTCGGCGAAGCGGATGGCGCCGGTGCCGGGCGGGATCTGCACATAGTAGACCGCGCTCAGCCAGTTGTTCGGGTGGCCGTGCGCCGAGTTGAGGCCGCCGGGCGGATTGACGTTGGCCCAGGCGCCGGTGATCGCCAGCGTCCCGCCGCTGACCTTCAGGAAGGTCTGCGCGCCCTTCGCCGCCTGCAGCACCAGCTGGCAGACCTCGGCGAACTCCGGCCGGCGGTGGATCACCGGATCGGTCTGCCAGTTGGCCCCGGGCGGCAGGGCGCGGCGCGGCTCGATCAGGCCGAGGATCGCGGCGACGAGGCGCCGGTTCAGCGGCTCGGCCACCGCCGGGGCCAGGTCGACCAGCCAGAGCGGCGTGGGAAAGACCGCCTCGACGGCGACCGACTGGAAGGGCGAGTGCGACTGGCTGGATGAGGGTGGGCTGGCTGGCGGCTGGCTCATCGCTGCCATCCTGCCACCGTTGCGGGCGGCTTGGTCAGAGACCAAGCAGCGCAGGCAGCCGCGCCATGTCCTCCAGCGTCCAGTCGCCGAGGCCCGCCAGCAGCGCCTGCTCGGCCGGACCGCCGGCATAGGCCACGGCGGGCATGCCGGCGGCCCGCGCCGCCCGCAGTCCGGCCGGCGAATCCTCCACCACCACGCAGGCGGCCGGCGTCACGCCCATCTGCGCGGCGGCGAAGAGGAAGAGGTCCGGCGCCGGCTTGCCCTCGGCCACCTGGTGCGCGCTGAAGAGCCGCCCCTCGAAGCGCGGCAGCAGGCCGGTGAGGCCCAGGGTGGTGCGCATCTTCTCGAAGCGGCCGGAAGAGGCGACGCAGGTGGCGAGGCCGGCGCCCTCGATGGCGTCCAGCGCCGCGACGATGCCGGGGATCGGCAGCACGCCCTCGGCGTTCAGCGCCGCCAGGGTCGCCGCGCGCACCCGGGTCGGGAAGTCTTCCGGCGCGGTCCAGCCTTCCTCGGCCGCCAGGGTGCGCAGCACCGTCGGCAGGTTCTGCCCGACGAAGCGCCGGTGCACGCTGGCCGTGTCGCAGGCATAGCCATGCGCCCGGAGCTGCTCGGCGAACACGCGGCTGCCGATCGGCTCGCTGTCCACCAGCACGCCGTCGCAATCGAAGATGACGAGGCGGGGCGGGGTCGACAGAGGCGTCATGGCAGGCAGGATGGCGGTGTCGGGCCGTCGCTTCAATTGCGCCCGCCGCTCAACAGGCCTCTGGCGATGACCTGCGCCTGGATCTCGGCCGCGCCCTCGAAGATGTTGAGGATGCGGGCGTCGCAGAGCACACGGCTGATGCGGTATTCCTCGGCGTAGCCGTTGCCGCCGTGGATCTGCAGCGCGTTGTCGGCGTTGGCCCAGGCGACGCGCGCGGCCAGCAGCTTGGCGTAGCCGGCCTCGATGTCGCAGCGCCGCTCCTGGTCCTTCTCGCGCGCGGCGAACCAGGTGAGCTGGCGGGCGATCATGGTCTCCACCGCCATCATGGCGAGCTTCACGCCGACGCGCGGGAAGTGCAGCAGCGCCTTGCCGAACTGCACCCGCTCCTGCGCGTAGGCGAGCCCGAGCTCCAGCGCGTTCTGCGCCACGCCGACGGCGCGCGCGGCGGTCTGGATGCGCGCCGATTCGAAGGTCGCCATGAGCTGCTTGAAGCCCTCGCCCTCGACGCCACCCAGCAGGTTCTCGGCCGGCACGGCGAAGCCGTCGAAGCCCAGCTCGTACTCCTTCATGCCGCGATAGCCCAGCACGCGGATCTCGCCGCCGGTCATGCCGGCGGCCGGGAAGGGCTCGGCCGCCGTGCCGCGCGGCTTCTCGGCCAGCAGCATGGAAAGGCCGCGGTAGTCCTTGCTCGCCGGATCGGTGCGCACCAGCAGGGTCATGAGGTCGCTGCGGCTGGCGTGGGTGATCCAGGTCTTGTTGCCGGTGACGCGGTAGTGGCCGTTCTCCTTGACCGCGCGGGTCTTCAGGCTGCCGAGGTCGCTGCCGGTGCCCGGCTCGGTGAAGACCGCGGTCGGCAGGATCTCGCCGCTGGCCAGGCGCGGCAGGTACTTCTCCTTCTGCGCCGGCGTGCCGCCGCTGCGGATCAGCTCGCCGGCGATCTCGTTGCGCGTGCCGAGCGAGCCGAGGCCGATGTAGCCGCGCGACAGCTCCTCGGTCACCACGCACATGGCGAGCTTGCCGAGGCCGCTGCCGCCGTGCGCCTCGGGGATGGTGAGGCCGAAGACGCCGAGGTCGGCCAGCTCCTGCACCACCTCGATGGGGATCAGCTCGTCCTTGCGGTGCCACTCGTGCGCCGCCTCGGCGTGCTCGTCGGCGAACTTGCGGAACTGGTCGCGGATCAGGGTCAGGGTCTCGTCGCCATAGGCGGCGTCGCCGAAGCCGGCCGGCAGCAGCGCCGCCAGGCGCGCCCGCGCCGCCGCGCCGCCGGCGGCGATCTGCGCCTCGACCGCCGCGCCCTCGGGCCCGGTGGCGAGGCCGAGGTCGCCGGGCCGCAGGATCTCGCCCTGGCTCATCGGCAGGCCGCCCCGGAGCTGCGCCAGGTACTCGCCGAAGCCGATGGTCAGGATCAGCGCTTCCGTCTCGCCGAGGTCGCCGAGGCGCTCGGCCCAGGCCAGCAGCTCGCGCAGCGCCGTGGCATAGGTCATGGTCCAGGCGAGGCCGTGCGCCGCCACCTGGTGCCGCTCCAGCAGCGCGGCGTCGAGCTTGCCGGCCGGGGCGACCAGCGCGCGCAGCGACTGGCGCGCCGCCTCGGCATGGCGTTCGACGGCGGCGAGGGCTTCGCGGGCCTGGGTCAGCAGGGTGGTCATGCTTGCTCCTCGGCGGTGGCGGCGGCTAGGAGGTCCCGTCCGCCTTGCAGGCGGCGCCGGTCCAGTAGGGCGTGGTGGGCGGGTGCAGGTTGCCGGCGGGCAGGAACTGCAGTGCCAGCTCGCGGCTCTTGAGGCCGCGTCCCGCGCGGTCGATGGCCTCGACGAAGTAGCCGCCGTCCTCGGGCACCACGTGGGTCGGGATGAAGCGCAGGTCGCTCATCGCGAGCTTGCCGTGGCCGTCCGGCATCAGCGCCAGCAGCAGGATGACCGAGGTGCGGCGCGCCAGCGACGACTGGCCGGAGATGAAGTTGCCGAGCGAGTAGGCGACGAAGGTCTCGCGCCCGTCGCTCGTCTTGTAGGTCTCGAAGGGCTCCAGCACGTGCGGGTGCGTGCCGATGACGCCGGTGGCGCCGGCCTCCAGCGCCGCCAGCGCCAGCTTGCGCTGCGGCGGGTTGGGGTCGTGGCGATACTCGCGGCCCCAGTGCGGCACCAGGAAGACCGCGGCGATGTCCGGCCGCGCCGCCAGTGCGCGGATCGTCGTCAGCACCTCGTCCTGCTGCTCGTAGCAGAACAGCACCTGGTGGTTCGGGTCGGGGATCTCGTTGGTGCCGTAGGTGCAGCCGAGCCAGGCGACGTTGTAGGTGACGCCGCCGACCGTCGCCGGCGTCACGGCGTACCAGGGCGCGTCCATCTGGCCGCGGTGGCGCGTGCCGGTATAGGGCAGGCCGGCGGCCTGGATCGCCTCGATGGTGCGGTCGACGCCGAGCGACTGGCGGTCCAGGGCGTGGTTGTTCGCCGTCAGCAGCACGTCGATGCCGGCGTCCTTCAGGTCCGCCACCAGCGAGGGGTGGTAGTTGAACATGGGATAGCCGCTGTAGACGCGCCCGTCGTAGCGCCCCGCCGGCTCCTTCGCCTCGCGCCCCGTGTTGTAGACGTTGGCCGCCGCCGGCCCTTCCAGGTTGGCGAAGGTGAGGTCGGCGGCGCGCAGCAGGTCGGCGACGCGGGCGAGCTGGCTGCGGAAGCCGTCGGGCTGCTTGGCGGCATAGGCCTGCAGCGGATCGTGCATCAGCACGTCGCCGACCGCGGCGATGGTCACCGCCTGGCCGGGAATCATCGGTGTCGAGAAGGTGATCATCGCTCCCCCGGGCGAAGACTCCAGGTCGGGATTGACGCAGGCCTTCGGCGGCTCCGGCGCGGGCGGCTCGGCCACCACGGGTGGCGGCGCCGGCTCGGCCGCGCAGCCGGCGAGCAGGATCATGCCAATAAACAAGGCCGCGGTGCAGCGCATGCGTTGCTCCCAGCGGCCTTGTCCGATCCTTCCGTGGCGTCCGCCCGGGCCCTAGGCCTCGATCGCGTCCTCCAGGGTGCGCAGGCCGGGCCGCTTGGCCTGCACCAGCACCGCCATGTTGCCGGGCTTGTGCTGGTTCTTCCACATCTTGGTGTGGGCGCGCGGGATGTCGTGGAAGGCGAAGACCTCGCTCATGCAGGGGTCGATGCGGCGCTCGACCACCAGGTTGTTGGCCTGGGCGGCCTGCAGCAGGTTGGCGAAGTGGCTGCCCTGGATGCGCTTCTGCCGCATCCAGACGAAGCGGGCGTCGAAGGTCAGGTTGTAGCCGGTGGTACCGGCGCAGAACACCACCATGCCGCCGCGCTTCACCACGAAGCAGGAGACCGGGAAGGTCTGCTCGCCCGGGTGCTCGAACACGAAGTCGACGTCGTTGCCCTTGCCGGTGATCTGCCAGATGGCGGCGCCGAACTTGCGGCATTCCTTCATGTAGGCACCATAGCCGCCCTGGTCGTTGACCGGCGGCAGCTGGCCCCAGCAGTTGAAGTCGTTGCGGTTGATCACGCCCTTGGCGCCGAGCGAGAGCACGAAGTCGCGCTTGGACTCGTCGCTGATCACGCCGATGGCATTGGCGCCGGCGGTGGCGATGAGCTGCACCGCCATGGAGCCGAGGCCGCCCGAGGCGCCCCAGACCAGCACGTTGTGGCCGGGGCGCAGGATGTGCGGCCGGTGGCCGAAGAGCATGCGGTAGGCGGTGGCGAGCGTCAGGGTGTAGCAGCCGCTCTCCTCCCAGGTCAGGTGCTTGGGACGGTGCATGAGCTGGCGGTCCTGCACGCGGCAGAACTGCGCGAAGGAGCCGTCCGGCGTCTCGTAGCCCCAGATGCGCTGGCTGGGGCTGAACATCGGGTCGCCGCCGTTGCACTCCTCGTCGTCGCCGTCGTCCTGATTGCAGTGGACGACCACCTCGTCGCCGACCTTCCAGCGCTTCACCGCGCTGCCCACCGCCCAGACGATGCCGGCGGCGTCGGAGCCGGCGATGTGGAACTCGGCCTTGTGCACGTCGAAGGGGCTGATCGGCTTGCCGAGGCCGGCCCAGACGCCGTTGTAGTTGACGCCCGCCGCCATCACCATGACCAGCACGTCGTGGCTGTCGAGCGTGGGCGTCGGCAGCACCTCGACCTGCATGGCCTTCTCGGGCTCGCCGTGACGCTCGCGCCGGATCGCCCAGGCGTACATCTTCTTCGGCACATGCCCCATCGGCGGAATCTCGCCGACCTCGTAGAGGTCCTTCACGGGCTGGGCGGCGCGCAGCGGCACGACGTTGGGCGAGAGGGCGTTGGCGGCTTCGGACATGGAGTTGCTCCTTCGGATCCCTGGGCGCGGTCGCCGCCCCCAAATGCATGGGCCGGGGCTTCTGACTTAAGTCCCCTTGCGCGTACTACCGCACTGCAACAAGATTGACTCTTAGCCCATGCGAAAGGGCTTTTGCAACGCACAAATTTATGGTTCTTTCTCCATGAGGACGAACCACGCAATATAATTGCGATTTTGTGCCGGCGGAGGATCGACCATGAGCGAGCAACCGAAGACGCCCGCGGGTGCGCCGCAACGCGAAAAGCCCCTCGCCGACAAGCCGTGGCTGATGCGGACCTACGCCGGGCACTCGACCGCGGCGGCCTCCAACGCGCTCTATCGCAAGAATCTCGCCAAGGGCCAGACGGGACTGTCCATCGCCTTCGACCTGCCGACGCAGACCGGCTACGACAGCGACCATGTGCTGGCGCGCGGCGAGGTCGGCAAGGTCGGCGTGCCGGTCAGCCACCTGGGCGACATGCGCACCCTGCTGGACGGCATCCCGCTCGACCGCATGAACACCTCGATGACGATCAACGCCACGGCGCCCTGGCTGCTGGCGCTCTATATCGCCGCGGCCGAGGACCAGGGCGTAGCGCGCGCCAGGCTGCAGGGCACGACGCAGAACGACATCATCAAGGAGTACCTGTCGCGCGGCACCTACATCTTCCCGCCGCGCGAATCGCTGAAGCTGACCGGCGACGTCATCGCCTTCACGGTGGGCGAGGTGCCGCAGTGGAACCCGACCAACGTCTGCAGCTACCACCTGCAGGAGGCCGGCGCGACGCCGGTGCAGGAGCTGGCCTTCGCCCTGGCCACCGCCGTCGCCGTGCTGGACGCGGTCAAGGCCGGCGGGCAGGTGCCGGCCGCGGTCTTCCCCCAGGTGGTCGGCCGCATCTCCTTCTTCGTCAATGCCGGCGTGCGCTTCGTCACCGAGATCTGCAAGCTGCGCGCCTTCGCCGAGCTCTGGTCCGAGCTCTGCGCCACGCGCTACGGCGTCACCGACGAGAAGCTGACGCGCTTCCGCTACGGCGTGCAGGTGAACTCGCTCGGCCTCACCGAGCAGCAGCCGGAGAACAACGTCTATCGCATCCTGCTGGAGATGCTGGCCGTCGTGCTGTCGAAGAACGCGCGCGCCCGCGCCGTGCAGCTGCCGGCCTGGAACGAGGCGCTGGGCCTGCCGCGCCCCTTCGACCAGCAGTGGTCGCTGCGCCTGCAGCAGATCGTCGCCTACGAGACCGACCTCCTGGAGTACGGCGACCTCTTCGACGGCTCGCCGGTGATCGCCGCCAAGGTGGCGGAGCTGAAGGCCGCCGCGCTGACCGAGCTCAAGCGCATCGACGAGATGGGCGGTGCCATCGCCGCGGTCGAGAGCGCCTACATGAAGCGTGCGCTGGTCGAGAGCGCGACCCGCCGCCTGCAGGCCATCGAGGCCGGCGAGCAGATCGTGGTCGGCGTCAACGCCTATACCGAGAGCGAGCCCTCGCCGCTGACCGCCGGCGCCGAGGACGGCGGCGCCATGACCGTCGACCCCGCCGCCGAGGCGGAGCAGATCCGGCGCCTCGAGGCCTGGCGCGAGGGGCGCGACGCCACCAAGGTCGCCGCCGCGCTGGAGGCGCTGAAGGCAGCGGCGGCCGAGGGCCGGAACGTCATGGAGCCCTCGATCGCCTGCGCCCATGCCGGCGTCACCACCGGCGAATGGGGCCAGGCCCTGCGCCAGGTCTATGGCGAGTACCGCGCGCCGACCGGCGTCGGCGCCGGGCTGCCCTCGGCCGCGCTCGACGGCGTGCAGCGCGTGCGCGAGCGCGTGGCCGAGCTGGCGCAGCGCCTGGGCCGGCGGCCGAAGATGCTGGTCGGCAAGCCGGGCCTCGACGGGCATTCCAACGGCGCCGAGCAGGTGGCGGTGCGGGCCCGCGACTGCGGCTTCGAGGTGGTCTACGAGGGCATCCGCCTGACCCCGGCACAGATCGCCGGCGCGGCGCTGGAGGAGGGCGTGCACGTCGTCGGCCTCTCCATCCTCTCCGGCTCGCACCTGGTGCTGGTCGAGGAGGTGCTGGTGCGCCTGAAGAAGCTCGGCCTCGCCGACCTGCCGGTGGTGGTGGGCGGCATCATCCCGCCGGAGGACGCGGCGCGCCTCAAGGCCGCCGGCGTCGCCGCGGTCTATACGCCGAAGGACTTCGACCTCACCGGCATCATGGCCGACGTGGCCGAGATCGTGGCGCGCGGGACTCTCCGGGCCGCCTAGCCTCGGCTAGGCGCGCTGCGAGGGCCGCCGGATCGCGTCTTTCGCCCGGCGGGCTAAGCGCCTGCGCTTCCACAGCAATTAAGAGAATATGCGGGCGGGTCTACCCGGAGGGCGCTAGCGTGCCGCAGGGTTTGCGAAGCGCTCGCGGGTGGCCGGACCGTGCCGCATGCGCTTCGCCCAGCGCTGGCAGGGGGACGTCCATGGCGAAACGGGTGACTTCGGGGCGCGGCACGCGCCGACGGCTGCTGTTGGGCTGTTGTGCCGTGGCGCTGGGCCTGCCCGCTCTGCCGGCCCTGGCAATCAACGAGTGCGGCATGGTGCCGAACGCTGGCACGGCCACCTGCGACGACACGCTCTATTCCAACGGCATCCAGTACGGCATCGACGCCATCACGGTGAACGTGGGCGCGCCCGCCGGGCAGAACGCCCCGGTGACCATCAACACCGGCTTTACCGTCCACGGCATCCGGATGGGGGATACCACCGATACGCCGAGCGCCAACGGCGATCAGTACCTGAATGTCGGCGACAACGTGACGATCAACGTCACCCACGATGACCGCGATGGCGTCCGGATCGCGACCAATAGCGGCGACATCGTCGCCAACATCGCGGGCAGCATCACCACCAACGGGGACAACTCCAGCGGCATCTATGCGCAGAGCGTAAGCGGGACCATCTCCATCAACTCGTCGGCCGACATCACCGTCCACAGCACCAACAGCGGCGAGAACATCGATGCCGGGATCTTCGTCGGCCCCTTCACCACTGCCACCTCGCTCTACACCATCGTGCAGTCGGGCAGCATCGTGGCCACCGGTTCCGCGGCGGGCGTCGCCATGCTGGGCGGCATTGCCGGGTCCAGCATTGTTATCAATGGCGACGTGACTGCCCCGACCAGCCGCGGGGTCCTTGGTTACTTCAATGACGGTGGCGCCGTCACCGTCAACGGCACGGTGACCGTCGGCGGACTCGAGGGCCATGGCGTCGACGCCATTACCCTTGGCAGTGACGCCGGCGCGGTCTCCGTGCTGGTCGCCGGCAGCGTGACCGCCAGCGGCATCGATGCCTTGGGCGTCAGAGCCCTGAGCGAAGGAGGGGCAACGGTCACGGTCACTGCGAGCGGCAGCGTGCAGGGCGGCAGCGGCGTCGGCGCAGGGGTGACACTGTCGCAGCGTCTCGGCGGCTCTCCCCTGCTGGCGAACCAGGGCCTGGTGACCGCTCTCAGCGATCGGGCCGTCAAGGGGATTTCCGGCGACCTGTCGAGCGAGCGCATCCAGAACCGCGGCATCATCGTCGGTTTCGTCGAGCTCTTCGAAGGGACCGACTCCTTCGACAACCAGTCTGGTGGCCTCTGGGTCGCGCGCGGCGGCCAGGTGGCCTTCGGTGCCGGGAGCGACAGCCTGACGAACCGCGCCGGCGCGATCGTGGCCATCGACGGCACGCAGAACTGGAGCGACCTGGAGAGCTTCGCCAACGCCGGTCGCCTGTCGCTGCAGGAGGGCGACGCCGGCGCCTTCGACAGCGACCTGACGGTCTTCTCCACCTTCACCTTCGCCGGCGACTATGTCGGGCAGAACGGCATCATCGCGCTGGACACGGTGGTCGACGTCGACGGTTCGCCCTCGGACCTCGTGGTCTTCACCGGCAGCGTGTCGGGCAGCGGGCGCGTGGCGATCAACAATGTCGGCGGACTGGGCGGCGGCACCACGGGCCAGGGCATCCTGGTGGTCGACGCCGCGGCGGCGAGCGGCGACCTCTCGCTGTCGCTGGCCCAGCCGGTGATCTTCGGCGCGTTGCAGTACACCCTGGTGGAAGAGGGGCGGCAGTGGTTCCTGCGCTCCAGCCCCTTCAGCGGCGCCGACGACTATCCCGTGCTGCTGTCGAGCGCGCTGGTCGCCTGGCAGGCCGGCCTCGGCCCGCTGCACGAGCGCCTGGCGGCGCTGCGCCAGGCGGCCGGGGCGGAGACAGGGCAGACGGCCTCGCTGGGCGTGGCGGATCTGGCCGAGGGCCGGCCGGGACATGGCAACCTGACCGGCGGCGGCTGGGCCCATGCCTTCTGGAGCGATCTCTCGCTCGACCCCAGCGAAGGGACCAGCTTCGACCAGGACACCAGCGGCCTGCAGGCCGGCTTCGACATTGGGCTGCGCGATCTCGTGAGCGAGGGCGACCGCCTGCTCGGCGGCCTCTTCGTCGGGCGCTTCGGCAGCACGGCGGACATCGACGGCAGCGACGGCAAGGTGGAACTGGAGGGCACCAGCCTCGGCGCCTACGTCACCTACCTCGATGGCCCGCTGCACCTCGACGGCGTGGTCAAGGTCGACCTCGCCGAGGCGACCTTCCGCCAGCCGGCGAGCCTGACCGACGCCGATAGCGACGTCACCACCTGGGGCCTGTCGCTGGAGGGCGGCTGGCGCTTCGACCTGGACGGCTTCTACATCGAGCCGCAGGCGCAGATCACCTGGGCCCGGGCCACGGCGGACGACTTCACCGACGGCGGCGGGGCGACCATCGACCTCGAGGATGGCACCTCGGTCAAGGGGCGCCTCGGCGCCCGGGCCGGGACCCTCTTCACCCTGGATGACGGCAGCCGCATCGCGCCCTACCTGGAACTGGCGCTGCTGCACGAGTTCGCCGGCGAGAGCACGGCGGTGGCGACCGGCACGACGCTGGTCAGCGACCTCTCCGGCACGGCCGGCCAGGTGGGTGGCGGCCTGGAGGCCGTCTCGGCCGACGGGCGCTTCGCCCTGGTGGCCGACCTCAACTACGGCTTCGGCTCCACCAGCAGCGGCTTCGAGGGCAGCCTCGCCGTCCGCTTCAACTGGTAGGCCCTTGATCTGGATCATCGCCCGGGCGGGCACGGTGGTGCCAAGCTGCGCATGACTGCAGGCCCGCGTGGTCTTTCCCGTGGCTTATGGGAACCCTGGCCGCGCGGCGGCCGTTCTCCCAGCAGTCCGACACAGGGAAGGAGTGGGATCCATGGCGACTGCGCGCACCAATGGCGATGACATCGACTTCAAGTCCGACCTGGAGAGCCTGCGCGCCGACGTCGCGGCGCTGGCCGGCGACCTGCGCAAGCTGGCGTCGCGCGAGGGCAACCGCGCCTACGACAAGGTGAAGGGCGCCGCCGACGATGCCAAGGAGCGGGTCAGCGAGGGTGCCGAGAAGATCAGCGCCGCCGTGACCGAGAAGCCGCTGACGGCGCTGCTCATCGCCTTCCTGGGCGGCCTGCTGATCGGCAAGCTGACCGGGCGCTGACCCGCGGCGGGCGGGGGGCGACGTGATGGGCTGGGATCTCAGCGAACTCAAGCGCCGGGCCGGGTTCGTCCTGGCCTTCGCGCTCTTCGCCGCCGTCGTGCTCGTGCTGGCGCTGGTCTATGTCGCCGGCGCCTTGCACGCGGCCTGGCTGCTGGTCCTGCCGCCGGCCCTCGCTTCGATCTGCACCGCCGCCTCGCTGCTGCTGATCCTGCTGCTGAAGGCGGCGGCGCTGGTGTTCTACCTCCGCCACCGCGAACGCGTGCGGATGCGCAATCGGCCGGCGCCGCGCGACCTGCTGGGCGAGGGCCTGGCCCTGGCCCAGCGCTATCCCCTGGCCTCGGTCGGCACGGCCTTCGCCGCCGGCTTCGCCGCCAGCCGCAGCCCGGCGGCCGAGGCCGTGGTCGCCGCGGCGCTGAAGCAGGCGGTGGAGCAGGGGCAGCACTCGCAATAAAATTGCTTGACCGCTGCACGGCGCTCTCGCAGTCTCATCGCATGGTCCACTTCCAGACCCGGACGATCATTCGAATTAGCGGCCCGGCGCTCGCCTGAGCGACCGGGGGCTTGCCCGCTTTTTCCGTCTGACGTCCGTTTCGGTTCTGGAGTCGATCCATGTCCTCCCTTCCCGCCTCGTCTCTTCCCACCGCGTCCCTTCCCGTCGCGTCCGGCGCGGCCCTGCACGTCCGTCCGCGCACCGCCGAGCGTGTCGCCTGTTTCGCCGTTCAGGCCCTGGCCGATCCCGGTCTGCTGCCCCGCGTGCTGGAACTCTTCGCCAAGCGCGGCCTGGTGCCCGAGCGCTTCTTCGCCCAGGCCGAGGGGCAGGGCCGCGAGGCCGTGACGCTGGACATCCAGGTGGCCGGCTTCGATCCGCAGCTCACCGACTACGTCGCCCGCTGCCTGCGCCAGATCCCGCAGGTGACAGCGGTGCTGACCACGGAAAAGCTGGCCGGCTGACCGGCGCCTCGCCGTCGGCCACGGCCACGGCCTTGCCGTCTAAGCCCTCCTGACTTCGAGGTTTTTCTTGCGGTCACTCCCGCTGATTGCCATAGTCCTATATAGCTACTGATGAATAATACATCAGTCATCCGGCGGCGGCCGGAACATTGGCATGGGGGATGCCATGAAAGGACGGCGGAGAGCGCTGCTCGGCGGCTCGGCATTGCTGTTGCTGCTGGCGGTGGGGGCGGTGCCGGCGGCCCGCGCGAATGACGAATGCGGCGTGGTGGCGCCCGGCGGCACGGCCAGCTGCAACGCCACGAACTATCCCCTGGGCATCACCTATCTGGTCGACGATCTGACGCTGAATGTCGGCGCGGCGGCGGGCCAGGCCGGTGCCGTGACCATCACAACCGCCGCCGACAACAGCGCCGGTGTCAGCAACGGTCAGGCCGGAATGGTCCTGGGATCGCTGACGACCAATGTCACCGGCGATGTGACGATCACGACCTCCGGCAACGCGGCGTCGGGAATCCTCACCAGATCGAACGATGCGCCGGTCACCGTGGTCTCGGACGCCGACATCACGGTCAATGGCACCGGCTTCGGCATCCTGGCAGCGGGTCACGGCATAGGTCAGGCCTCGCGACTCATCTCGACGGGCAACATCAACATGCTGGGCGCCGGCACCGGCATCGCTCTCGCTTCGACCGACGCCTATGCCCGCATCTCGGGCTCCGTCACCACGCAGCAGAACGACTCCGTTGGAATCCGCATCAACGCCGGTACCGGGGTGCTGGACTTTGTATCCTCCGCGCAGGTGACCACGCATGGCGTCCACGCCCGCGGCATCGACGTGAATGCCGTCAGCACTGGCCTTGCCACCATCACCGGCGCGGTCACGACCTACGGCACCAACTCCTCTGCGGTCTATACGCAGACCGACGCTCAGCTGCTGACCATCACGGTGGACAGTCTGCTCGATACGCGTGGCGACGACTCCGCTGGCGTCTACATCCGCGCCTTCCTGGGAGAGACCGCGGTCAACATGAGCGGCGACGTCGTGACGGTAGGCACCGCGGCTCATGGCATCTATGCCAAGCACAGCTACTACGGCTTCACCGCGCGGCTCGACGGCACCATCACGACCAGCGGCGCGGGGTCGCATGGCATCTACGCCAGCTATGGCTTCGGCGTCGAAGCCGACAACGACATCGCGGTTCTGGCCGGTGGCAGCATCCTGGTCACCGGCAATGGGGCCGACGCCATCCGCACCTCGACCAACTGCGACGACCTCATCACCTACGGCTGCGGCTCCAGCACCATCACCGTATCCGGCACGGCGACCAGCAATGCCACCGGCGGCTTCGGCATCGCCAGCTTCGGCATCACCAATATGGTGGCCGGCTACAGCACGGTGGACATCGCCATCACCGGTGCAGGCGACGTGGTCGGCGGCAGCGGCGGCGGCGGCGGCATCAACCTGCAGATCCCGCTGGCGACCGTCTCCATCGCCGGGCGCCTGTCGGCGGCGAGCGATCTCGCCATCCAGGGCGGCGACGGCATTGCCGACATCGACAGCAGCGGCCTCATCGTCGGCCGTCTGTCGCTGGGCGGCGGCGACGACCGCTTCGACAATCTGGTCGGCGGCGCCTGGTACGCGCGCTCGGGCGACAGCGACTTTGGTAGCGGCGGCGACACGCTGACCAATGCCGGCCTGATCTCGGTGATCGGCAGCCAGAGCTGGCTCGGCATCGACACGCTGACCAACAGCGGGCGCATCTCGCTGCAGGAGGCCGATGCCGGCGCCTTCAACAGCGACCCCGGCACCTTCGAGACCCTGACCATCGCCGGCGACTTCAACGGCGGTGGCGGCCGGCTCGCGCTCGACACTTACCTCGGCGACGAGCTCTCACCCTCGGACGTGGTGGTGATCCAGGGCACGGTAACCGGCACCACCGAGGTCGAGATCGCCAACGCCGACGGCCCCGGCGCGGCGACGCAGGGCAGCGGCATCCGCGTCATCGACGTCTCGCAGGGCAGCACCACGGCGGACAACTTCGCCCTCGCCGGGCCGACCCAGGCGGGCGCCTTCGCCTACGACCTGGTGCTGGAGCCCGACGGCATCTGGTACCTGCAGAGCCGGCAGGTAGCAGACGAACGGCTGACGCCCTACGTCGCGGCGCAGCTCGTCGCGCTGAACGGCTGGCTGCTGGAAACCGGCGCGCTGCACGAGCGGTTGGGCGAGGTGCGCGACCAGTTGGGGCACCCCGGCGGCCAGAGCGCCGCCCTCGGCGCCAGCGACCTGCAGGAGGCCAGCGCTTTCGGTGGCTATGGCGGCGACCGGCCGCAGGGCGCCTGGCTGCGCGCGCTCGGCGCCGGCCTCCGGCTGGAGCCCGACGGCTCGCTGCCGATCGAGCAGAGCAGCAGTGGGCTGCAGGGCGGATACGACTTCGGCTGGCGGGACGCCTTCAGCCAGGACGACCTGCTGCTGCTCGGCGGCAGCCTCGGCCTCGGCTCGCACAGCGGCGCGCTGGACGGCAGCGACGCGGAGGTGGAGCTCTTCGGCCCGACCTTCGGGCTCTATGCCACCTACCTCGTGGGCGGTTGGCACGCCGACCTTGTGGCCCATGCCGACCTGCTGACGGCGACGCTCTCGGTGCCCTCGAGCGGCACCGACGACTCCACGCTGGTCACCACGGCCGGCGGCTCGCTCGAGGTCGGCTACCGCGCCGACTTCGGCGGCTTCTACCTCGAGCCGCAGGTCCAGATCGCATACGCGCACAGCTGGAGCGGCGACCTGGAGGACGGCAGCGGCGCGGCCATCCTGCTGGAGGGCGCCAGTTCGCTGCGCGGGCGCGTCGGCGCGCGGGTCGGCGGGCCGCTCGACCTCGGCGGCTGGCAGGTGAAGCCCTACCTGGAGGCCAACGCGCACCACGAGTTCCTGGGCGAGGCCAGGGTGACGGTCACCGGCGTCACCGCCACCAGCGACCTTGGCGGCACCTTCGGCTCGGTCGGCGGCGGGCTGGAGACCGATGCCTGGGGCGGCCACCTCTCCCTCTACCTCGACGTCGACTACCTCTTCGGCGACAAGACCGAGGGCGTCGCCGGCGTGGTGGGCGCCAGGCTCGCCTGGTAGGGCGCTAGGCCAGGCGTTCCTTCAGGAAGCGGGCGATCTCGCCGAAGGCGCCGTGGCAATAGGGGCCGGCGAGGCGCGCGCGCAGGAAGCCGTGCAGCAGCCCCGGCAGCTCGCGGTAGATCACGTCGGTCCCGGCCTCGGCCAGGCGCGCGGCATAGACGCGGCCGTCGTCGCGGATCGGGTCCAGCTCGGCCGTCATCACCAGCGCCGGCGCCAGGCCGGCGAAGTCCTTCGCCTTGATCGGCATGGCGTAGGGATCCTCGGTGTCCTCGCCGCCGAGGTAGGCCTGGCGGAACTTCAGCATCGATTCCAGCGTCAGGCCTGGCCCCAGCGCGTTGGCCCGGTAGGACGGATAGTCGAAGGGAATCCCGACCCAGGGATAGATCGCCGCCTGCGCGCGCAGCGGTGGCCCGCCACGGTCGCGCGATGCGAGCGACAAGGTCGCCGCGAGATTGCCGCCGGCGCTGTCGCCCGCCACGGCCAGGCGTGCCGGGTCGATGCCCAGCGCCGCACCGTGCCGTGCGACGTGCAGCAGCGCCGCCCAGGAGTCGTCGAAGGCGGCGGGATAGGGGTGCTCCGGCGCCAGGCGGTAGTCGACGCTGACCACCACGGCGCCGCTCTCCTGGGCGAGGCCCCAGGCCGTGGTGTCCGAGCTGTCGAGGTCGCCCAGCATGAAGCCGCCGCCGTGCAGGTAGAGGATGCCGGGCCGCGGCCCGCCCGGCCCGCCGCCCGGCTTGTAGACGCGGATCGTCACCGCGCCGTCCGGCGCCGCCAGGTTGCGGTCCTGCACCCGCATGTCCGCCGGTCGCGGCGTGGCGGTCGCGGCGGCATAGGCGTTCCAGAAGCGGCGATAGGCGGCGACGTCGCTGCCCGGCGCGCCGGCCTTGTCGCGCGCGGCCAGCAGGAACTGCATCTCGGGATGAAGCGGCATGACGACTCCGGTGAACGCACCGCGCACCAGTCTAGGCGGGCTGACGGCGGCGTGCGACTTCGCGTAAGGTCGGCGCATGTCCCTGCTCGACCGTGCCCGGGTCTGCCGCCGCTGGAACCCCGACGACTATCGCCCCTTCGTCGTCGACGGACGGCAGATGGGCTGGGTCACGCATCCCCTGGCGCGGCGGCTGGCGGACTTTCCCGAGCTGCTGGTGAGCGATCGCGCGGTCGTCCTCTCGCCGCAGGTGGCGGGCTTCCAGCAGCGCACCGAGACGATGGACCGCGTCGTGCGGGCGCTGATCGACAGCGGCCAGGTGCCGCGCTGGCGCGACGAGCGCTATCCCGTGCTGCGCGACTGGCAGGAGACGCCGCTCTTCGCCCTCGACCGCGGCGCCGTGCCGATCTTCGGCGTGCGCTCCTTCGGCGTGCACCTCAACGGCTATGTGGAGGACGCCGAGGGCCTCAAGCTCTGGGTCGGCAAGCGCTCGCCGACCAAGCCGACGGCGCCGGGCAAGCTGGACCATCTGGTGGCCGGCGGACAGCCGCTGGGCCTGACGCCCTGGGCCAATCTGCTGAAGGAGTGCCATGAGGAGGCCGGCCTGACGCCGGAGATCGCGTCCGCCGCGCGGCCGGCGGGCCTCATCTCCTATCGCTGCCTCTTCACCGACGGGCAGCGCGACGACGTGCTCTTCGTCTATGACCTGGCGCTGTCGCCGGACTGGCTGCCCGACCCGCAGGACGACGAGGTGCAGGAGTTCTACCTCTGGCCGATCGAGCAGGTGGTCGAGCGGCTGCGCACCACGGAGGACTTCAAATTCAACGTCGCCCTGGTGGCCATCGATTTCCTGATTCGCCGCGGCCTGATCGGCCCCGACGAGCCCGGCTTCCAGGAGATCTGCTGGACCCTGCGCAGCGGCGGGGCCTAGTTGCCCTGCACCGCGGCCGGCGCCGTCACCGCCGGCGCCTCGTCGACCGCGGCGGCCACCTCGTGCGCGCCATCCCAGATCATGTTCAAGGCGACGTAGAGGATGACCACCAGCCCGATGTAGGCGATCCAGTGGTGCTGCTTCAGCAGCTTGGCGATGAAGTTCGCCGCCACCGCCATCAGCGCGATGGACAGCGCCAGGCCGAAGATCAGCACCCAGG
>JAKOWB010000447.1 GCA_029781795.1 Pseudomonadota bacterium | reverse complement strand
CAGCAGGCCGGCAAGGAAGGGTGCGCGCATGGGCTCTCCTCGTGTTGCAGCGCAATAGTCGCGCCGCCGCCCTGTCCTGTCGAGTGGGCGGCCGGATAGGGTCTTGGACCGCGACTGTGGCGATTCCTGGACCGGTCCGTGCGCTGACGGGGCGGGGGGTGGCGCGCGCGGGGCCGAAGGGCTATGTCTAGCCCGCCTTTCCTGACCCGCCCGGCGGCGCGGACCGACGCGCCGGGCACGTTCCCCCGGAGGTGGTTTTCATGGCTCCCAAGCTCAACGATCCCAAGCTTTTCCGCCAGCAGGCCTATATCGACGGCAAGTGGGTGGACGCCGACGACAAGGCGACGATCACGGTGAAGACCCCGGCGACCGGCGAGGCCTTGGGTACCATCCCCAAGCTCGGCGCCAGCGAGACCCGGCGCGCCATCGAGGCGGCCGAGAAGGCCTGGCCGGCCTGGCGCGCCAAGACCGCCAAGGAGCGCGCCAACATCCTGCGCAAGTGGTACGACCTGATGATGGCGAACCAGGACGACCTGGCGACCATCCTGACCATGGAGCAGGGCAAGCCGCTGGCCGAGGCCAAGGGCGAGATCGCCTACGGCGCCAGCTTCATCGAGTGGTTCGCCGAGGAGGCCAAGCGCATCTACGGCGACGTGATCCCGCAGCACCAGGCCGACAAGCGCATCGTCGTCATCAAGCAGCCGATCGGCGTGGTGGCGGCCATCACCCCCTGGAACTTCCCCAACGCCATGATCACCCGCAAGGCCGGCCCGGCGCTCGCCGCCGGCTGCCCCATCGTGATCAAGCCGGCGACGCAGACGCCCTATTCGGCCTTCGCCATGGCCGAGCTGGCGGAGCGCGCGGGCGTGCCGGCCGGCATCCTCTCGGTCGTCACCGGCTCGGCCTCGGCCATCGGCGGCGAGATGACCGCCAACCCCATCGTGCGCAAGCTGACCTTCACCGGCTCTACCGAGATCGGCAAGCTGCTGATGGAGCAGTCGGCGCAGACCGTGAAGAAGGTCTCGATGGAGCTGGGCGGCAACGCGCCCTTCCTGGTGTTCGACGACGCCGACCTGGACGCCGCGGTCGACGGCGCCATGCTGTCGAAGTTCCGCAACACCGGGCAGACCTGCGTCTGCGCCAACCGCATCCTGGTGCAGGACAAGGTCTATGACGCCTTCGCCGAGAAGCTGGCGGCCAAGGTCAAGGCGCTGAAGGTCGGCAACGGCCTGGAGGCCGGCGTCACCACCGGCCCGCTGATCGACATGAAGGCGGTGGAGAAGGTCGAGGAGCATGTCACCGACGCCGTCGCCAAGGGCGCCAAGGTGGCGGTCGGCGGCCAGCGCCACGCGCTGGGCGGCAGCTTCTACCAGCCGACGGTCCTCACCGGCGTCACCACCGAGATGAAGGTGACGAAGGAGGAGACCTTCGGCCCGGTCGCCCCGCTCTTCCGCTTCAAGGACGAGAACGAGGCGATCGCCATGGCCAACGACACGGTCTTCGGCCTCGCCGCCTACTTCTATGCCCGCGACCTCGGCCGCGTCTGGCGCGTGGCCGAGGGCCTGGAGACCGGCATCGTCGGCATCAACACCGGCATCATCTCCACCGAGGTCGCGCCCTTCGGCGGCGTCAAGGAGTCCGGCGTCGGCCGCGAGGGCTCCAAGTACGGCATCGATGACTTCCTGGAGATCAAGTACCTCTGCATGGGCGGCATCTGAGCCGTCTTCGAGAGTTACGACGCGAAGGGGCGGGCCGCAGGGTCCGCCCCTTCTGCTTTCTGGCTCAGTCGAACTTCGCCAGCTCCAGCGCCGCCTGCAGGTCGGCATCGCCATAGGGCAGCGGCTGGTCGTCCTCGATGCCAAGCTCGACGTGGGTCATGGCGCTGAGCAGCTTCGCCACCGTGGCGCCGTCCTCCAGGTCCAGCACCTGGTCCGGCTTGAAGCCGGTCAGCTTGCTGACGCGGGCGACATAGACCTTGGGGTCGTTGTGGTCGAAGGCCGGCGACCAGCGGGTGATGATGCCGTCCTGCGCACCGTAGCCGCCGGGCCCGAGGAGCGTGCGCAGGCCATGCTCGCGCTGATAGTTGCGCAGCAGGTCGGCGCCGGCGCGCAGGCCATAGGCGTAGTCCTCGAACATGACGAAGGAGGCGTCGGCGGTGTGGTAGATGCCGATCTGCCCGTCCCAGCGCTCAGGCAGTGATAGGGGACGGATGTTGAGCGGGTTGTGATCCAGCATGCCGAGCGGCTGGCTGCCGTCGCCTGCCGCGATGCGGTCGTCGGAGGCCGGTCCGGCGAGCGACAGGACGATGGCGGTCCCCGGCGGCGGCAACTCGCCGAGGTCGAGCCCGTAGTCCAGCTTCAGCAGCGCATCCTCGACCGTCGCGCCCGTGACCGACAGCAGCACCAGCGTCTCCAGCCCGGCGGCGCGCAGGCTGGCTTGCGGCGCGGCGCTGGCGAAGGGACCCTTGCTGCCCCAGAGCGCGCGCTCGAAGGCGGCGAGGTCGAGGCGCACGACCTGCGCCGGCTGCCGCCCGTCCAGCACCAGCACCTCGGAGACCTTGGCGAGCGAAAGATGCTGCCCGTCGGCGGCCTGCAGCGTGCCCTGGATGACGATCAGCGCCGAGGTGGCGGGCGAAGCCTCGTCGGCGGCGACTGGCGCGACTAGTCGCAGAAGCAGCAGCAGTCCGAGACAGTACCGCACAGCCGCCTCCCCCCCGTGCAGGACCCAGTGCCGGCAGGGTAGGGCACCTCGGCGGCCGATGCCACCCGGCGCGGCAGGGATGCGCGCCGCCCCAGGACGCGGCAGGATAGGGCGCATGGAGGCGCTGACCCTGCCGCTGAAGGTCCTGGCCTACGGCGCGCCCGTCGTGGCGCTGCTGGCCTTCGTCGTCGCGGTCGCCGCCGCGCTGGCAATGGCGCGCCATCGCGCGCCGGGCGTCACCTGCTGGCGGCTGGCGACCAATGGCATGCTGTTCTTCAGCGGCAGGGGCTTCACCGCTGCGGCGGCTCCCTCCCGGCGGCGCTTCCTGCGCGCCTTCCTGGTGTTCTTCCTGGCGCTGCTGGTGGGCGGCGCCGCCGCGATCCTGCTCGCCACCACGGCGCCGGCCTGATCCCGCCGCCGGCCTGCCACAGTCGCCCGCGACTCTCGCCGCCATGCGGCGTCGGGGACTGCTGATCGGTGCGGGTGCGGCGGGGCTGGCCGGGGCAGGTCTCTGGTGGCAGCGCAGTCCTGTGCTGCGCACGCTGACGCCGGCCGCGCACTATCCCGACCCCTGGCCAGCGGACCTGCGCGCCGAGCGGATCGTGGTCTACAAGGTTGCGCGCCAACTCGCGCTCTGGGCCGATGGCGCGGTCCTGCTGCGAAGCCCCATCGCCCTCGGCTTCGCGCCCGAGGGCCACAAGCAGCGCGAGGGCGACGGGCGCACGCCGGAGGGGACCTATCCCATCGACTTCAAGAACGCGGCCAGCCGCTTCTTCCGCTCGGTCAGGGTCGGCTATCCCGACGCGGCGGATCGCGCACGGGCCAAGGCCGCCGGCCTGCCGCCCGGCGGCGACATCATGATCCACGGCCAGCCGGGCTGGATGGACCTCGACCCCGACGCGGCGCTGCCCGGCGACTGGACCCTCGGCTGCATCGCCGTCAGCAATGCCGTCATGGCCCGCATCTTCCAGGCGGCCTGGGTTGGCTGCCCGGTGGAGATCCACGCGTAATGCGCGTGGAGAGAGGCTAGACTGTCCGCCATGACCGCCCCCCTCGTCGAGGTCGCGAACCTCACCTACGACTACCCCGGCCGGCGCGCGCTGGACGACGTCAGCTTCGCCCTGCCGGCAGGTTCGATCACTGCGCTGGTGGGACCGAACGGCGCCGGCAAGACCACGCTGATGCGCTGCCTGGCGGCGCTGGACGAACCGTTGCACGGCAGCATCCGCCTGCTGGGCGAGGACGCGCTGGCCGACCCGCCGGCGACGCACCGGCGCCTTGGCTACCTGCCGGACCTCTTCGGGCTCTACGAGCGCCTCTCGGTGCGGCGCTGCCTGACCTACCGCGCCTGGGCGCAGGGCGTGCCCAAGGCCGAGGTCGCCGGCGCCGTCGCCTGGGCCGCCGAGCGGGTCGGCCTTGCCGACCGCATGAAGGAGGCCGCCGGCACCCTGTCGCGCGGCCTGAAGCAGCGCCTCGCCATCGGCCAGGCCATCATCCACAAGCCGCCGCTGCTGATCCTGGACGAGCCGGCCTCTGGCCTCGACCCCGAGGCGCGGATCGAGCTGGCGCGCCTGCTGCGCGACCTGCGCGAGGGCGGCATGACGCTGATCGTCTCCTCGCACATCCTGGCGGAGCTGGAGGACTACTCCAGCCACCTGATGATCATCGACCAGGGCCGCCTCGTCTCCTTCGAGCCGCTGAGCGGCGAACGCCGGCCGGCCGGTGGCCAGATGGCGGTGGAGCTGCGCTTCCTGCCGGGCAGCGGCGATCTCTCCGCCGCCCTCGCGGCGGCCGGCTATCCCGCGACGGTGAGCGAGGACCGGGCGACCCTGACCCTGCCGGATGACCCGGCGGCCGCGGCGGCGGCACTGGCAGCCCTGGTCCGCGCCGGCCTGCCGCTGGTCGCCTTCGCGCCGGCCCGGGCCTCGCTGCAGTCGGCCTACCTGGAGCGGGTGCGGGAGGCACGGCGATGAGCTTCGGCGCGGAGTTTCGCCGCAACCTCTGGCTCGAGCTCTCGCCGCAGCGGCTGATCGCGCTGCCGGTCATCGTGCTGGTGATGGTGCTGCTGAACCAGGTCGCCAATCGCGGCGACCCCGGCGGCCTGACCGACCTGGGAAGCTGGGTCTTCTACGTCATGGTCTTCCTCTGGGGCAGCCGGCGCGCTGCCGCGGCGGTGAGCGAGGAGGTGAACGGCGACACCTGGACCGGCCAGCGCCTCTCGGCCCTGTCGCCGGCGGCGCTGGTCGTCGGCAAGCTGTTCGGCGCCACCGCCTTCATCTGGTACGGCGGTCTGGTCGGCCTCGGGCTCTTCGCCATCGGCTGGCTGGGCGACGGCGGCGCGCCGGGCGCGCTGCTGGCGGCGCTGGTCCAGCGCCTCGCCTCCGGCCTCTTCCTGCACGCCGTCGCCATCGTCGTAACCCTGGTGCTGCTGAACAAGCGCCGGCTGGTCACGCGCCTCGGCACCACCTGGCCGCAGGTGCTGGCGCTGCTGGCGGCGCTGCTGCTGCTTGGACTCTTCGCCAGGGTCTCGATCTTCTCCTCGGTGGGGCTGTGGGACGCCACCATCGTCTGGTACGGCCGGGTCTTCGACGGCGACCTCTTCGTCACCGTGACCGCGCTGCTGTTCTGCGGCTGGGCCCTGCTGGCCTGCCTGCGGCTGATGGCGACGCAGCTGCAGCGCCAGCCGCTGCCCTGGGCCTGGCCGCTCTTCACGCTCTTCGTCATGGCCTTCGTCGCCGGCTTCGACGGCACTACGCACATCAATGTCACCCTGCTGGGCCCGCTGGCCGGCCCCTTCGGCGTCGCGCTCGCCTTCTTCTATCTCGCGCTCTTCGCCGAGCGGAACGAGCCGCTGCGCTATCGCCAGTGTCTGGTGGCGCTGCGTGAAGGGCGGTTGCGGCGCGGACTCGCCGCGGTTCCCTGGTGGGCCGTGGGCTGGCCGCTGCTGCTGGCGGTGACCCTGTGGCGCGGGCTGGACGGCGGCGAAGTCGACGCCGGCCTCTGGGCCGAGGTGGCGCGGCACTTCGACCTCGAGGCGCCGGCGCCCTGGGCGGCCAACCTGGGCTTCGCGCTCTTCGCCCTGCGCGACGCCGCCTTCGTGCTCTGGATCAACGCCGGGCGGACGCAGCGCGGCGACCTCACCGCCTTCCTCTACCTGCTGGTGCTCTATGGACCGCTGCAGGCGCTGCTGGGCGGCATGGAGGCCTGGACCGCCATCGCCCTGCTGACGCCGCTGCCGGTCGGGCCGGCGCTGCCGTCGCTGCTCTCGGCCCTGGCGCAGACGGCCATCCTGCTGGTCCTCACCTGGCGGCGCTGGCGGGCACTGTTCCAGCCCTAGCGGCATCGCACTGATGCCCGCCGCGCCGCTTTGCCCTGGCGCGGGCAGGGCCTATGTTCCAGCCATGACAAGCTACGACTTCGACCTCTTCACCATCGGCGGCGGCTCGGGCGGCGTGCGCGCGGCGCGCTTCGCCGCCGCGACCGGCGCCAAGGTGGCCATCGCCGAGGAGCGCTGGTTCGGCGGCACCTGCGTCAACGTCGGCTGCGTGCCGAAGAAGCTCTTCAGCTATGCCGCGCATTTCCGCGAGGACTTCCACGACGCCGCCGGCTTCGGCTGGAGCGGGCCCGTGCCCAGCTTCGACTGGCTGACGCTGATCGCCAACAAGGACAAGGAGATCCACCGCCTGAACGGGATCTACGAGCAGATCCTGGGCAAGGCGGGGGTGGAGATCATCAAGGGCCGCGCGACCTTGATCGATCACCACACGGTCGAGGTGGCGGGGCGCCGCATCACCGCGCGCCACATCCTGGTGGCGACCGGCGGCAAGCCGCAGCGTGACACGCGGCCGGGCGCCGCCGAGCTGGGCCTCGTCTCCGACGACCTCTTCTTCCTGCCGGCCCTGCCCAGGCGGGTGCTGGTGGCCGGCGGGGGCTATATCGCGGTGGAGTTCGCCGGCATCTTCAACGGCCTCGGCAGCCAGGTCACGCAGGTCTACCGCGGCGACCTCTTCCTGCGCGGCTTCGACGACGACGTGCGACGCTTCCTCAAGGCCGAGATGGAGAAGAAGGGCATCCGCCTGGTCTTCAACCAGATCATCGAGCGCATCGAGAAGACCGCCGGCGGCCAGGCGGTCACCTTCTCGGACGGGTCGGTCGCGGAGTACGACGCCGTGGTCTATGCCATCGGCCGCGTCCCGAACGTGGCCGGCCTGGGGCTGGAGGCGGCGGGCGTCAAGCTCAACGACAAGGGCGCCATCGCCGTCGATCGCTTCTCGCAGACCTCCGTGCCCTCGATCCACGCCATCGGCGACGTCACCGACCGGGTGAACCTGACGCCGGTCGCCCTGGCCGAGGGCATGGCCCTGGTGAAGACCCTGTTCCAGGGCAAGCCGACGGCGATGGACCATGCCAACATCCCGACGGCCGTCTTCAGCCACCCGCCGATCGGCACGGTCGGCCTGACCGAGGGCCAGGCGCGCAGGGAGTACGGCGCGGTCGACATCTACCGCAGCGACTTCAAGCCGCTGAAGCACACGCTCTCGGGCTCCGGCGAACGCACGCTGATGAAGCTGATCGTGGAGCCGAAGAGCGACCGCGTGGTCGGCGCCCACATGGTCGGCCTCGACGCGCCGGAGATCCTGCAGGGCATCGGCATCGCCCTGAAGGCCGGTGCCACCAAGGCCGACTTCGACGCTACCATCGGCATTCACCCGACCGCGGCGGAGGAGTTCGTCACCATGCGCGACAGGGTTGCCGAACCGGCGGCGAAGGCGGCTGAATAGCGCCGCTTTCCAACAAGGGGGACGAGCCATGACCGTTCAGACCATTGCCGTGAGGCCGCGCGGCGGCAAGGCCGAGAAGGCACCGATCGATGCCAGGAAGGTGCTGGCCGGCGCGCCGGTCACCGGCACGCGCAACGACTTCACCAACGCCAAGGGCAAGTTCCACTGCGGCGTCTGGACCTCGTCCAAGGGCAAGTGGACGGTGAAGTACGGCGAGGACGAGTTCATCGTCCTGCTGGCCGGCAAGGTGAAGCTCACCCCCGATGGCGGCAAGGCCAAGACCTACAAGGCCGGCGACGCCTTCGTCATCCCCAAGGGCTTCACCGGCACCTGGGAGACGCTGGAGCCGATCCGCAAGTACTACGCCATCGCGCAGTGAAATCATCTCGCAATCTCCGGCAAACGCGTTTGCCCGCGCAAGTTTTCAATGCCTTGTCGGATCGCGTCGGCTTGCGATACCGTGCTTGACCACTCCTTCCAAAATGGACGCGTAGCACTATTTGGCTGAATTGCAGGCGCATCAAGTCGAATGCGTGTGGGTAGAAGCACTGCATCGCCGAGTAAGAATGCCTCTCCTACATCTAACAATGGAAGGAGATCGGTCATTGCGGCCATAGCATCGGGGACCAACCTCTTAACCACAGACTGATCAGTGTCGTTAGTGAGGCGCAAAGCAAGAAAGTTATTGCATTGACTAAGTATCGTTTTACTTACATCAGCCGGCCTTTGGCTTACGACTACCAGAGAAAGGCCGTATTTTCGACCTTCTTTCGCGATTCTTTCAAAATTCCGTAAAGCCTGCTTTTCCACACTGTCAGCATCTTCCTTTACGGGCAAATACAAGTGAGCTTCATCGCAAAAAATTGCTACGGGAGTACGAGAAGATGGTTGCATCCAAAACTGAACGTCAAAAATTAATCTAGCAAATGTTCCAGTGACGACAGGTAGTATATCCGAAGGCACCTCGGAAAAATCAACTATTTTGATACCAGATTTTGTATCGGAGCATAAGATCTTAAATAGTTGTTCCGATAGCCAGTCGTAATGGAGAGCAGACTTCGTTGGCTGAAACATAAACCCATACCGCCTGTCCTCGAGTCTAGCTTTTAGACGCGATACAAATCTTGTTAGTTTTCCTTCCCAATCACCTTTAATTTCGCGCCCCTGCGCGCCCGTTTTCTTTGCGGTGTCATCACCATCGAGCCTTCGAACAAGATCGTCAATCTCGTATGGGATTGGAGAATCTACAGTAAATGTCTTGCGGATAGCATCCCGCCCTTGTGAGACGAGAAACGCATCCTTCAGTTCCCTTACGTGAGACGTAAAGCGCGACGCTTGGTTGGGTGCGTTTTGGTCGCTCCGATCAAGTATCATTGACAACATTTCGTCACGGTTCAATAGCCAATAGGGGAGAAAAATCAAATCATCGTCGTCTTTCTCCAGATCAGCTGGTCCCGCGATTCGATAGCGGCGAGCAAATCCACCTTTCTCAACATCCGCGAGTGGTGAGTATTCCCCATGCATATCGAATACAACAATGTTTGGGTATTTCAATTTAGCAGAACGTTCTAAGATCAGCGCGACAGCCCAGCTCTTCCCAGATCCTGTGCTTCCAAGGATTGCAGCATGGCGTTGAAAAAACTTGTCGCCGCTCGCAATTGCATCAGCGTTTGCGTCAGAGACAAATGCGCCAAGTTTTAATTGTTCACCGGAGGGGATGTCTGCCGATAGTAAGCTCATAAAACGTTGCAGATTCTTTCCTTGAATATTATAGACTCTCTTGTTGATTTGCGGAAAACTGTCGGCACCTCTTTTGAATGTATTTTTCTTCGAACCATCTACTGATCTGTAAGTGCCGATAAGAACAACTCGTATTGAGTCTTTAAAAACAGTGCCAATAAAAAGCTCGTCACCCTCGTTTGGGTCAGGTAAAGAATCCCTAACTCCGCGCGTAACGCGATCTACGATGCCAATGAGGTGCTCCAATTCAGTCACCCCTTGAATTGCTACCATTTGGCCGATTGTAATTCTTGTAAGAATATCTTCATCAACAATATCGACCGCTACTTTACTTGTGTCTACTCCAGCGACATGTCCAATCTCGTCGACATTTTCGAAGGAAAGTGCTCCGCTCATGGCTCCAAAACCTCCGTAACGAACGACCCGAGGTCCCACCAGCATTTCCCAGGCAAGAACACTAGGTCAGATCCCATTTTCCATTGGGTGCCCTCTCCACCGTCCTTTTCGGCAAGATAAAGCACCGTCATCGCTTCCGTTTGGTTTGCAAGGTCTTCGGCTTTAGGTGTTATAGAACGCGCTAGTGAAAGTATAGGAACGCCGGCAGATGCCCGTTGCCGAATATGAGTCTCCAGGTGGTCGTCATTGAATCCATACCCTATGAACATAAGCTTCTGAGCGCTATCTATCCATTGATTTGCAAGCTCACGCTGCCGGTCGAACGGCTGATCATAACCAGCGCGATATTTTTTTGTTCCTGGTGTTATTATCAATGGCGTCTGATCGATTTCTATAGTAGTTCTAAATTGATTTCCATTTACGCTATACCAATCTAGGCTGCCGTGTGGCTTGGCAACAAGTATTCGGTCCTCGAAAAGATAGGTTATTCTTTTACCCGCCTCTAGCTTGACACCTTTCATATGATCATATTTTTGGCTTCTGGATTTCATAGACCCTACTATTTCTCTAGAAAAACCATTGTCGACAGAAAGGTTCGCTAGGTTTGCTCCAATTTCGACCAATCTATCGTAATTCGTAGTGATAACGCGAAGAGGTTTGGTCGATGCAGAAAATCGCTTTAGGAAACGAGAAAAGCGAAGTACTTTCTTGCCAAATAACAAATCTCTGAGGATTATCTTTTCGTGCTTGTTTATGAAAGAACCCACGGTGGATTGTATTAATATTTCCAATTCATCTGATGGAGGGTGATCGAACAATGCCCCTTCCAATGAAAGGGAAGGTATCTTTGAGGCAATCTTTTCCCACTCGGACCGTATTTGTTCGAAGGAAATTGCCGATACCGCATCGTTGATTGCCGCTTCCAATGAGGGCATTCCCGGAATGCCCTCTGCTACAGATAGTCCAGACCCAACAATGATGACAGTTTTGTCGGAAATGAAACTCTGCAGATGACGCATCATTTGGTCAGTGGTTGGCACGTTCGAATTTGCCCTCACCTCATTCCGCAAGTGCAGAGTCTATGCTAGCAAGAGTGGCGTTTGCTAGTAGTTGTTCGCTGCCTGTCTGGCTTGATGCTTCTTCTGAACAACCTTCTGACTGGCTTTGGTGGTTCCATGGGTCTAAAACCCTTCCTCCTGGCTTAGAACCTTTCCGAAGTGGATGCCTGAGATGGTGCAGTCCTGGACCCCGACCTCCTGGCGCGGCAAGCCGATCCAGCAGGTTCCCGTCTATCCCGACGCCAAGGCGCTGGAGAGCGCCGAGGGCACGCTGCGCCAGTATCCGCCGCTGGTCTTCGCCGGCGAGGCGCGCAGCCTGAAGGCGTCGCTCGGCCGGGTCGCCAAGGGCGAGGCCTTCCTGCTGCAGGGCGGTGACTGCGCCGAGGCCTTCGGCGAGTTCCACGCCAATACCATCCGCGACACCTTCAAGGTGCTGCTGCAGATGGCCGTGGTCCTGACCTTCGGCGCCGCCTGCCCGGTGGTGAAGGTCGGCCGCATGGCCGGGCAGTTCGCCAAGCCGCGCTCGGCCCCGACCGAGGTGATCGGCGGCAAGGAACTGCCGAGCTACCGCGGCGACATCATCAACGCCATCGAGTTCGAGGACGGCGCCCGCGCGCCCGATCCGCAGCGCATGGTGCGGGCCTACAACCAGTCGGCCGCGACCTTGAACCTGCTGCGCGCCTTCGCCCAGGGCGGCTTCGCCGATTTGCACAAGGTGCACCAGTGGAACCTGCAGTTCGTCGCCGGCTCGCCGCAGGGCGCGCGCTACGAGCAGCTCTCCACCCGCATCGACGAGACGCTGGCCTTCATGGCGGCCTGCGGCCTGACGTCGGAAACCGTGGCGCAGCTGCGCGAAACCGACTTCTACACCAGCCACGAGGCGCTGCTGCTGCCCTACGAGGAGGCACTGACCCGCGTCGATAGCCTGACCGGCCAGTGGTACGACTGCTCGGCCCACATGCTGTGGATCGGCGACCGCACCCGCCAGCCGGACGGCGCGCATGTCGAGTTCCTGCGCGGCGTGAAGAACCCGATCGGCATGAAGGTCGGCCCCTCGCTGAAGCCGGACGAGTTGATCCGCCTGATCGACGCGCTGAACCCGGAGAACGAGCCGGGGCGCCTGACCCTGATCAGCCGCATGGGCGCGGAGAAGGTCGAGAGCGGCCTGCCGCCGCTGCTGCGCGCGGTGAAGCGCGAGGGGCGGGCGGTGGTCTGGTCCTGCGATCCGATGCACGGCAACACGGTCAAGTCCTCCTCCGGCTACAAGACGCGGCCCTTCGAGCGCATCCTGTCGGAGGTGCGCGGCTTCTTCGCCGCGCACGCGGCCGAGGGCACCTATGCCGGCGGCGTGCATGTCGAGATGACCGGCAAGGACGTGACCGAGTGCACCGGCGGCGCGCAGGCGATCAGCGACGCCACGCTGGCCGACCGCTACCACACCTACTGCGACCCGCGCCTCAACGGCGCCCAGGCGCTCGAGCTCGCCTTCCTGGTGGCCGAGCAGCTCAAGGCCGAGCGCGAGGCGCGCGGCGTGCCGCAGAAGGTGGCCGCGGTCGCCGGCGAGTAGCTGGTGCCGGGGGGGCCGGCTCGCGTCTGCCGGGAGGACCCCCTGGCAAGCGGCGATCGTCGGCTGTAGCGTTGCGTGCACTATGCACGCGGCTCCGGTGACCTGCGCAGATCTTCCAGCGGACGCCAGGCTGCAGCACTTGCAGCCCTGGGCCGATGCCAGCGGCTGCGGCGTCGAGGTCTTTCGCCAGGAGACCGTGACCTTCGACATTGTGCAGTGGAATCTCTCGCGCTCCGCGGCCGGCGTGCTGCGCGGACTGCATCTGCACCCGGGCTATCACGAGGTCTATGTCCTGCTGTCCGGCGCCGCGGACGTCCTGCTGCTCGACCTCAGGCCGGCGTCGCCGACCCACGGGCGGCGCACGCAGCTGGCATTCGAGACGAGCCATCCGGAGGCACTGCTCCTGCCGGCCGGGGTGCTGCATGGCATCCACTTCAGTCTCCCGTCGCTGCTGTTGATCGGCCGTTCGCGGGAGTTCGACGGGCTGCATGAGCTGTCCTGCCGCTGGGACGATCCGGAACTGGGCGAGCCCTGGCTCGCCAACCGGCCGGTGCTGTCCGACAGCGATGCCGCCGCCGGCAGCCTGGCGGCGCTGCGACAGGCCTGCGCCGCGCTGGCGGATCGCGCATGAGGGCCGCGTTCGCCGCGTCGGGCCCTGCCATCCCCGGCCTTGCCGTGCGGGCGTTGCGACCGCACCCCGATCGGCGCGGCACCCTGACTGAACTGTGGCGTGCCTCCTGGGGCGCCGACAGGACGCCCCGGCGGATCGATCTCATGCAGCTGGTCCCGCGCGGCTTGCGCGGCCTGCGGCTGCGGGTGTGCCATGTGGAGAACGTCACCGTCGTCGCCGGTCGCGTGCTGGTCGGCTTGAAGGATTGCCGCGGCCCTGGCCGGCAGCCCAGCGCCGCCGGTCCAGCGCTGCTGCTTACGCTCGACGCCGCTGTCCCGAGCGTGCTTGCCATTCCGCCGGGCGTCGCGCGCGGTTTCTATGCGGCGGACGCGGCCTCCCTGCTGCTGGCCACCCAGTCCGTCGAGGCCACGGACGAGACGCCCGGCTGCCGTTTCGACGATCCCGCGCTGGGTCTGGCCTGGCCCGACGCATCACCCCTGCTGTCCGCGCAAGACGCCGCCGCCGGCACCCTGGACCGCCTGGTCGCCGGCTATGCCGCCGCGCTCGAGACGGCGCAGGGGGCCGGCCCGGCTGGCGCGCCATGAGCGGCGCTCCGGTGCCGCTCTTCACCGTGCTCCTGCCGGTGAACCGCGGGCCCGAGCTGCTGCGCTTTGCCATTGCCTCCGTCCAGGCGCAGCGCCTTGGTGATTTCGAGCTCTTCGTCATCGGCGACGGCGCGCCGCCGGCCACGATCGCCCTGGCCGAGGCGGCGGCGGCCGGCGATGCCCGCCTGCGGGTCCGGAGCCATCCCAAGGCCGGTCTGCGCGGCGAGATCTGGCGCCACGCGGCGCTGCGGGAGGCGCGCGGCCGCTTCGTCTGCCAGCTGGGCGACGACGACATCTGGCTGCCTAACCACCTGGAGGAGATGGGCAAGCTGCTGCGCGAGGCGGACTTCGGCAACACGATCCATGTGACCACCCATCCCGACGGTCGCCCGGAGCCCGTGGTTGGCGATCTGGCCGACCCGGCGGTGCGCCGGCGCATGCTGGAAGAGCGCTACAACGTCGCCGGGCCTACCTGCAGCGGCTACCGCCTGGAGGCCTATCGCGCGCTATCCGAAGGCTGGAGCCAGGCGCCGGCAGACCTCTGGAGCGATCTCTTCATGTGGCGCAAGTTCCTGCGCCAGCCGGGGCTGCGCTTCGCCACCCGTTTCGCTGTCACCGCCATCTGCCTGCCCAACTCGCTCAGGCGCGGGTTCAGTATCGAGCAGCGCGCCGAGGAGAGCCGCCGCTTCGCCGGCTACGCCGCCGACCCGGCCTGGCGGGCAAGCTATGCTGCCGCGGCCTTGGCGCAGGCCGGCCAGGGCCTGCTGCGCCTGCAGGCCGCCGGGCGCGAGGCCGCGGCGCGGCAGGCGTCGGCGCTGGCCGTGGAACTGGAAAGTGTGCGCAAGGCCCTGCGCCAGGCACAGCGGCGCGCCAACCGGGCCGAGGCCCGCGCCGCCTTCGTCGAGCGTTCTCGGTTCTGGCGCTGGCGCCAGCGTCTGGCCCGCCTGCTGGGCCGCGCCTAGAGCGGTTTCGCTTTTGATTGAATCGAGCCGCTCTAGCTACCTCTTGATTTCACGCATTTTCTTGACGCGAACCGGCGTCCACTTCGCTCGAAAATGCACTAGCAGGGCAGGCAGGCGACCGCTGGCGCGCGGCCGCTACTCGCAGGTAATGCGGTTGTAGCCGCCGCAGCCGTCCTGGTCGCAGGTCTCGTTGCTGACCAGCGTGCGGGTCGGGCGGGTATAGCTCCAGTCGAACGAGGCGGCCCGCGTGTAGCCGTTGCGCCGGCAGAACTCGTCGGCCGCCGGCTGGCCGCAGGTGGTAGCGAAGCTGAGGCAGTAGTCCATCGTCATGCCGCCGACCTGTACCGGCGAGAAGACGTTACCCGCCGCCTTGGGCGGCGGCCAGGTGGTAGCGGCGGCGATCTGATCGGCCTCGGCCTGCAGGGACTGCAGCTCCTCGTCCAGCGCGGCGCCGAAGGCTTCCAGCGCTGGCCTGTGCTGGGCCGCCATCCGCTCCAGCCGCTTGTGCGCGCCGGCGGAACCCTGCTCCGACAGCACGGCCTGCTGGTCGCCCAGGATGGCCCCCACCAGCACGCCGTCGATGCCGAGGACCGCGGCGGCCCTGGCGATCTTGGCCTGGTCCGGCGCACGGCCGTTCAGCAGCATCTCGACCTGCAGATAGTTGACGAAAGCGTCGACCTTCTGCCGTGGCAGCGTCGTCACCACCGGGCCGAAGCCGGTCTCCCAGATGAAGGCATAGGCCGTGGCGTCCTCGAGCATGCGAGCCACCTCCTGCAGGTGCTCGAAGGTCGCAACGGCCTGTTCCGCCAGGGCCTGGCGGGCCGCGGCCTTGTCCGAGGCGACGTCCGCCTTTGGCGCCCGGGGCGCGATGGATAGCAGCAGTGCCAGTGCCAGCGCTGAGACGACGCGAACCGTGATCCGCATGACTCACCCCCTCCCGACCGACCCGCCGCGCAACGCTAGCATGGCCACTGCCCGGCGGCGAGCGGCCGGCCCGCCGCCGGGCCGGTCGCCGGCGGCGTCGTCCGTCGCAGCGATTGGCAGGCCGGGCGGAGCGATGGCACCCTGCCTCCATGAATGAGCCTCTCCCGCCGTCGTTGACGGAGATCCCCGGCGTTGCCTTGCGCCGGCTCGAGCAGCATCGCGACGCGCGTGGCAGCCTCATGGAGGTATGGCGCGCGGCCTGGCCGGAAGGGGTGGCCGCGCAACAGGTCACCCTGCTGCACTGCGCGCCCAACAGCCTGCGCGGGGTCCACGTGCACCATCGTCACGCCGACTTCCTCTGCGTGGTCGCCGGCAGGATGCAGATCGGCCTCAAGGATCTGCGAGGCCCCGGCGGGCGGCCGTGGAAGCAGGGCAAGTCGGCCATGCTGACGCTGGATGCCGAGATGCCAACGGGATTGCGGATACCGCCTGGCGTGGCGCACGGCCTGCTGGCGCCGGTCGCGGCAACCATGCTCCTGGCCGTCGACCGTGGCTGGGACCCGGTGGACGACCTGGGCTGTCGCTTCGACGATCCCGGCCTTGGTCTCAGCTGGCCGTGCCGTGACCCGATCCTGTCGGCGCGCGACCGGGAAGCCGGCGATCTGGATGCGCTGTTGCGCGACTACGCGGGCGCCCTGGCGCGGTGCGCGTGAGCGCTGCCAGGATTGGCCTGGTTGGCTGCGGCCGCTGGGGCCGCAACATCCTGCGCGACCTGGTGGCGCTGGGCGCGCGTGTCGCCGTGGTCACGCTGGACGACGCCACCCGCGCGGACGCCCTGGCGCTGGGCGCGGCGAGCTGGCATCCGTCGCTGGCAGTCTTGCCGCCACAGGACGGCTATCTGGTCGCGACGCCCACCGTCACCCACGAGGCGGTGGTGACTGCGCTGCTGCGCCGCGACCGGCCGATCTTCTGCGAGAAGCCGCTGGGCCATGACCTGGCCGCGGCCAGGCGAATCGCCGCCTCGAAGCCCGAGCGCCTCTTCGTCATGCACAAATGGCGCTACCATCCCGGCGTGATGGCACTGCGCTCGCTGCTGGAACGGGGCCGCCTGGGCCGGCCCCTGGCGCTGCAGATACGGCAGCTCGGCTGGGGGAATCCGCATCAGGATGTGGATGCCGCGACCATCCTGCTGCCGCACGCCCTTTCCATGACACTGCACCTGCTGGGCGGGATTCCGCCGCTGCGCGAGGCGGCGGCTCTGCTGCCCGCGCGGCGCGACGGCGCGGTCTTCGCCCGCCTGTGCGCGAACGACGTGGCCTCGCCCCAGGTACTGTTGGAGTACTCCATCCTGCAACCGGTCCAGCGGCGGTCCGTGGTGCTGGTCGGCAGTACGGCGACGGCCGAACTCGGCGGTTCCCATGACGAGGCCTTGACGCTCCGCCAGGGCGGGCCGGGCGCGGCGGCGCGCGAGGAGCACCTTCCGCTGTCGCAGGACATGCCGCTGCGGGCCGAGGTGGTGGCCTTCCTCGACTACCTGGCCGGCGGGCCGCCGCCGCTCAGCTCCCTGGCGGACGAGCTGCTGGTCGCCGAGCGCCTGGAGGAGATCCGCGTGGCCGCGGGCCTGGCGGGAGGCTGAGGATGGAACGCGACCCGACCTTCACGGTCATGGTTCCGGTTCACCGCGGCCCGGAACTGCTGCCCTTCGCGGTTGCCTCGGTTCTGGAACAGACCCGCAGCGACTTCGAGCTCTTCATCATCTGCGACGGGGCGCCGCCGGCGACCGTCGCCTATGCCGAGCGCCTGGCGGCCGAGGATACGCGCCTGCGCGTGCTGGCCCATCCCAAAAGCGGTCTTCGTGGCGAGAAGTGGCGGCACCAGGCACTGCAGGAGGCGCGCGGAACCTACGTCTGCCAGATCGGCGATGACGACCTCTGGCTCGAGAATCACCTCGAAGAGATGGATGCGCTGCTGCGCCACGCGGACTTTGGCAATGTGCTGCACGTCGTCATCGCGCCTGACGGCAGGATCGCGCCGATGCCCGGCAGCCTGGCCGATCCACAGGTCCGCGCGACGCTGCTCGCCGGGCGCGGCAACCTCGCCAGCCCGACCACGGTCGGCTATCGGCTCGCGGCCTACAGGGCCCTGCCGGAGGGCTGGACGAGCCCACCCCCGGGCGAGTGGAGCGACCTTCACATGTGGTGCAAGTTCCTGCGCCACCCTGGCCTGACCGTGGCATCGCGTTTCGCGGTGACCGCCGTCTGCCTGCCCAACTCCCTGCGCCGTGACATGACGATCGAGCGCCGGCTGGAGGAGACGCGCCGCTATGCCGATCGCGCGCGTGATCCGCTGTGGCGGGCCGATTTCGCCGCGCGGAGCCTGGCGATGGCCGGCGAGGGACTGCTGCGTCTGGCCGCAGTGGAGCGTGCGGCGCGCGACAAGGCCGAGGCGACGACGCTCGATGCCATGCGGCGCACGCTGGCGCAGGAGCAGGCGCGTACGCGCCGGGCCGAAGCGCGTGCCGCCTTCATGGAGCGCTCGCGCATCTGGCGGCTGCGGCAGCGCCTCGTCCGCCTGCTCGGCCGGGTCTAGGCGGCGTCGGCGGCGAACGCCTCGAGCAGCGTGTAGACGCGCTGGCGTTCCGTGAAGCCCTTAAGGCGGAAGGGCCCCATGGCCTGCAGCGGACGCTTGAGTCCCTGCGCGAAGCGCGCCGACATCAGCAGCGCCTGCTCGGTGCGGGCGCAGAGCGCGGCGAGGCGACTGACCAGATTCACGTCGCGCCCGATGACAGTGAAATCCTGCCGCTCCACCGAGCCGACGTTGCCATAGGCGACGCGCCCCAGGTGCAGGGCCACGCCGGCCTTCAGCGGCCGCTCGGCTGGCCGCGTCTCAAGGTTCATGCGGGCCAGGTTGGCGAGGCCCTCCTCGGCGGCGGCCAGCGCGCGCAGGCGTGGCTCCTTCACCGGCGCTTCGCCCTCGGGCTGCGGGAAGATCGCCAGCACGGCATCGCCGATGAACTTCAGCACCTCGCCGCCCTGCGCGACGACCGGCGGCACGAAGCAGTCGAAGTAACGGTTCAGCAACGCCACCAGGCTGGTATCGTCCATCTCGTTGGAGAGCTGGGTGAAGCCGCGCAGATCGACGTAGAGCATGGCGGCGGCGAGCTGCGTGACGTCGCCGCGCCGCACCTGGCCGGCCAGGATGCGGCCGCCCGGCTCGCGCCCGACATAGATGCTCAGCACCTCGGTCAGCATGCGGTGCAGGGTCTTCAGCTCCAGGATGCGGCTGTAGAGCGGCTGCAGCCTTTTCAGCAGCAACAGGTCGTCGTCGCCGAAACCCTCGGGCCGGTCGGTCGCGAAGGTGACGGCATGTACCTCGCCATCGGAGTAGAACAGCGGTGCCACGAGGTAGTGCGTGATGCCCTGCGCCCTGAGATCCGGCAGGATCGAATAGGCCGTATCCTCTTTCTGCGGCCAGAGCGACAGCCACTTGCGGGTGTCGTGCACCGTCTTGATCGGACTGCTGTCGTAGGCGTGATCGACGTCGGCGGAGTAGTCGTAGTGCTGCTCCACTGTGCTCTGGCCCTGCCGCCAGACCCGGCCGATTCCCGTCCGCTCGCTGTGCAGCGTCTGGATGTGGGTCGAGGCCCGCACCAGCGGCAGGCCGGCGGCCATCAACCGCTCGGCATAGCCTTCCAGTACCTCGCCGGCGCCGCGCGCGCGCTCGCCCGCCTCGGTCAGCCATTGGGCAAGCGGCAGGAAACGCGGATCGGCGGCAAGACTGGCGGCATCCATTGCAGCAGGGCTCCTTAGGGCGGCGCAGATATGGGCCGGCGGCTGCTACAATACCACCTCACCAGGGTCAGGGGCTTCCGGCAGCATCGGCATGGCTCGCGCGCGGAGTCCCGGAACAAGGGCTCAAGCTGCGGCAGATATGCGGATTCGCTCCCTTGTCGTTCTGACACATGCCCGGCAGGGTTTGCCCCCGGGCAGCCTGTTGAGCCATATCCTGCCGTACTGGCGGGCGGAGGGGCGGACCATCACGGTGCATCAGGGCCTCCGCCCTCCACCGCGGGCGGACGCCTGCCTGCTGCACGTCGACTTGACCAGGGTGCCCGACGACTATCTGGCCCTGATGGAAGACTTCCCGATCCGGCTCAATGAGCGGACGGCCGACATCTCCCGCCGGCGGGTCA
The DNA here is from genome assembly GCA_029781795.1 of Pseudomonadota bacterium. Taxonomy (GTDB): domain Bacteria; phylum Pseudomonadota; class Alphaproteobacteria; order Kiloniellales; family JACOMY01; genus JAKOWB01. The sequence continues at coordinate 51,557 of JAKOWB010000447.1, read as the reverse complement.
GTGGCAATCTGGTGGCGCGCGACGACGCCTATGATGGCCCGGTCATCGTGAAGACGAACCTGAACTACTACGGGCGGCCGGAAGCATATCTTCGCTCGCGCACCGAAGTCGCGGCAGCGTGGCTCGCTGAGCGACTGCCGGCACGTTGGACCCGGCGCCTGCCTGGCGGCCAGTACTTCGTCCTGCCTGACAAGGCTGCTGTGCCGCCTTGGATATGGCGTGCACCGGGGCTGGTGGTCGAGCGCTTCTTCGGCGCACGGGGCGGGGTCCGGAACCGGGTGGAGCTCTGGTACTTTCTCGGCAAGCGCGGCGTCGTCAGCCCCATAGCCGGCAACAGCGAGGTGCTGCGGAGTGGCCATAATGCTGAGGACTTGCCGCTCGAAGAGACCGTCACCGAGGCGGCCCATGCCCGGCGCGCGGCGCTGGGTTTCGACTATGGCAAGTTCGATGTCATCGAGGCCAGTGATGGCGCCCATGTGATCGACGCCAACCGCACGCCCTACGGCGAGGATGTCATGTTTCCCGACGACTACGAGATCTGCCGGCGTCTGGCGCCGGGCCTCGACGATTTCGCAGAGTAGCCAAGCCAAGTCCGCGCCGCCTTGCCGCGTCGTGGCCGGAGGGCTTATCTAGCCACATGACCGCACCCGACCGCCTTGTCATCGCCCTGGCACAGCTGAACCCGACCGTCGGCGACGTCGCCGGCAACCTCGCCCTGATCCGCCAGGCAAGGGCAGCCGCGGCGGCCGCTGGTGCCGATGTTCTGATGACGACCGAGCTGGCGCTTTCGGGCTATCCGCCGGAGGACCTGGTCTGCAAGCCGGCTTTCCTGACCGCTCTGAAGCACGCCGCCGAAAGCCTGGCGGTGGAAACCGCCGACGGCGGCCCCGCCGTGCTGCTCGCCACGCCCTGGTGCGAGGCGATCCCGGCCGAGGGGCGTCCCCGGCCAAGGGTCACCAACTCCGTGCTCTACCTGGACCAGGGCCGCATTGCCACGCGGCGGGACAAGCACGACCTGCCGAACTATGGCGTGTTCGACGAGAAGCGGGTCTTCGTCGCCGGTCCCCTGCCGGGCCCGATCAATGTACGCGGCGTGCGCCTGGGCGTGATGATCTGCGAGGACATGTGGACGCCGGACAGCGCCGAGGCGCTGGCCGAGACCGGCGCCGAGATCCTGCTGGTGCCCAACGGCTCGCCCTTCGAGCACGACAAGCTGGACGAGCGCCTGCAGCTCGCCGTGGCGCGGGTCACCGAGTCCGGCCTGCCGCTGGTCTATCTGAACCAGGTCGGCGGCCAGGACGAGCTGGTGTTCGACGGTGCCTCCTTCGTGCTGCAGGCCGACTGCGCGCTCGCCGGGCAGATGCCGGCTTTCGAGGTCAGCCTCGCCATCACCCGCTGGGAGCGTCAGGGGTCGGGCTGGCGCTGCCGCGAGGCGCCGCTGGTGAAGCCGGCCGAGGGGATGGAGCAGATCTACCGCGCGCTGATGCTGGGTCTCGGCGACTATGTGAACAAGAACGGCTTTCCCGGCATCATCCTTGGCCTCTCCGGCGGCATCGACTCCGCCATTTCCGCCGCCGTCGCTGCCGACGCGCTGGGCCCCGATCGTGTGCGCTGCGTGATGCTGCCCTCGCCCTATACCAGCCAGGACAGCCTGGACGATGCCGCCGAATGCGCCTCGTTGCTGGGCATCCGTCTCGACAGCGTGTCGATCGAGCCGGCGATGCAGGCGTTCGGCAGCATGCTGAAGCCGCTGTTCGACGGCCTCGCGCCCAACATCGCCGAGGAGAACATCCAGGCGCGCGCCCGCGGGCTGACACTCATGGCGCTCAGCAACAAGCTGGGACCCATGGTGCTCTCCACCGGCAACAAGTCCGAGATGAGCGTCGGCTACGCCACGCTCTATGGCGACATGTGCGGCGGCTTCAACGTACTGAAGGACGTCTACAAGACCGAGGTCTATGCCCTCAGCAACTGGCGCAACCAGCATCACCCGCGGGGTGCGCTGGGGCCAGCCGGCCGGGTCATTCCCGAGCGCATCATCACCAAGGCGCCGACGGCCGAGTTGAAGCCGAACCAGACCGACCAGGACACGCTGCCGCCCTATGACCAGCTCGATGCCATTCTCGCGGGACTGATCGAGCGGGAGGCGACGGTCGAGACCCTGGTCGACGAGGGACACCCGCGCGCCACGGTGCTGCGGGTCTGGAAGATGCTGGACGGCGCCGAGTACAAGCGCCGCCAGGCGGCGCCGGGCGTCAAGATCACCCGGCGCAACCTGTCGCGCGAGCGGCGCTATCCCATCACCAACGGCTTCCGCGCGCCGCGCAGTTAGGTCAGCAGGCCGCGCAGCTCGCTCAGGTCCTTGACGCAGATGACGTGGAACCCGCCCGAGGGCGCGTCGCCCGGGGCGAATCCCGGCACCAGCCGCTGGAAGCTGCACCCCAGAATCTTGCCGTAGAACCGCAGCAGCGGATCCCGCAGCAGCAGGTGCTCGGCCGGCCGTTGCCCGCTCGCCGCCCAGCGATCGATGGCGGCGCGGAAGACCGGGTCCGGCGGGACCGGCTGCCCGCCGGGCATCGTCCCGCCGGCATAGGACGTGCAGCGGCTGTTGCCGACGAGCCAGCGTCCGCCGAGGGCGCGGCACCGCGCCAGCAGGGCGACCAGCAGGGTCCAGACCACCTGGCTGCCGCGCTGGTCGGGGCGAACCGCCAGATTGTAGATGAAGAGCGACCGCACCGGCGCGCTGGACGACAGGCCGACGAGTTCGCCATAGTTGGCGGGCAGGTGGCCGCGGTTGCGTGGTGTCTGCGCCGTCGGCACATAGCAGACCGCGCCGGCCAGGCCATCGGGCGAGGGCAGGGCGAGCATCTCGTGCCCACGGGCCAGGCGCTCGCGGATCGTTTCCTCGCTGGCCTGCATTCTCGCCGGCCAGACCACGCGCTCGAGGCAGGCCATGGCCTCCGAGTCACCGCCCGTCAGCAGCGTTGGCACTGCGCCTGGCGCTGCCGCCATGGTCAGGCCCAGCATGGTCGCAGCATACTCTGGAATGACAGGCGAGGGACAGCTACGCCGCGCGCGGCAGGTCCACCGGCGCCGACAGCAGGCCGCGAAAGGCGACGGCCGGGCGCGGCCGCAGCGCGGCGCGGTCGAGGCGCCAGCCGGGCGCGGCGGTGAACAGCGCTTCCAGCAGCGTCGCCATCTCGACCCGCGCCAGGTGCTGGCCCAGGCAGACGTGCGGTCCGCTGCCGAAGGTAGGGACGGCCACGGCCGGCTGGTCCAGGCGCAGGGCGTCACCCCAGGGGCAAGCCGCGGAGTCGCGGACGGCGCTGGAGATCACCGAGGCGACCGCACTGCCGGCCGGTATGGCGATGCCCTCGATCTCCAGGTCGGCGGCGGCGATGCGTGTCCCGGCGTAGAGCACGGAGGTGCCGAGGCGCAGCAGCTCGTCCGCCGCCGCCGCCCAGTCGACTCCGTCCCGCTCCAGCAGCGCCCGCTGCCCGGGCGCCGCGTCGAGCAGGCGCAGCACGTTGCCGAAAGCGTCGACCACGGTTTCCTGGCCGGCCAGCGACATGAGCACGAGATTGGCCATCAGCTCTTCGCGCGGCCAGCGCCCGGCCTCGACCTCGGCCAGCATCAGCGCGGCCATGCCGCCGGGCTCCGCGCCCTTCGCCAGCGCGCGCTCGTAGTGCGCCTCCAGCGTGCGGCAGGCCTCGTTCATGCTCTCCGGGATGGCGCCCCTGCGGATGTCGATGGCGCCGACCATGGCGGCGGTCAGCGCCTTCAGCTCGCGCGTTGGCGGCAGTTCCAGGCCGAGCAGGCGGCCCAGCAGGTCGACGGCCAGCGGGGCCGCAAGATCGGTGACGGCATCGAAGCGCCTCTGCGCGGCCAGGCGTTTCGCCAGCGCCAAGGCCTCCTCGCGCTGCCCGGCAAGCAGGGTCCGCGCACGGCCGGGCGAGACCGGCGGCGCCAGCAGGCGTCGGATCGGCGCGTGGCGCGGCGGATCGGCCAGCAACAGCGACTGCGTCAGCAGCGCCAGCACGCGCTGCGTCACCATCGACTGGCGCACCGCCTGATAGGCGCCGGGCGGCGCCTGCATCAGCTGCGGGTGGCGCAGCGCGGCGACCACCGTGCTGTGGCGGAAGAGATAGAGCGCCGAGGGAATGTCGGGATAGCTGGGCAGACCCTGCAGCACGCCGCCAGCCGCGCGCGCCGCGGCGAAGGCGGGGAAGGGGTCCTCGACGATGGCGAAGGGGTCGAAGGGCGTCATGCCAGCAGGGTCGGCGAATCCAGGTCGCTGGCAAAGATGACCCGATAGCCGCCGGAGCCGCGGTCTTCCGGCAGGAAGTCAGGCATCAGATGCAGGAACTGGCATTCGACCATGCGGCGATAGAAGCGCAAGAGCGGATCGCGCAGCAGTTCCTCGTCCGGTGGCTGCTGCCCGGTCGCCGCCCAGGCATCGATCGCGGCGCGGAAAGCCGGATCCGCGCGCACCTTGTCTGGCCCCTCGTCTACGGCGCCGGCATAGGAGGGGCAGCGGCCGTCGGCCACCAGCCAGCGCGCCCCCAGTCCGCGGCCGTGCTCGACCCCGGCCCGCATCAAGGGCCGCACGACCGGCGCGCCGCGCCAGGCCGGATGGACGCAGAGGTTGTAGACATAGCAGGAACGCACGGGCGCGCTGCGCGGCAGTGTCGAGAAGGCCTCGAAGTCGCGCGGGAAGCGATCCCGGTCGAAGGGTTCCGCGTGGGTCGGCACGAAACAGAGGGAGGCGACGAGACAGTCCGGCCCGGCGGCCACGAAGATGCAATGGCCAAGCGCCAGGCGCATCGCGATACGCTCTTCCGAAGCCTGCAAGGGACCCGGCCAGGCAGCCCGTTCCAGCGCTGCCAGCGCGGACACCTCGCCGGGCCGCAGGAGGCGCACCGCCACGGCTTCGCTGTCTGGTACCGCCGCGACTCTTGTTGGTTTCGTTGCCTGCATATTGCTCTGTGTTGCCGCAAGGCACGGCAGGTTGTCTACTGCCCAATGCGGTCCCGGGGATTTTGCTGCGCCCACAATGATCTACTACGTCTGTCACCCCGGCCACGCCTACACCGTGGCCGTAATGCTGCTCTACTACGGCGAGGCGCTGCGGCGGCGCTTTCGGCTGGTGCCTTATGGAAAGGAAACGACGCTCCGTGACGCCGCGCCCGGGGTGGTGATCTGGACCGACTTCGACCGCTTGAGCGATCAGGAACGGGCCGCCGCCGGCGAACTGCGCTCCAGGCTGGCGCTGCGCGACGACCTGCTCCAGTTGAACGACCCGCGGCGCAGTGAGCAGCGCTTCGGCCTGCTGCGACGGCTTCACGCCGAAGGACGCAACGGCTTCGACGTGCGCCGACCTGACGAGCCTCTGGATGGGCTGCGCTACCCGGTCTTCGTACGTGACGAGGTGGGGGCGTCCTACACGGCCCCGAGCCTGCTGCCGGATCGCGCCGCGCTCGAGGCGGCGCTGGCCGCGCCGGAGATACGCAGGCTTGGGCGGCCGATGATCGTGGAATTCGGCGTGAAGCCCGGCGCCGACGGCTTCTATCGCAAGTACGGCGCCTATCGCATCGGCCCGCGCATCTTTCCGCAGCACCTCTATCTGGAGAGGCAGTGGTTCATCAAGCACGGCTCGACCCTGCTGACGCAACACCGGCAGGAGTTCTTCGACTACGTCACCGGCAATCCGCACGCGGCGGAACTGATGCGGCATTTCGAGGACGCAGGCATCGGCTATGGCCGCATCGACTACACGCTGGTCGATGGCCGTATCCAGGTCTTCGAGATCAACACCAACCCGGCCGTTCTCAGCAATCCGCCGACCCGCTTCGACAGCTATGACCAGGGCAGGTACGGGCGGCCCTGGATCGAGGCCCTGCTGGCCCTGCCGGGGGCCGATGTCGCGGCCGTCCAGAAGGACATCGACGCCCGGCACGAGCGGCTGCTGCGACCCCTGCGACGGCACTATGCGCGCCTCTACCGCGGCCTCGTTCTGCGTGGCGCCTGGCGGCGCCTGCGACAGGCGGTCGGGATTGCTGGACCCGCCGTCGCACTCTGACTAATCCTATAGGCAAGGAGGGGCGGATGGAGCAGCTGGCCGACCTGCCGACCACGCGCGCGGCGAGACTGCCGATCGGCAGCCTCGTTGTGCTGACCCATCGGCTGCAGGGGCCGCCTACCTATTACTACATCCACTACGTCATCGATGTGCTGCGCAGCCAGGGCCGGCGCGTCCTGCTGCATCAGGGACTGGGCGAACCTCCGCCGGCCGAGGCAGCCCTGCTGCACTTGGACCTGACGCACTATCCGGACGAGTACCGGGCCTTGGCACAACGCTATCCGCGCGCGCTGAACGCAGCGCCTGCCGACCTCGGCAAGCGCCAGGTCAGCCGCAATCTGGTGGGCCGCGACGACAGCTATGACGGTCCCGTCATCGTCAAGACGGATCGCAATGCCGGGGGGCTGCCGGAGTTCCGCATCGCCCAGAGCGGGCGCGGGGCGATTGCGCGCACCTGGTGTGCTTGGCGCCGGCGCCTGCTGACCGGCACCGGGCCGCGCTATCGAGTCTATGCAAGGCGCAGCCATGTGCCGGCCAGTGTCTGGCGCAATCCGGCGTTGGTCGTGGAGCGCCTGCTGCTGGACCGGACTCGGGTCGGCGGCCGCATGCTGAACGGCGTCCGGCAGTGGTTCTGCCTGGGCCGGCAGGGCGTGGTGCTGACCTATCGCGGGCCATCGCCCTGCATCCGCTACGACAACACGACCCACATGACGCTGGGCGAGGATCAGGTACCGGATGGCATTCGCCGCCGACGCATGGAACTGGGTATCGACTATGGCAAGATGGATTTCGTCATGGCCGATGGCGAGGCGCATCTGCTGGACGTCAATCGCACACCCTACCTGGGCCCGCCGCCCTGGAGCGAGACCACCGACCGGATCGGCCGGGTGCTGGCGGCCGGTCTGGACAGCTACGCATGACCGGCACGACGATCACCGTGCTGGCACACGCGGCACAGGGACTCTCGAGCGGGCATTTCTTCGCCGAGGCGGCGCGGCACTGGGTTGCCGGCGGCGGCCGGCTGCTGGTGCATCGCGGCCTGGCGGCGCCACCGCCGGCCGACCTTGGGGTGCTGCACGTCGACCTGACGCGGGTGCCTGAATCCTATCTGACGCTGGCCCGGCGCTACGCACGCTGCATCAATTCCGGTGCCGTGGACATCGCCAAGCGAACGGTCAGTCGCCAGCTCGTGGTGCCGGGCGACGCCTATGAGGGTCCGGTGATCGTGAAGAGCGACCGCAATTTCGGCGGCATGCCCGAGCGCCTCGTCGGCCTCTCGCAGGCCGGTCGGCTGAAGCGCCTCTGGGACCGCCTCGCCGAGTGCCTGCCGGCAGCCTGGACGGGTCGCCTGCGCAGCGGGCGCTACTTCGTGTTGCCGTCACCGCGGGCGGTGCCCGGCTGGGTATGGCGCCGCCGCGAACTGGTGGTGGAGCGCTTCCTGGTCGAGCGCCAGGGTCCACACTTTGCGATCAACATGTGGTTCTTCCTCGGCGAAGTCGATTGCGTTGCGACCTCGCTGGCCACCACCCCGCAGGTCAAGGCGGCAACCACGGTCCAGCGCCTGCCGCTCCACGACCGCGTGCCCGAGCCGCTGCGTCGCCGACGCCAGGAACTGGGATTCGATTTCGGCAAGTTCGACTATGTCATGGTCGGCGGTGAACCCCATCTGCTCGACGCCAACCGCACGCCGCATTGCGGCCCCTCCGGATTCAGCGATCGCGGGCGCGAGATCTGCCGCCGCCTGGCCGCCGGTCTGGACGGCCTCCTCGTCAGCGGCTGAGGCAGCCCTTGGCCAAGCGTATCGCCATCCTCACGCACGCCCGGCAGGGCCTTAACGAGGACTACTTCCTGGCCGGAATCGCCAGCGCCTTCTGGCAGCCGGCTGGGCACAGCATTCTGGTTCATGCCGGCCCGAAGAGGCCGCCGCCGGCCGATATCGCCTTCCTGCACGTCGACCTGACGCGCGTGCCCGACGACTATCGCGGCCTGCCGGCCAGCTATCCGCGCACCATGAACGGCGGCGTCTTCGACATCAGCAAGCGGCGCATCGCCGACGGCCTGGTGCGCCCCGGCGATGGCTACGACGGCCCGGTGGTGGTGAAGACCGATCTGAATCACAGCGGCATGCGCGAGCGTGCGCTGCACCGGGCCGAGGGGCGCTGGTGGCCGGCTCTCCTCGACCGCCTGCCGCCGCGCTGGCGGGGCGATCCGCCGGGCGGCAACTATTGCATCTATGATCGGCCGGCATTGGTGCCGCCCTGGGTCTGGCGCTCGCCCCACTTGGTCGTGCAGCGACTTTTCACCGAGCGGCGCGGCGGCGAGTATGTGGTCCACCAGTGGATGTTCCTCGGCTCGGCCAGCATCGTCTCGTCGCTACGTGGCAGCGAACCGCTGCTGAAGTGGTCGAACCGCACCGGACTGCTGCCGCTGCACAACGAGGTGCCGGACGAAATCCGGCGCAAGCGCGCCGAGCTGGGATTCGATTTCGGCAAGTTCGACTTCGTCGTGCAGGATGGACGGGGCTGGCTGCTCGATGCCAACACGACGCCGCACCGGGGCACGACGGGACCGCTGACCGAACGGCAGACCCAGGTCTTTCGCTGCCTGTCGGCCGGTCTCTAGGTCGAGGTCATGGCCGACGCCGATCTCGTCATCCTGACGCACCAGCGACAAGGGCTCGATCCGGGCTATTCACTGGCTGCGATGGCCGACTACTGCTGGCGGCCGGCTGGCCTGAAGGTGCTGGTCCACCAGGGCACGGCCACGGCACCGCCGGCCCGCGCCGGCATTCTGCATGTCGACCTCACGGTCGTGCCGGCGGCTTATCTCGATCTCGGGCAACGGTATCCGCGGACCCTCAACGGCCGCGTCGCCGACATCTCCAAACGACGGGTAGCCGATGGGCTGCTGCGCCCGGGCGATGGCTACGATGGGCCGGTGGTGGTGAAGACCGACCGGAACCACGGCGGCAAGGCAGAACGGGCGCTGCGGCGCGCAGAACGAGGCCGGCTCTGGCGGGTACTCGCGGCCGCTGCCGAGCGCTTGCCTGGCCGCTGGACCGGCGGCCTGCCGGGCGGGAACTACCAGGTCTTCCGCCACGCCCGCGCAGTACCGCGCTGGGTCTGGCACCAGCCGGGGCTGGTGGTGCAGCGGCTCTACGAGGAGCGGCGCGAAGGCCTCTTCGCGCTGAACCAGTGGTATTTCCTCGGCACGGCCGAGGTGGTCTCCACCATGCTGGCGCCGGTGCCCTTCGTGAACATGGCAAGCGTCACCCGCCGGATCCCCCTGCACGGCGAGGTGCCGGACGAGCTGCGCGAGCGCCGCCGCGCGCTGGGCTTCGACTACGGCAAGTTCGACTATGTGGTGGAAGGCGGCCGCGCCTGGCTGCTCGATGCCAACAGGACGCCGCACCTGGCCGGCGATCCGCCGACCTCGGAACGCATGATGGCGGTCCACAACCGGCTGTCCCAGGGCCTTGAGGCATTCCTGTCCGACTGAACGAAGGCTGGCGGCCTCTGCGCCTCTGAATATAAGGTTGCTCAGACTTGTGATGCGGCGCGGGATTGGGGCGGGCATGGCGCGTATCGGGTCCGTGGTCATCCTGACGCACAGTCATCAGGGACTGTCGCGCGACTCCAACCTGCGCCTGATCGCCGAGGAGGGCTGGGTGCGGCGCGGCATCGGCGTGACGCTGCACCAGGGATTGGCGTCGCCGCCACCGGCCGACGCCGCGGTGCTGCATCTCGACCTGACGGAACTGCCGGCCGACTACGTCGCGTTGGCGAGGCGCTACCCGATCCACCTCAACACGCGGCCGCGCAGCATCGCCAAGCGCCAGGTCTCGCGGAACCTGGTGTCAGCCGAGGACGACTACGACGGGCCGGTGGTGGTGAAGACCGACCGCAATCACGCGGGACGACCCGAGATGCTGCTGGCGCGGAGCCAGGGCGGCCTGCTGTGGCGCCTGCGCGAGGCAGTGGCCCGCTTCCTGCCGCCGGCCTGGAGCGGCCGCCTGCCGGGCGACAGCTATCTGGCACTGCCCAGCAAGGCACTGGTGCCGCGCTGGGTCTGGCGCACGCCGCGGCTGGTCGTCGAGCGCCTGCGGGTCGAGCGTCGGGGCGAGCATTTCGTGCTGCACCAGTGGTACTGCTTCGGTGACCGCGGGCTGGTCTCGAGCTATCTCGCCAGCGAGCCCATCGTGAAGCAGCGCAACATCGTCGGCCGCCTGCCGCTGAGCGCCTCGGTGCCGGCCAGCGTGGCAGCGGAGCGCGAGCGCCTGGGCATCGACTTCGGCAAGTTCGACTACGTGGTCGAGGAGGGCGAGGCCGTGCTGTTCGATGCCAACCGCACCCCCAACCACGGCGACCACATCGGCAGCGAGCGCTGCGCCAGACTCTGCCGCTACCTGGCCGAGGGCCTCGACTTCTACGCCCGGAGCGCCTAAGCCAGCGGCCGCATGAGCGCCGCCCCCCACGTCCGCTTCGCCCCGTCCCCGACCGGCCGGCTGCATGTCGGCAACGGGCGAATCGCCGTGGTCAACTGGCTCTTCGCAAAGCACCTGGGCGGGCGCTTCCTGCTGCGCCTGGACGACACCGACCTGGAGCGCTCAACCACCGCCTTCGCCGAGGGTATCGAAGCCGACCTCGCCTGGCTTGGCCTCGCCTGGGACGGCTTCGCGCGCCAGAGCGACCGCATGGACCGTTACACCGCCGCCGCCGAGAAGCTGAGGGCCGGCGGCCGCCTCTATCCCTGCTACGAGACGCCGGAGGAACTCAGCCTGAAGCGCAAGGCGCAGCGCGCCGCCGGGCGGCCGCCGCGCTACGACCGCGCCGCGCTGTGGCTGACGGCGGACGAGCGCCGCGCGCTGGAGGCTGCCGGCCGCCGGCCGCACTGGCGCTTCCGCCTGGAGGACCGCGACGTCGTCTGGGCGGATCTGGTGCGCGGTGAGCAGCACTTCGCCGCCACCCACCTCTCCGACCCCGTGCTGCTGCGCGAGGACGGGCGCCCGCTCTACACGCTCTCCTCCACCGTCGACGACATCGAGCTCGGCATCACCCATGTGATCCGCGGCGAGGACCATGTCGCCAACACCGCGGTGCAGGTGGAGCTCTTCGAGGCGCTGGGCGGTCCCGTCCCGGCCTTCGCCCACCTGCCGCTGCTGGTGGACGCCGCCGGCGCCGGCCTGTCGAAGCGCCTGGGCTCGCTGTCCCTGGAAAGCCTGCGCGCAGAGGGCGTCGAGGCCCTGACCCTCGCCAGCTATCTCGCCAAGCTCGGCAGCTCGGATGCCATCGAGGTGCGCACCAGCCTCGACCAGCTGGCGCGGGAGTTCGACCTCGCGCACCTCGGCCGCGCCGCGCCGCGCTTCGACCCCCAGGAGCTCTGGCCGCTCAATGCCAGGCTGCTGCACCAGCTGCCCTTCGCCGCCGTCGCCGGCCGCGTCGACGGCCTCGACGAGGCGCTGTGGCTGGCGATCCGCGGCAACCTCACCCGGCTGTCGGAGGCCACGGACTGGCTCGCGATCTGCCGTGGCGAGACCACGCCGGTCGTCGAGGACGCGGCCTTCCTAGCCGCCGCGGCCGCCCTGCTGCCGCCCGAGCCCTGGGACGGCACGACCTGGAAGGCCTGGACCGAGGCGGTGAAGCAGGTGACCGGCCACAAGGGCCGCGCGCTGTTCCATCCGCTGCGCCTGGCGCTCACCGGGCGCGAGCAGGGGCCGGAGATGGCGGCCCTGCTGCCGCTGATCGGGCGGGGAAGGGCCTTGGCGCGGCTGGGCGGAAGCAGTTGACCCCCCGCCAGGGCAGCCACTACAAAGGCCCCATGTCCTGGTTCACGACGCGATGTATCCCGGCCCTGCACTGACGTCGCCCTTCCGCGCGGCGCCCGCGGGCGCGCGCTCCCTTGCCAGGACCTGATCCATGACCCAGCTTCGGCTCTACAACACCCTGACGCGCGCGGACGAAATCTTCGCGCCGCTCGACCCCACCCGCGTGCGGATGTACGTCTGCGGCCCCACGGTCTACGACTACGCGCACATCGGAAACGCGCGCCCGGCCGTGGTCTTCGACGTGCTGTTCCGGCTGCTGCGCCATCTCTATGGCGTGGATCACGTCGTCTATGCGCGCAACATCACCGACGTCGACGACAAGATCATGGCCGCCGCCAAGGCGACCGGCGAGAGCATCCAGCAGGTGACCACGCGCACCGCCGCGGCCTATCACCAGGACATGGCGGCGCTCGGCACCCTGCCGCCGTCGGTGGAGCCGCGCGCGACGCAGCACATCGCCGAGATGATCCAGCTGATCGAGCAGCTCATCGCCAAGGGCCACGCCTATGCCGTCGACGGCCAGGTGCTCTTCTCGGTGCCCTCGATGGCGGACTACGGCCAGCTCTCGCGGCGCGACCGCGAGGAGATGATCGCCGGCGCCCGGGTCGACGTCGCGCCCTACAAGCAGGACCCCGCCGACTTCACGCTCTGGAAGCCCTCGGCGCCGGACCAGCCCGGCTGGGACAGCCCCTGGGGGCGCGGCCGGCCGGGCTGGCACATCGAGTGCTCGGCCATGAGCTGGAAACACCTGGGCCAGGTCTTCGACATCCACGGCGGCGGCCTCGACCTGATCTTCCCGCACCACGAGAACGAGATCGCGCAGAGCCGCTGCGCCCACGGCACGCCGGTCATGGCGCGCTTCTGGATGCACAACGGCTATGTCGTGGTGAACGGCGAGAAGATGTCGAAGTCGCTCGGCAACTTCCTGACCGTGCGCGAGCTGCTGGAGGAGGGGCACCCGGGCGAGGCCATTCGCCTGGCCCTGCTGTCCGGGCACTACCGCGCCCCGCTCGACGTCACCCGCGAGAAGCTGAAAGAGGCGCGGGCGCAGCTCGACCGCCTTTACGGCGCATTGCGCGGTGTGCCGGCCAGGTCTGGTGCCGTCCCGGCGGAGGTCCTGGTGGCGCTGGCGGCCGACCTCAACACCCCGCAGGCCCTCGCCGCGCTGCATGACCTGGCCAACCGCCTGAACAAGGCGCCGGCGGCGGAGAAGCCGGCCCTGGCGGGCGGGATGCTGGCGGCAGGCCGCATCCTCGGCCTGCTGGAACGGGATCCGGAGGCCTGGTTCAAGGGTACGGCCGGCGGCGACGCCGAGATCGAGGCGCTGGTGGCGGCCCGGGTCGCCGCCCGCAAGGCGCGGGATTTCAAGGAGGCCGACCGCATCCGCGACCTGCTGAAGTCCCAGGGGATCGAGCTGGAGGACGGCCCCGGCGGCACGCTCTGGAAGCGGGTCTAGCCGGAACGCGACAGAGGGGCGCGGCGCTGCCCAGTTAATCGCCGCGCTCCCCTTTCCTTGCAGCGGCGGCAAGGCTGTTCTGCCAGCGACCCCGGGTTGGCAAGTCGCCGCGCGCCTTATTAGACTTCCTTTCAAAGAGAGTACTGCGTCGGGACTGAGGGGTTCCGCACAGCTACCGCCCTTTCGTCCGGGAGGTCGCCAATGCTGCGCAGCCTGTTCAAGTACATGATCCGTGAGGGCGCGCTCGTCTTCGAGGACGCCCGCGGTCGCCGCTTCACCTATGGCGACGGTTCGCCGCCGTCCGTGCGTGTCAAGCTGCACAGGCGCTCGCTGGAGTGGACCCTGCTGCTGAACCCGCCCCTGCGCATGGGCGAGGCCTTCATGGACGGCACGCTGACCCTCGAGGAGGGCGACCTTGCCGCCTTCATCGAGCTGATTGCCAGGAACTACGGTAACCTCGAGCGGCACTGGCTGGTGCGGCTGGGATTCGTCATGGCGCGCCAGGCGCGCTGGTTGAAGCAGCACAATCCGGTCGGCAAGGCGCAGCGCAACGTCGCCCATCACTACGACCTCTCGCGCCGGCTCTACGACCTCTTCCTCGACAACGACCGCCAGTACTCCTGCGCCTACTTCACCGAGGCGCACGACGACCTGGAGCGCGCGCAGCACGACAAGAAGCGCCACGCCGCCAGCAAGATCAACCTGGACCGGCCCGGCCTCTCGGTGCTGGACATCGGTTCCGGCTGGGGCGGCCTCGGCCTCTACATCGCCAAGGTCGCCGACGCCAGGGTCACCGGCGTCACCCTGTCCGAGGAGCAGCACAAGCTGTCGCGCGAGCGGGTGACGGCGGCCGGCCTCGATGGCCGGGTGGACTTCCGCCTGCAGGACTATCGCCACGTGACCGAGCGGTTCGACCGCGTGATCTCGATCGGCATGTTCGAGCACGTCGGCAAGAAGAACTATGCCGAGTTCTTCGGCAAGCTGCGCGACCTGCTGAAGGACGACGGCGTGGCGATGGTGCACACCATCGCCCGCTTCAACGAGCCGGGGCCGATCAATCCCTTCATCCGCAAGTACATCTTTCCCGGCGCCGACGTGCCGACCCTGTCCGAGATGACGCCGGTCATCGAGGAAGCAGGCCTGCTGATCACCGACGTCGAGGTGCTGCGCCTGCACTACGCCGAGACGCTTCGCCTCTGGCGCCAGCGTTTCACCGAGAACCGGGCGGAGATCGCCAAGCTCTATGACGAGCGCTTCTGCCGCATGTGGGAGGTCTACCTGGTCGGCTGCGAGATGGGTTTCCGCCACCAGGGCCTGATGAACGTCCAGGTGCAGATGGTGCGCCGGCAGGAGGCCCTGCCGCTGACCCGCGACCACATGCTGGACTGGGAGCGCGCCCAGGCCGCCAAGGAGACGGCGGAGGGCGCGGCAGCCGCGTCGCAGCGCCGCTCGCAGCAGGCGGCGGAGTAGCTCAGGCGATGGCAGCCTGAAGCGACGCGGCGACATCCTGGCAGTCGCGCGCGTCACGGCCTGACACGAAACCGGTCACCGAGCGCTGGTCGCTGCCGCTTGCCAGCAGGCGGTGGTCGAGCACGCGTGTCGGGACCAGGTGCCCGCTTTCGACGGCGGGCAGCAGGCGGCGGACCAGCTCCGCTTCGGGCAGGGGGCTGCTGAGGTAGGCGTTGATCGCCAGGGGCAGGCCGCTGCGCTTGGCCGCGGCCGGCTGCAACAGCAGCATGACCGTGCTGGCGTTCAGGCGGAAGTTCAGATCGAAGATCAGCAGCCGGCCCTCCACGGTCAGTCCGATGTCGCAGCCGGCCAGGCCGCGGTAGCCGAGCGTGCCGGCACGCGCGGCGAGGGTCAGGACGGCCTCGCGGCCGGCCTCGGGCAGCGCCGGGCTACCCCCCATGATGTTGCCGGCCTGCAGGCCGCTCTCGCTCAGGCGGTGTCGGCTGGCGCCGAGCCAGCGGACACTGTCGTCGAGGACGGCGAAGCCGGCGCACCAGATCTCGGCAAAGCTTTCCCGGCGCTCGACCACCAGCCCCTCGAAGGGGCGCCGCTCCTGCGCCAGCGCTGCCAGGGCGGCGGCGCGGGCGGTGGTATCCGGGCAGATGAAGACATCATTGCCGGCACCGTTGCCGATGGCGGTCGAGACCTTGAGCACCACCGCCTCGCCGGGGAACAGGGTCATGGCCTGCTCCATTCCGGCGCGGTCCAGCGAGACCCGCTCGGGGCAGTGCTCTGGCGGCACCAGCTCGCCGAGGTGAGCCTTGCTGTTCAGCCGCGCCAGCAGACCGGGATGCACGAGCTGCGCATCGGGCGGGAACCAATGGTCTGGAAGCGGATAGATCACGGCCAGCTTCAGCCCCTGGTCCAGCCAGCGGCGCATGATCGCGCGTGCCGCGGCCTCGTCGCCATAGATCGCGGCCCCGGGCGCTACGGCCAGGCCGGCGGCGCCCAGCAGGGCCCGGGCCGCCGGACCGTTGGCCGAGGCGTGGCACAGCAGCGGCATCTCGCCGGCGACAGCCAGGGGCTGGCCGACGACGCTGTCCAGCGCGTCTGCCCTCTGCGTGACCCAGTCAAAGCAGCCATGGCCGGTGCGTGCCGCCAGCGCCGTCCCCGGCGGGTGGAGCTCGTCGAAGGTTGCCAGCGGACGCAGCGGTGCCGT
Source organism: Pseudomonadota bacterium (assembly GCA_029781795.1). Classification (GTDB taxonomy): domain Bacteria; phylum Pseudomonadota; class Alphaproteobacteria; order Kiloniellales; family JACOMY01; genus JAKOWB01. Next base: position 35,530 of record JAKOWB010000447.1, on the reverse strand, counting down.
CACGTTGCCGGCCTCAGGAAGTGGTGCAGTCCTTCGGCCAGGTGGCGCGTGCGCTCCCACGACTTGCCGCTGATGGCCGGCGTCTTGTTGACGTCGAGCAACACGGCCCGCCCCTCGTGCAGCACATAGTCGAACTTGCCGAAGTCGAAGCCCAGGCGCAGCCGTGCCTCGGCGATCTCCGGCGGCGGCTCGCCATAGTGCGCCTCGAAGCTGCGGATGCCCTCCGCCTTCACCACCGGCCGGTCGGCGACCATGCGATAGACGATGCCGCGATCGCCGAAGAACAGCCACATGCGCAGGACGTAGTCGGCGCCGTCACGCTCGGGCAGGAAGCGTTCGACCACGATGTCCTGGCGCCGCCAGACCCAGGCGGGCACCTGCGACCTGCGATCCAGGACCGGGTAGTCCGCCGCGGGCAGCTGCCGCGCCAGGCGCCAGGGAAGCCGTGACCGCAGCCGGCCGATTGGGCCGGGCCGGTGCGCGCTCGCCTCGGGAAGTCCATGGTAGTTGGCATTGGTCTTCAAGATCACCGGGCCGTCCCAGTCGCTGCCCGGTCCCAGGAGCAGCGCGGAAAAATGCCGCTTCGAGATGTCCAGCACCGAGGCATTCAGCAGCCGTGCCCCGCCCTCGACCCGTGGCACCAGGTCCGGGTTCACGACCGTCTGGTCGATGTGCAGAAGCCCCAGTCCGCCGGCCAGCCTCTGCGCCGGCCCGACTGCGCAGCGCAGGCCCTGCTCGCCCCAGACCTTTGACAGGCGGGCCAGGAGGAAGTGCTCCTGCAGAGGACCTGGATATGCAGTGACGATGCTGACAGCGGCGCTGCGGTCGATGGGTGTTGGTGACTGGATCGACATCGGCGCTTACCTGTCCGCGCTTTACCCCAGGTTGGCGATCAGGGCCAGCGGCTAATGCTTTCACCGTTATGAGATCATCCCTTTTCCGGCAGGCGGCGCAGCAGCCAGTCGGTGCTCCAGGGCGGCAGCGCGCCGATCAGCCAGACCAGCCAGTAGAGCCGGAAGGGGAAGGCAATGCGCGCCCTGTTCCGCGCCAGCCCACGCGCGATGTGGCCTGCCGCGCGCTCCGCGTCCCACAGCAGCGGCATCTTGAACCTGTTCACCGCGGTCATCCGGCTCCTGACGAAGCCAGCGCAGACTACGTTGACCTTGATGCCCTGTCCCGCCAGGTGCCCGCGCAGGCCTTCGCCCCAGACCTTCACGAAGGCCTTGGCGGCGGAATAGGCCGGCGCACCGGGAAAGCCGCGGAAGGCAGCGAGCGAGGCCATGAGCGCGATCTGCCCCTGTCCGCGCTCTCGCATCAGTGCCAGCGCCGGCTCCACCGTGTTCAGCACGCCCTCGACGTTGACCGCCAGGATGCGGCGCGTCTGCTCTGGCGTCTCGCTGCCGCTGCCGGTGCCGGCGGAAATGCCGGCATTGGCGATGACCAGGCCGATCGGCTGTTGCGCCGCCGCGCGTTCGACGAACCCCGCCATGCCGGGACGGTCGGTGACCTCCAGCACCTCGGCCAGGACCCTCGCGCCGGCGCCGCGACAGGCGGCGGCGACGGCGGCGAGGCGGCTCGCATCACGCCCGGTCAGTGCCAGGCTGATGCCCGGCGCGGCATAGTGGCGGGCCAGCGCCTCGCCGATGCCGCTCGAGGCGCCGGTGATGAGGATGGTGCCGTCGGGAGCCTGCTTCGCCGTCATACGTCTTTCGCTTGCGCCTCGCTCTGCTATAAGGGCGCCGGGTTTCGGCAACGATAAAGCGACAGCATGCCAGCGTCACGAGAGCCAGCGTCACGAGAGCCAGCGTCACGACAGCCCGCGCCGCGTCCGCTTGCCTCGATGACGGGCTTCGCCCGCGTCGAGGGCGGAGGAGGGGCGATCCACTGGGCGCTGGAGGCGAAGAGCGTCAATGGCAAGTCGCTGGAGCTGCGCGTCCGACTGCCGCCCGGCTTCGAGTGGCTGGAAGGCCAGTTGCGCCAGGCGGCGCAGAAAGCCCTCGCACGTGGCAACGTACAGGTGAACCTGCAAATCGATCGCGGCGAGACGCGGGCGCGACTGGCGGTCAACCAGGCGGTACTCGACGAACTCCTGTCCCTGGCCCGCCGGCTGCAGAGCGAAGGTGCCGCTCCTCCCAGCGCCGATGGCCTGCTGGCGCTGAAGGGCGTGCTGGAGACGCAGGAGGAGGCCGAGGGCGAGGAAGCCTTGCAGGCACGCGAGCGGGCGCTGGCGGCCGACGCGGAGCGCCTCTTCGCCGCCCTGGCCGAGGTGCGCCAGCGCGAAGGGGCGGCGCTGCAGGCAACCTTGATGGGTCATCTCGATACGCTGTCAGGGCTGGTGACCGCCGCGGCCGCGGCTGGCGCGGCGCAGCCGGCGGCCCTGCGCCAGCGGCTGGCGACGGCGATGGACGAGCTGCTGGGCGCCAGTCCGGCCTTGTCCGAGGAGCGCCTGGCCCAGGAGGTGGCGCTGCTCGTGCTGAAGGGCGACGTGCGCGAGGAACTGGATCGCCTGACCGCGCACGTGGCCGAGGCGCGCCGCCTGATCGAGGGCGGCGGCGCGGTCGGCCGCAAGCTGGACTTCCTCTGCCAGGAGCTGAACCGCGAGGCCAACACCCTCTGCTCCAAGTCGCCGGATCTGGAGCTGACGCGCATTGGCCTGGAGATGAAAGGTGCTGTCGATCAGATCCGCGAGCAGGTGCAGAACGTCGAATGAAAACGCCTATCGCGAACGGCCAGCCGATCCAGCGCCGCGGCTTCATGCTGGTGCTCTCCTCGCCTTCGGGCGCGGGCAAGACCACGATTTCGCGCCGCCTGCTGGAGCGCGACCCCAACCTGACGCTCTCGGTCTCGGCCACCACCCGGCCGCGCCGGCCGGGCGAGGTGCAAGGCCGTGACTACCTCTTCGTCACGCCGGGCGAGTTCGAGGCCATGGTGCGCGAGGGCCAGTTCCTCGAGCATGCCAACGTCTTCGGCCAGCGCTACGGCACGCCGCATGCGCCAGTCGATGCCGCGCTCGCCGGCGGGCAGGACGTGCTGTTCGACATCGACTGGCAGGGCACACAGCAGGTGAAGGAGAAGGCGCGCGACGACCTGGTCAGCGTCTTCATCCTGCCGCCCTCGACCAGCGAGCTGGAGCGCCGGCTCTATGCCCGCGCGCGCGATCCCGAAGAGGTGGTGCGCACCCGCATGGCCCGCGCCAGCGATGAAATGAGTCACTGGCCGGAATACGACTATGTCATCGTCAACCGGGACTTCGACGAGTCGGTGCGCCAGGTGGAGGCCATCGTTCAGGCCGAGCGACTGCGCCGCGAGCGTCAGGTCGGCCTGGGGGCCTTTGTACGCTGGCTGCGCGAAGGCCGCTGACGGGGAACCGGCGGGACCGCCGGCGCCTTTCCTCGTTCGGCACAGGAGCGGAGGAGGGATGCCATGTCCGCTAGCTCGAAACCCCTGTCCCGCGGTCGCGCGGCCGTCAGGCGCATCGCCCGCAAGGCCACGGCGGCGGTGGACGATCTCGCCGACGAAGTCGGCAAGCGCGGCACCCGGTTGAAGAAGAAGGCGGTCCGCAAGGCCAAGGCGGTGCGCAGGACGGCCCGCCGGGAGGCCACTGCGGTGAAGAAGACGGCGCGCAAGAAGGTCGCCGCCGCCAAGCGCAAGGTCGCCAAGGCCGGCCGCACGCTGAAGAAGAAGGCAGCGCGCGTCGGAAAGCAGGTTCGCGTCATCGAAGCTGTCGCTGGCGAGAGCGCGGCCAAGGTCGGCCGCGCCATCAGGCGCATGTAGTCCGCCGGCCGAGCCTAGCCGCGGCGCGGCCAGGCCGGGTGCAGGCCGTCGATGACATAGGCATGGCTGTGCTGCCGGCCCTGGCGGTCCGTGCCCTCGTGCCAGTGCGGGTCGGCGTCGGGCAGGTCCGGATGGTCATGCGCCAGCATCGCCGGGTCCTGGCGCGGCCAGACCCGCCGGGCGGCCAGGGTGGCCGCCAGCGCGAGCAGGGCCAGCAGGCCGAAGGTTGCCGGCAGGCCGGCCACGCTGCCGAGCCAGCCGGCCAGCGGATAGGTCAGCAGCCAGCAGGCGTGCGACAAGGCGAACTGCGCGGCGAAGACGGCCGGTCGGTCCTCGGGCCGGGCGGAGCGGCGCAGCAGGCGGCCGGAGGGTGTCTGCGCCGCCGAGTAGGACACCCCGAGCAGGAACCACAGGGGCAGCAGCAGGGCATAGTCCCGAACCAGCATGCCGGTGAGCAGGCAGAGGACGGACAGCAGCACGGCGACCAGCATGATCTCGCGGTCGGCGCGCCTCTCCAGCAGACGCGGCAGAGCCAGCGCCGCCAGCATCGAGCCGCCGCCGTAGGCCGCGAGTGCCAGCGCCGTCGCCGTCTGTGGCAGGCCGAGGCTGCCCTGGACGATGACGATGGTGTTGACCAGCACCATGGCACCGCCCGCCGCCGCCCCGAGGCTGACCGCCAGCAGGCCGCGCAGGCGCGGGGTGGCGAGATAGATCCTGAGGCCGCGCGTCGTGCGGTCATAGATGCTGCGGGGCACTGCCGGCCGCGGTGTCGGCAGGCGGACCGAAACCACCAGGGCGGCCGACGCCAGGAAGCCCACGACGGTGCCGGCGAAGAGATCGTGGAAGCCGATCCAGGTGAGCAGCAGCGCCGCCAGCAGCGGGCTGACCAGGCTCTCCAGGTCATAGGCCAGGCGCGACAGCGACAGGGCGCGGGTGTAGGCGGCCTCGTCGGTCAGCACCTCGGGGATGGTGGCCTGGAAGGTCGGTGTGAAGGCGGCCGACGCCGACTGCAGCAGGAAGATCAGCAGATAGACCTGCCAGACCTCGGTGACGAAGGGCAGCAGCAGCGCGATGGCGGCGCGCACGAGGTCCAGCGAGACCAGCAGGGCGCGCCGGGGCAGGCGCTCGGCGACCGCGGCGGCGACCGGTGCGACGCCGACATAGGCGACCATCTTGATGGCCAGGGCCGTGCCAAGGACCTGCCCGGCGTCCGCGCCGGCGAGGTCGAAGGCCAGCAGGCCGAGCGCGACCGTCGCCAGCCCGGTGCCGACCAGGGCGATGATCTGGGCCAGGAAGAGGTGCCGGTAGGTCCGGTCGGCCAGGATGGCGAGCACGGTGGTGGGGGACTCGGTCTGCGAGGCTGCTCGATTGTGAGTGCAGGCAGGGCTGGCGTCGAGACGCGACCTCAGGCGGCTTCGAGGCCGCGGGCGAGCGCGCAGAACTCCTCGATCGACAGGGTCTCGGCCCGGCGTGTGCCGTCGATGCCGGCGGCGGCCAGCAGAATGGCCGGGTCGCGGCCCAGGCCCTTCAGGCTCTGCCGCAGCATCTTGCGCCGCTGGCCGAAGGCGGCGGCGGTCACGCGCTCCAGCAGCGCCAGGCGCGCCGGCGCCAGCGGGGCGGCGCGCGGCACCAGGTGGACGACGCTGGAAACCACCTTCGGCGGCGGCACGAAGGCGCTAGGCGCGATGTCGAAGCAGAGCCGGGGCAGCGTCAGCCACTGTGCCAGCACGGCCAGGCGGCCGTAGTGCTCGCTGCCCGGCGCGGCGACCACGCGCAGGGCGACCTCCTTCTGGAACATCAGCGTCAGGCCGGCAAGGCAGCCGGGATCGGCGGCCAGCGCTTCGAGCCAGCCGACCAGCAGCGGCGTGCCGACATTGTAGGGCAGGTTCGCCACCACCTGGCGCGGCGCGCTGCCCAGCGTCCAGGTCGGCAGCGCCAGGGCATCGCCCTCCACCACCTCCAGGCGGCCGGGATAGGCCGCCGCCAGTTCGGCCAGGGCGGGCAGGCAGCGTGGGTCCTTCTCCACGGCGATGACCCGCCGGCAGGGCCCCTCCAGCAGGGCCCGGGTCAGGCCGCCGGGACCGGGGCCGATCTCGATGACGTCCTGTCCGGCGAGCGCGCCGGCCTGGCGGGCGACGCGACGCGTCAGGTTGAGGTCGAGCAGGAAGTGCTGTCCCAGCCCCTTGGCCGCCATCAGGCCGTGGCGCCGGATCACCTCGCCCAGCGGCGGCAGGGCGGGCGGCGGGCGGGCGGGCGGCTCCGCCGGCGGCGGGGCGTCGGTCAGATGCGGATCTCGACGTTGGCCGCGCGGCGCAGGTCGCGCATGAGGCGCCGCGCCAGCACCTCCAGCTTCTCGCGGATCAGCCGCTCCTCCACCTTGGCGCGGTTGACGCCGCCGCTCTGGCGGTCGCAGACCACCATCGTGGCGACGCCGCCTGGCACCTCGACCGGCGGGCTGGCCTGGTTCAGCGGCAAGGTGGTGACCAGCTGGCGCACGTTGGCAGGCAGGTCGCCGACACTGACGGTACCGAGGTCGACCGTGCCCGGCGAGTGCATCTTCTCGGCAACCCCGGCAACGTCGTCGCAGGACTTGATGCCCGCCGCCGCCTCCAGCGCCCGGCCGGCCGCGCGCTCCAGCTGTTCGCGCGTGCGCTCGCGGATCGGGAAGAAGACCTGCTTCAGCGTCACGGTCACGTCGCTCTCCGGCGCCGTCCGCTGATCTCTCACTAGGATCAGATAGATACCGTTCACAGTTTCGATCGGCTGCGAAAGCTGGCCGGGCCGCAGGTTGCGGATTCCGTCTTCCAACTCGGCCGGCAGCTGGCCGGCCTCGACCCAGCCCAGGTCGCCGCCGGTGGCGGCGCTGGCCGACTGCGAGAACTGCCGCGCCAGGGCCGGGAAGTTCGCCCCCTTCTGCAGGTCGTTGTAGATCTGCTGCGCCTGCTCGCGGACCGGGCCCTCCTCGGTCACGTTGTCGATGCCAAGGAAGATCTCGGCCAGCAGGCGCTGCGGCTGATCCTTGGTGGCCTCGATGCGGGCGACGGCCTCGTCGATCTCCTCCTGCGAGATCTGCACCTGTGGGCGCAGACGCTTCAGCACCACCTGCTGCCAGGTGAGCTGGGCGCGGATCTGGTCCTTCAGGTAGTCGGGCAGGATGCCGGACTGCAGCAGGGCCTGCTCCAACTGCTCCGGCTTCAGGTTGTTGTTGCCGGCGATCTTGGCGAAGGTCTGCTCGACCTGGTCCTCGTCGATGGAGATATTGAGACGCCGGGCCTCCTGGGCCTGGATCATCTCGTCGACGAGGGCGCGAATGACCTGCGGCTGTATGCGGGCTCGGGTCTCGTCGGTCTCGCGCAGGCCGGCCGAGACCATGGCAAGGCGCATGCGCATGACCAGTTCGAGCTCGCTCACCACCTCGTCGTTGACGACGATGGCGGCCCGCAGCGTGTCCTGCGCGCGGGCGGGGGGCGGCGACAGGGACAGGCCCGCGGCCAGCGTCAGCAGGGCGAGGGCGGGGCCGACGGCCCTGAGCCTCCCGACCTTCGACATCACGGCACGCAGCATGGTGGCACCTCCCTAGGCGTTCTTGTTCTTACCTTCCCCACCATCCTGGCAAGGCAAAAGTATGGCGGCGCTTCGACGCGGCGGCTCAAGGGCGCCAGCCTGCCCGCGCCCTAGTCCAGGCTGATCTCGCCCAGGTTCCGCAGCACGATGCGGACGAAAAAGGCGTTGTCGGGCTCGATCTCGCGGTCGCGGAAGTTGGTGCGCTCGTAGACGCCCTCGAAGGTGAAGCACTCGTCCTTGTACTGGATGCCCGCGCGGGTGGTCAGGGACAGGTTCTCCTCCAGGTCGTGCCGGTGCGACACGAAGACCGACCAGTGGTCGGTGAACTGGCTGCTGAGCCGCGCATAGATCTCCTCGCGGTCGGTCACGACGGAGGAGTCGTCCGAGGACAGCACCTTGTCCGAGAAGAGGTAGTTGAGCTGAAGGTTCAGCTCCGGCACCCCGGCATAGAGGCTGACCTCGTGGCGAGTGAAGTTCAGGTCCTCCTCGCTGATGCGGAAGCGGTAGGAGGCGTCGAGCCACGAGGCCGGGCTGATCTGCAGGTGCCCGACGATGTCGGAGAAGTGGTCCTGCAGGCCGGTACCGGGGCCGAAGACGTCATCCTTGATCGGCCGCCAGCTCTGCCCGATGAAGACCGAGGTATAGCCGCCCAGATCGCTGAGCGCCGTCCACTTCAGGCCGTAGTCGATGCGCGGGCCGGGGTCGACGCGGTCGACGCCGCTGAAGCGGTTGAGCGCGAAGAGATTGGTGTCGTCGAACTCCAGGTCCTGCGAGTCTTCGTTCGGGATCTCCTCCGGGTTCTCGTCGGGGGGAGCGAGGCGGAGCTGCACGATCGGCTCGATCACCTGGCGCATGGACCCGGTCTGGCGCACCAAGGGATAGCGCCACTGCAGGGCCAGTTCGGGGAAGATGCGGCCGGCGAAGTGCTCGCCGCCGTTGGCCGGGTCGATCTCGTCCGGGTTGCTGGGGTCGTAATCGTTGGACCAGTAGCCGTCGGCCTGCAGGCGCGCCGTGAGGGTGTAGATCTCGCCGCGGCGCGAGGTGTAGGGCAGTGACCAGGAGCCGGCGAGCGAGATGCGGCGCACGTCGCGCCCCTCGACGCGGAAGAGGTCGAGCAGGTTGGCGTCGAAGCGATAGACGCCGCCCCACTGGCCGGGCTCGCTGACGAAGTTGTAGTCGGCCAGCGGGACGATGATCGGCTCCTGCTCGTTGTCGTCCTGCGCCCTGAGGCCCTGCCAGGTGATGGCCTGGACCGACCCGTAGTCGCGGCCGTCGAAACCCTCGGCATAGAGGCGTGAGGTCAGCTTCGAGGGACTGCCGAAGTTGTAGACGCGCAGATAGGTGTCGTCGGTCGTGCGATCGATGCGGAAGCCCCAGCGATAGGTCTCGTTGATGTCGAACTCGCCGGTGCCGCGGATATGGCCGCGGAAGCGGTCCTCCTTCACCAGGTTGTTGTTGCTCTCGATGTCGGCGACGGTCGCGCTGCCCAGCACGTCCACATAGCCGTTCTCGAAGAGCTGGCGGTACTCGACCTGCCCGACCACGCCCTGCTTGGTGGTGATGATCGGTGTCAGGGTCACATCAGAAGTATCTGATAACACTATGAAATAGGGAATCTCGAACTGGTAGCCCAACTGCTCGCTGCTGCCAAATCCGGGAGCCAGGAAACCGGTTTGCCGCTTCACCGTCGGGTCGGGATGCGAGAAGTAGGGCGTGTAGAAGACCGGAACGCCGAAGAACTCCAGCCAGGCATCGCGGTAGGTGACCGTCTTCTTGGTCTGGTCCCAGACCACCTTGTCCGCCTTGAGCTGCCAGAGCGGCGCGCGGGTCGGGTCCTTCTGGCAGAGTTCGCAGGGGCTGTAGACCGTCTTGGAAAGCTCGGTGCGGTCGCCGCCGGTGCGCACGCCGCTGACCGCCGCCATGCGGCTGCGGTCGGACAGCAGCACGCGGATGTCGCGCACGAAGCCTTCGCGCAGGTCGCCGGTGACCTCCATGTAGTCGGCGAAGACCACGTCCCCCGAGGGCTCGAGCAGGGCGACGTTGCCGGTGGCGATCACGACGTCGGTGTTGCGGTTGTAGCTGACCGTGTCGGCGACCAGCACCCGGTCCTGCTGCGAGATCTCGACGTGCCCGCGCGCAGTGACGATCCCGATGGTCTCGTCGTAGGTGATCGAGTCGGCCGTGATGAGGGACGGCTGGTCGCCGGCGACCTCTGGCGTCGCCGTCTGCGCAACGGCCGGCCTGTCCGCTGGCGGCGCGATCAAGGCCAGCAGCGAAACGAGCCAGAGACCGGCCCTCCGGCCGAGCCACGCTCCCGACAACCGCAAGACCCTACTCCCCCCTGGCGATCCGCCCCCGGATCAGCCGTCTTCCAGATGCAGCAGCATGGCGATCCCCAGCATCAGCGAGATGCTGGTCGGCGTCCACGCCGCCAAAACCAGCGGCAGCTTACCAGAAAGCCCCAAGGCAAATACGAAATTCGACAAGAAATACAATATGAAGCCGACGACGACGCCAAGCCCGATGATGACCGTCACGCCGCCCCGTCGCGGCGGTCGCATGGCGAAGGTCGCGGCGATCACCACCATCGCGGCAAAGAGCAGCGGCTGGGCCAACAGGCGGTGGAACTGCAGCTTCAGCCGCTCGGAGGAGAAGCCGGCGGATTCCAGCACCTCGGCATAGGAGGGGATCTGCCAGAACGAGATGGTCTCCGGCGGGGCGAAGTTGTCGTTCAGCCGGTCGCGCGTCATCTCGGTAGCAATTTTCACTGATTCCAATCGTTTAGGAGACTCTCCTGGCACGGACTCCCAAACGCCGTCCAGGCGCCAGGCGCCGGGCTCCAGCACCGCGCGGTCGGCATCCCAGCGGCCGAGGAAGTGGTCCTTCTGGTCGAATCGCAGGACCATCACGCGCTCGAGCTGATCGCCGTCGCCGCCGACCTTCTCGGCCTGGATGACGTAGACCTGGTCGCCTTCCACCTGGCGCAGCCATAGCCCGGTCTTGGAGACCGTGATGATCGAGGTCTGCTGCTTCAGCACCAGGGCTTCCATCTGCACGAAGCGCTTCATCAGCACGGCGGCCAGCGGGTTGAGCACGCTGAAGGCGATGACGCCGACGATGACGGCGACGCCGAGCGGCGGCAGCAGGAACTGCCAGATCGACACGCCGGCGGCGCGGGTTACCACCAGCTCGTGGGTCCGGGTGAGCCGCCAGAAGAGGCCCATGCCGGCGCCCAGCACGGCGAAGGGCAGCACGTCCTGCGAGATCTGCGGCACGCGCAGCAGGGCCAGCTCGATCACCAGACCCAGGGTGGACTGCTGCTTGTTCGCCAGGCGGTCCAGCATGTCGACGATGGTGGCCAGCGTGATGACCGCCAGGAGCAGGCCAAACAGCGCCAGGAACCAGAGCAGGAACTGGCGGGCCAGGTAGCCCGTCAGCGTGCCGGAGATGCGCCGTCGGCGGGCGCGGGGCAGGACGACCGCGGTCATGCCTTGGCCCCCGCGGCGACGGTGCCCGGCAGGCCGCCGGGCGGGCGGGCCTTGCGGCTGCCGCGGCCGCCGCTGCGCCGTAGCCAGAGGTAGCAGCCGAGGATCGGCAGGGTGGGGCCGAGGTAGATCAGCGGCGCCAGCTCGGTGATGCGGTTGGTGATGTCCTGCGCCGCCAGGGCATAGCCCTGCAACAGCAGCACCGCCACGCCGGCGCCGACCAGCCGCCGCGGCCGGCCGCGGCGGTTGAACTCGCCCGACAGCAGGGCGACCAGGCCGATCATGGTGAAGGCAAGAGGATAAAGAGGCCCCGCAAGCCTCTGATGAAGCTCGGCTTTCAGTTCCCGCATGAAGCGCTCATTCTTCAACTCCCGCTCGCTCGGGTGGATCAGTTCGTCGAGGAAACGCTCCTCCGGCTCGCGGTAGCGATAGGGCTGGTTCTTGTCCAGGTCGGCCAGATCGACGGTGTACTGCTGGAAATAGAGCATCGAGAGCTGGCCGGTCTTGTGGTCGACCTCCTGCCGGTTGCCGTTGACCAGCAGCACGCGCGGGCCCTCGGGCGTGCGCACGATGGCGCCCTTTTCGGCGATCAGCGTGACCGGCTTCTCGCGCTGGCGCAGGTCGTGGACGATGATGCCGACGAGCGCGCCTTCCTCGTCGCGCTCGCGCACATAGACGGTGACGTCGTTGCCCACCGTGTTGAAGACACCCTCCTGGATCAGGACGCTGGCATAGCTCTGTCGCACGTCGTTCTGCAGGTCCTTGAAGTTGCGGAACGAGAGCGGCAGGAAGTAGAGCGCGATCGCATAGACGGCGGCGGTCGAGATGAGGCCGAGGACGATGGCCGGCCGGGCGAGCTGCAACGGCGACATGCCGGCCGCCCGCATCACCACCAGCTCGCTGTCCTGTATGAGCTTGTTGTACACGAAGATCACGCCGACCGCCGTCGAGATCGGCAGCACCACGCCGAGGAAGCCCGGCAGCAGCAGCAGCACGAGTTCCATGAAACGCGAGGCCGGCAGCCCGCGATTCACCATGTAGTCGATCATCTTCAGCGACTGCGCCAGCCACATGGCGAAGCTCAGCGCCAGCGCGACGAAGGCGGTGGCGAGCAGCAGCTGGCGTAGCATGTAGCGGTTGACCGCGCGCATGGGCTCCTGAGTGTAGTCGGCAGTCGGGCGCGCCGCCATCGCCCGCCGGCCCGGGGTGGCCGGACGGCCGCATCGCTATAGGTGATGGGCCTGATGCGCGTCCAGCTTCGATTGACTTACGCGCCCCGCCACCTTTCTATCCCGGGGTCCGCCCTCCGCCGGCGCCTTTACTCCAGACGAGGACTTCCATGCTCAAGATTGCCTTTGCCGCCCCCGCCTTTCCCAAGACGGGCGCGATCGCCGTCGGCGTGCTGGCCGATGGCAAGCTCACCGCGACCGCGGCCGAACTCGACAAGCTGGCTGGCGGCGCTTTGACGCGGGCGATCAAGGCGGCGCGCTTCACCGGCAAGAAGGGGCAGTTGCTCGACATCCTGGCCCCGGCCGGCCTGCCCAACCCGCGCGTGGTGCTGGTCGGCGTCGGCGACCCCGCCAAGCTGGAGGCCAGGGACCTTGCCGACCTGGGCGGCGCCGTCACCGGCCAGCTGTTGCACAGCGGCGAGAGCGAGGCCGCCTTCGTGATCGGCGAGATCAAGGGCGCCCCCGATGCCGGCGCGCGCGGCGCGCAGTACGCCTTCGGCGCGCTGCTGCGCGGCTACCGCTTCGACAAGTACAAGACGACCGAGCCGGCGGACAAGAAACCCTCGCTCAAGAAAGTCACGATCCACTGCAAGGAGCACGCCGCGGCGAAGAAGGCCTTCGCCCCGCTGGAGGCCGTGGCCGAGGGAATCTTCCATACCCGCGACGTGGTGTCGGAGCCGGCAAACGTCATATTTCCCAAGAGTTTCGCGGCCGAGGCTCGCAAGCTGGAAAAGCTCGGCGTCAAGGTCACGGTGCTGGGCGTCAAGGAGATGACGAAGCTCGGCATGGGCTCGCTGCTGGGCGTCGGTCAGGGCTCCGCCAGGGAGTCCCAGCTGGTCGTGCTGGAATGGCTGGGCGGCAAGCAGAAGGATGCGCCGCTGGCGATCTGCGGCAAGGGCGTGACCTTCGATACCGGCGGCATCTCGATCAAGCCGGCCGCCGGCATGGAGGACATGAAGTGGGACATGGGCGGCGCCGGCGTCGTGCTGGGCCTGCTCGAGGGCCTGGCCCGCCGCAAGGCCAAGGCCAACGTCGTCGGCTTCTGCGGCCTGGTCGAGAACATGCCGGACGGCAATGCCCAGCGGCCGGGCGACATCGTCAAGTCCATGTCGGGCCAGACCATCGAGGTACTGAACACCGACGCGGAGGGCCGCCTGGTCCTGGCCGACGTGCTCTGGTACGCGCAGGAGACCTATAAGCCCAAGGCGGTGATCGACCTCGCCACCCTGACCGGCGCCATCATGGTGGCCCTGGGCACGGTGCATGCCGGCCTCTTCAGCAACGACGACGAGCTCTCCAACCGCCTGACCGCGGCCGGCAAGGCGGTCGGCGAGCCGCTGTGGCGCATGCCGCTGGGCGAGGAGTACGACCGCCAGATCGACAGCGACGCCGCCGACATGAAGAACATCGGCGGCCGCTACGGCGGCTCCATCACCGCGGCGCAGTTCCTGCAGCGCTTCGTGCACAAGGGCACGCCCTGGGCGCACCTGGACATTGCCGGCGTCACCTGGTCCGACAAGGCGCGGCCGACCGTGCCGAAGGGCGCCACCGCCTTTGGTGTGCGCCTGCTCGAGCGCCTGGTCGCCGAGCACTACGAGGGCTGACGAAGGGGGAGCGGGCGCCGATGGCGGAGGTCCGCTTCTACCAGCTCGGGCGCCGGCCGCTGGAGCAGGTGCTGGCGACCATGCTGGAGCGCACGCTGGAGCGTGGCCAGCGCGCCGTGGTGCTGGCCGGCGGCGAGGAGCGGGTCGAGGCCCTGGCGCAGCAGCTCTGGACCTATGCCGAGCGTTCCTTCCTGCCGCACGGCACGGCGCGCGACGGCCTGGCCGAGCGCCAGCCGGTCTGGATCGCCGCCGAGGAGGGCAACCCCAACGGCGCCGAGGTGCTGTTCCTGCTCGACGGACAGCAGAGCGACCGGCTGGACTCCTTTGCCCTGGTGGCGGTGATCTTCGATGGTGGCGATGGGGAGCGCCTGACGGCCGCGCGCGGCCATTGGCAGGCGCTGAAGGGCGCCGGCCACCAGCTCACCTATTGGGAAGAAGACGCCGAGGGCCGCTGGCAGAAGCGGGCCTGAAGCCCCTTACCCCCGCAGCATCCGCTGCCATCGACCGGGTGGCAGGCCATAGGTGGCGCGGAACTGCCGGGTCATGTGGCTCTGGTCGGCGAACCCGGCCGTGGCCGCCGCCTCGGCCAGGGCGCAGCCGCTGCCGATGGCGCGGCGCGCCCGCTCCAGCCGCCGCTGCGTCTGGTAGCGGTAGGGGCTGGTGCCCAGCAGGCGGCGGAACTGCCGCGTCAGCTCGTAGCGGTCGAGGCCGCTGACCTGCTCCAGCTCCCCGGACTCCACGCTGCGGTCTGCCTCGGCGGCGAGGTAGGCGCGCGCCTGCTCGACCGCCTTGCCGGCCCGGCCGCTGGCCGGGCGCGCCGGCACGCGACTGAGGGCCTGCAGCGCCTCGGCGATGGCCAGCACGGCGGCGTCGGCCTCCAGTGGCTCCAACGGGCGGTCGAGGTCGCCCAGTGCCTGCAGCAGGCCGGCGCTGAGGCGCGCGTCCTCCACCACGGCGCGGTCGACGAAGGGCAGGGGCGCGCGGCCGCCCAGCGCGTCGCGCACCAGGCGCGGCTCCAGGTAGAGCATGCGGTAGGCGAATCCGGTCTCGACGCTGGAACGCCCGTCGTGCCGCTCGTCCGGGTGCAGCACGATCAGCTTGCCGGCGGTGGAGACCCGGTCGGCGCCGCGATAGGCGAAGGCCTGCGCCCCGGTGACGGTGAAGCCGACGGCATAGGTGTCGTGGCGGTGCGGATCGTAGGCATGGCCGGTGAAGAAGGCCTCCAGACGCTCCAGCCCGGACTGCGGCGGGGCCAGGCGCACCCAGTCGCCCGGCCTGGGACCGCAGGAACGTTCAAGACCGGGGGCGGGCGCGGGCGGCAGGCTGTGGGGCATGAAATTCGACACCAAGATCGCCATCGCGGTGCGCGAGGACCTCGCCACCTGGCAGAAGCTGAACGTCGCCTGCTTCCTGGCCGGCGGCCTGGTCGGATCCTATCCGGAGCTGGCGGGCGAGGGCTATGCCGACGCCTCGGGGCAGCTCTACGGCTGCCTGGTGCGCCAGCCCATGCTGATCTTCGCGGCCACGGGCGAGCAGCTCGGCCAGGTGCTGGGCCGCGCCCGGTCGCGCAACCTCAGGCCGGCGATCTATACCCGCGAACTCTTCGCCACCGGCAACGACCGGGACAACCGCGCCGCCGTGGCGGCGGTCGCCACCGCCGAGCTCGACCTGGTGGGGGTCGCGTTGCATGCCGACCGCAAGGAGGTCGACAAGGTGATGAAGGGCTTGGCGCTGCACCCTTGAGCGGTCAGCGGGCACGGTTCCGCAGGGCAGTCTCGCGGTAGACGATGTAGAGCCCGGCGGCGATGACCAGGACCGAGCCGAGCCAGACCGATACGCCCGGGATGTCCTGCCAGACGAAGTAGCCGATGCCGACGCTCCAGATCATGGCGGTGTACTCGAAGGGCATGATCAGCCCGACCTCGCCGTGCCGGAAGGCCTCGGTCATGAAGAGCTGCGCCGTACCGCCCAGCAGGCCGATGAAGATCAGCAGGCCGAGGTCGGTGAGGTCGGGAGTCACCCATTGCCAGGGCAGGAAGCAGGCCGAGACGATGGTGGTGCAGAGCGTGAAGTAGAAGACGATGGCGACATTGGCCTCGGTCCGCGCCAGGCGGCGCACCCAGATCGCGGCGACCGCATAGGCCACCGTGGCGCCCAGGGCGAAGAGCGCGCCGCTCTGCAGCAGGCCGGGCCCGGGCTGCACGATGATCAGCACGCCGGCGAAGCCGACCAGGCAGGCCGACCAGCGGCGGATGCCGACCTTCTCGCCCAGCAGCGGCACCGAGAGGGCGGTGACGAAGATCGGGGCGGCGAAGCCGATGGCGACGGCGTCGGCCAGCGGCATGACCGCGTAGGAGTAGAAGAAACCCGCCATGGCGCTGCAGCCGGCAAGGCAGCGCAGCAGGTGCGACCAGGGCCGCCGCGTGACCACGGCGGAGCGCCAAGCGCCATTGCGGAACAGCACGATCGACAGCGGCACGAAGGCGAAGAGCGAGCGAAAGAAGACCAGTTGCATGGTCGGGTAGCCGGCGCCGCCCAGCCA
Organism: Pseudomonadota bacterium; assembly: GCA_029781795.1. GTDB lineage: Bacteria > Pseudomonadota > Alphaproteobacteria > Kiloniellales > JACOMY01 > JAKOWB01. The sequence goes on along the minus strand of JAKOWB010000447.1, from coordinate 19,332 downwards.
CTTGATGAAGCCGTCCATGATGGTGAAGAGCGCCACGGCGGTCGCCATGCAGGCGATGGCACGGCCCGGCGAGGCGACGCGGGGAGCGGCGAGGGCGGTTACGGCCATGGGACCCTGCTGTTGACCCGAGGCAATCTAATGCCGTCCAGCCAGGGTCAGCAGTGCCGCGCTTGCAGGCCTCCCGCGCGGCCTCCGCAGGCTGGACGACCTACTGCAGGAACATGATGTCGAGGCTGCCTTCGGCCGGCAGGTCGACCAGATCGGCCCGGTAGCGCCCGTCGTCGCCGCGCTTCAACTTGACCTTGGGCGGCAGGCAGAAGGCCGCGCGCCCGTCGCCCGGATCGACGATCAGCGAGACCTTGGCGAAGTGGCGCGGCCAGGGACCGCTGCCCCACAGGAAGGACAGGTCGATCATGTCGATGTCGGCATAGGCGTTCGAGGCCGCCTGCTCGGCCGTCTGCCCGTTGGCCTCCAGCTCGGCCATCTTGGCCTCCGAGCGGCGCTTGATCTGCTGCCGGACCCAGGCCAGCAGGCCGTCCTGGTCGTCGGCGCAATAGGCGGTCAGGTGCGCCAGGTCCTCCAGCAGCTCGTCGCCCGGCAGGCGATCGACCGCATGCCCGGGATAGGGGTGATAGGTCAGGGTCACCGTGGCGATGCTGCGCGGCGCGATCTCCACGGCCCAGGTCGGCGCGACCTGCAGATCCCAGCCGGCCGGGTCGATGACGATGCCGGCGTCGATCAGGGCCTTCTGCATGGCGCGGGCGCGCTCGCGCGGCTGGCTGTTGAGGCCGCCGTTGGCCAGCGCCCTGAGGTCGATGCCGGCGGCGCGCAGGATCTCGGTGACGTCGCGGCCCTGCATGTAGACGCGGATGCGGACGTCGGCCAGCTCCAGCGTCTTGCCGTCCTGCGTCACCTGTGCGTCGGAGAAAGCCTCGGACAGCGGCGGCCCGTCGCCGAGCTGCCGTGGCTCGGCCGGGATGGGAAAGCCGATGGCGAGCTTGCGCCGTACCTCGGCTCCGTTGAACAGCAGATAGGTCGCCTTGACCTGGCCGGGGGAGAGCGTCAGCACCAGCCGGTCGATGCCGAGGGCCGGTGCCTCCGGCACGTCGAGCGCGCCCGAGGGGATGCCCAGCCATTCGCGCGGCTCTGCCCCCGCCGCGCCCCGCGCCGCCCCGGTCAGGGCGGCCAGCAGCGTCAGCAGGGCGGCGGCGCGGCGCATGGGGCTAGGCGCCCTCCAGCGCGCTTTGCGCCGTGAGCCACTGTTCCTCGGTCGCGGCGATGGCACTGGCGATGTCGGCCAGCTTCACCTGCAGCTCGGCCAGTGCCAGCTTGGGCCCCTTGTAGACCTGCGGGTCGGCGAGGCGGCGCTCCAGGATCTCCTTGGCCGCGTTCAGCTTGGCCAGGCGCTCCTCGGCGGCAGCGACCTGGCGGCGCAGCTCGTTGCCCGGCTGCCGGGGCGGGGCGGGGCGCTTCGGCTCGCGCTGCGCGGCCGGGTTGGCGTTGCGCTCGCGCCGGGCCTGCTTCTCCTCGCGCCGCTCCTCCATGACCCGCTTGCGATAGTCGTCGAGGTCGCCGTCGAAGGGCTGCACCGTGCCGTCGGCCACCAGCCAGAGGCGCTCGGAAACCAGTTCCAGCAGGTGCGGATCGTGGCTCACCAGCAGCACCGCGCCCTGGTACTCGTTGAGCGCGTGGATCAGCGCCTCGCGCGCGTCGATGTCCAGGTGGTTGGTCGGCTCGTCCAGCAGCAGGATGTGCGGCGCCTCGCGCGTGCAGAGCGCGAAGAGCAGGCGTGCCTTCTCGCCCCCCGACAGGCGGCCGACCTTGGTGTCGGCCTTGATCACGTCGAAGCCGAACCGCGCCAGGTGCGAACGGTGCTTGCCCTGCTGGCCCTTGGGGTCGGCACGCTCCATCAGGATCAGCGGCGTCGCCTCCAGGTCGAGTTCCTCGGTCTGGTCCTGCGCGAAGTAGCCGACCTTCATGCGGCCCGGCTTGACGATCTGCCCGCCGAGCGGCGCAAGCCGCCCGGCGATCAGCTTCATGAAGGTGGACTTGCCGTTGCCGTTGGCGCCCAGGAGGCCGATGCGGTCGTCGGGATCGAGGCGCAGGGTCAGCTTCCGGAGCACCGGCTTGCCCGGCTCGTAGCCGGCCTCGACCCGGTCGAGCGCCAGCAGCGGTGGCGAGAGCTCCTCGGGGCTGGGGAAGGTGAAGGCCGTGGTGCGCTGCTCGACGACCGAGGCGATGGGCTCCATGCGCGCCAGTGCCTTGATGCGTGACTGCGCCTGCCGCGCCTTCGAGGCCTTGTAGCGGAAGCGGTCGATGAAGGACTGGATGTGGCGGCGCTGCGCGGCCTGGCGCTCGGCCATCGCCGCCTGGCGCTCCAGCCGCTCGCGCCGCGTCCGCTCGAAGGTGTCGTAGTTGCCGTTGTAGGCGACGAGCTTGCGCTCCTCCAGATGGACGATCTTCTGGCAGACGTTGTTCAGCAGCGTGCGGTCGTGGCTGATCAGCAGGATCGTGCCGGGATAGGACTTGAGGAAGCCCTCCAGCCAGAGCGTCGCCTCCAGGTCCAGGTGGTTGGTCGGCTCGTCCAGCAACAGCAGGTCGGGCATGGCGAAGAGCAGGCCGGCGAGGGCCACGCGCATGCGCCAGCCGCCCGACAGCTCGCTGGCCGGGCGGCCCTGCTGCTCGGTGGAGAAGCCGAGGCCGGCGAGGATGCGGGCGGCGCGCGCCGGCGCGGCGTCCGAGCCGATGGCGAGCAGCCGCTCGTGGATCTCGGCCAGGCGGTAGCCGTCCTTGGTGTGCTCCAGTTCCCGCAGCAGGCGGCTGCGCTCCTCGTCGGCCGCCAGCACCACCTCGACCAGCGGCTCGGGGCCGGAGGGGGCGTCCTGCCGCACGCGGCCGACGCGCCAGCCGCCGGTGATGGCAAGGCTGCCCTGGTCGGGCTGGATCTCGCCGCCGATCAGGCGGAAGAGCGTGGTCTTGCCGGCGCCGTTCGGACCGATCAGGCCGACGCGCTCGCCACGCGAGACCGTGGCCGAGGCGCCCTCCAGCAGGGGGCGGCCGGCGATCCTGAGGGTGAGGTCGGCGATCTGAAGCATGGCGGCGGGGCATAACACAGGGCGCGCGCGCCTGTCATGCCGCAGGCTGACGCGGCCATACCATGCTGTTTGCCGGGGGGTTGCCCGCGCCGGGGCCGCTGGTGTAAGCACCCGCGCGCCTTTCGAAACCGGACGCGCCCCTTCGGCGGGCGCCCAGCAGGAGACCAGCATGGCGACCGAGCGTACCCTCTCCATCATCAAGCCCGACGGCACCCAGCGGAACCTGACGGGCAAGATCAATGCCCGCTTCGAGGACGCCGGCCTGCGCATCGTCGCGCAGAAGCGCATCTGGATGAGCCGCAAGCAGGCCGAGGGCTTCTATGCGGTGCATGCCGCGCGCCCCTTCTTCGGCGAGCTCTGCGACTTCATGTGCTCCGGTCCGGTCGTGGTGCAGGTGCTGGAGGGCGAGGGCGCCATCGCCAAGAACCGCGAGGTGATGGGCGCGACCGATCCGAAGAAGGCGGCGCCCGGCACGATCCGCGCCGACTTCGCGCTCTCCATCGGCGAGAACACGGTGCACGGCTCGGACGCGCCGGAGACCGCGGCGAACGAGATCGCCTATTTCTTCGCGCAGACCGAGATCGTCGGCTGATCCTGCGGCAGCCTGACTGACTGCCGGTGACGCCTAGATCACCAGCAGGCGGTCGGGCAGCTCGTTGCGGTCGTTCGGCAGGCGGGGCAGGGCCTGCGCCAGACGGTCCGCCAGGAAGTTCAGCGTCACCGCGAAACCGCCGTCCAGATCGTCCTGCCGCACCTGTTCGGTGAAGAGCTCGACGGCGCGGCTCCAGGTATCCTCCGGCAGGGCGAGGCTCGCGGCCTCGTCGGCCAGGATCTCGACATGGCGCTCGGCCAGGGCGACGAACAGCAGCACGCCGCCGCGCGTGCCGGTGCGATGCAGGCCGAGCCGCGCGAAGGTCGCCTGCGCCAGGTCGGCGGCGGCGGCCTCGCGCCGGCCCGGCGACTGCAGGCGCGCTGCCAGCGGGGTCAGATAGGCCAGCGCGGCCAGCAGCATCACGGCGAACTGGATCAGGTAAAGGCGCGGGAAGTCGCGCACCAGCCCCGTGGCCCAGAGGGCGCCGGCCAGCGCCAGCGCCAGCAGCGCGGCCGCAAGGGCCAGTTCCGGTCCGGCGCGGCTGGCGCGGCGGGCGATCACGGTCACGAACTCGGCGCGGGTGCGGCTCTCGGCCTCGGCGACGCGGCGCGCCAGGCGCTCCTGCAGCGTCTCGTCCAGGCGCGGCGCTACCATCGACCGGACGCCCCGCCGCCGCCGAAGGAGCCGCCGCCGCCGCTGAAGCCGCCGCCGCTGAACCCACCGCCGCCGCCGCGGAAGCTGCCGCCGGAGGAACCGCGCGAGGTGAAGCCGCGGGCTCGGCTGCTGGAACTCCGGCTGCCGCGCGTCGCGCGGCCGCCGCTCTGCAGCCTCTGCCGGCGGCTGGTGATGAAGCCATAGACGATCATGGCCATGAAGCCCGAGGCCATGACGCCGACGACGATCTGGCCGATCAGCTCGTTGCGCGCCGCCTCGTCGGCGGGATCGGGCGGCGGGATGTAGCCGCCTCCCAGCGCGTTCAGGATCGCGCGGGTGCCCAGCACCACGCCGCCTTCCATGTCGCCGGCGCGGAACGAGGGAATGATCTCGCGCTCGATGATCAGTCTGGTCGTGGCGTCGGTCAGCGTCGCCTCCAGCCCATAGCCGACCTCGATGCGGACCGCGCGCTCGTTCGGCGCGACGATCAGGATCACGCCGTTGTCCCTGCCCTCCTGGCCGATGCCCCAGGCGCGGCCGAGGCGCACGCCGTAGTCGGCGATGTCGTAGCCACGCAGCGAGGAGAGCGTGACCACGACCAGCTGGTTGCCGGTCGCCGCCTCGTGCCCGGCCAGCAGGTCGATGAGTTCCTGCTCGGTTGACGGGGAGAGGATCTCCGCCTCGTCGACCACGCGCCCGGAGAGTTGCGGGAAGACCTCGTCCTGCGCCGCGGCGGGCAGGGCCAGGAACAGCAGCAACGCCAGCAGGAGGTGGGTGGCCCGGCGCTGCATCCCCCTGGCCCCTATTGCGTGAAGTTGACCTTCGGTGCCTCGGCCGCGCCCGGCTGGGCGGCGAAGCTGGGCAGCGGCTCGGCGCCGTAGATCCAGGCCCAGACCAGGCCCGGGAAGCTGCGGATCGTGGTGTTGTAGTCCTGCACGGCGGCGATGAAGTCGCGGCGCGCGACGGCGATGCGGTTCTCGGTCCCCTCGAGCTGTGCCTGGAGCGCCAGGAAGTTCTCGCTCGACTTCAGGTCGGGATAGGCCTCGACCACGACGAGCAGGCGGGACAGCGCCTCGGTCAGCGCCTGCTGGCTCTGCTCGAAGGCCTCGACCTGGGCCGGGTCGGCGGTGGGGTCGAGGACGACCGTGGTCTGCGTCGCCTTGGCGCGCGCCTCGACCACGGCGGTCAGGACCTCCTTCTCCTGCTGGGCATAGCCCTTCACCGTCTCCACCAGGTTGGGGATCAGGTCGGCGCGCCGCTGGTAGGTGTTCTCCACCTGCGCCCAGGCGGCCTTCACGGCCTCCTGCAGGCGCGGTACGGCGTTGACCTGGGTCAGCACCCAGACAGCGAGGGCGGCGATCAGCGCCAGCAGCCCCCAGCCGAACCAGCGCCGGGGGCCGCGCGCGCCCGAGCCGTCGCCAGACCGGGGCGCCACGACGCTCATGCGGATCAGGTACGGAAGATGGCGAGGAACGCCAGGACGAGGATGCAGGCGATGCCGAGATAGAGGCCGCCCTTCAGGAAGGCGCGGTAGGTCTGCTGGTGCTGGCGCAGGAACTGGGCTTCGGTGGTCATGCTCTGGTCTTCCCCGGAATCGAATGGCGGACCCTGTTTACGGGAAAAGCCGCCTGGCGGACAAGAGCGAGGCTCAGGCCGGGGGGTTGGCCAGCAGGCCCTCGGCCGGGGTCGCGGACCAGTCCAGCCGGCCGCCCTCCAGCCGCACCTGGCGGCTGGCGACCAGCGCCAGGCAGGCGGGGTAGAGCCGGTGTTCGGCCGACAGGACGCGGGCGGCCAGGCTATCCGGCGTGTCGTCCGGTCGCACCGGCACGGCGGCCTGGCCGATGATGGCGCCGCCGTCGACTTCGGCCGAGACGAAGTGCACCGTGCAGCCGGCCAGGCGCACGCCGGCGGCCAGCGCGCGGGCATGCGTGTCGAGGCCGGGGAAAGCCGGCAGCAGCGAGGGGTGGATGTTGATCATCCGGCCGGCCCAGCGCTGCGCGAAGCCCGGCGAGAGGACGCGCATGAAGCCGGCGAGGGCGATCAACTCGATCCCCGCGGCCTCCAGCGCGGCCTGCAGCGCCGCCTCGAAGTCAGCCTTGGTCCGGCCCCGGTGCGGCACCACGGCGGTCGGGATGCCGGCGGCGGCGGCATGGGCGAGGCCGCCGGCTCCGGGCTCGTTCGACACCACCAGCGCCAGGCGGGCGGGATAACCCGGAGCGCGCGCGGCCTCGATCAGCGCCGCGAGGTTGCTGCCGCGCCCCGAGATCAGGACAGCGGTTCGCATCGGGGCGTCGGTCGTCACAGGCCCCACGGCCAGGCCGCGGCGTCGAGCGCGATCTCCTGCTCCTCGCCGGGGCCGCGCCGGCGCAGGCGACCGAGCGGCTGGGGGTCGAGGTGCGCCAGCGCCTGGCTCACCGCCTCGGCCTCGTCCGGCGCCACCACCAGCACCAGGCCGATGCCGCAGTTGAAGGTGCGCAGCATCTCGGCCGGGGCCACGCCGCCGACCCGCATCAGCCAGCGGAAGACGGCCGGTACCTGCCAGCCCGCGGGCGGCGTCACCTCGGCCACGCAGTCCTCGGGCAGCACGCGCGGCAGGTTGCCGGGCAGGCCGCCGCCGGTGATGTGCGCCATGGCCTTGACCTTGCCGGCGGCCACCAGCGGCAGCAGGTCCTTCACATAGATCCGCGTCGGGGTCAGCAGCGCGCGGGCCAGGCTGGTGCCTGGCGCAAAGGGCGCGGCGGCGTCCCACGGCAGTTCGCTGAGCTCGACGATGCGGCGCACCAGCGAATAGCCGTTGGAGTGCGGCCCGGTCGCGGCGAGCCCGATCAGCAGGTCGCCGGCGCCGACGTCGGCGCGCGGCAGGATGGCGTCGCGTTCCACCGCGCCGACGGCGAAGCCCGCCAGGTCGTAGTCGCCGGCGGCATAGAGGCCCGGCATCTCGGCGGTCTCGCCGCCGACCAGGGCGCAGCCGGCCTGGCGGCAGCCCTCGGCGATGCCGGCGACGACGGCGCGCCCGGCCTCCACCTCCAGCTTGCCGACGGCGTAGTAGTCCAGGAAGAACAGCGGCGTTGCGCCCTGCACCAGCAGGTCGTTGACGCACATCGCCACCAGGTCGATGCCGATCTGGTCGTGCAGCCCGGTCTCGATGGCGATCTTCAGCTTGGTGCCGACGCCGTCGGTGCCGCTGACCAGGATCGGGTCCTTGAAGCCGGCGGCCTTGAGGTCGAAGAGCGCGCCGAAGCCGCCGAGGCCCCCCATGGTGCCCGGCCGGTCGGTCGAGCGCGCCAGCGGCTTGATCGCGTCCACCAGGGCGTCGCCGGCGTCGATGTCGACCCCTGCCTCCTTGTAGGTCAGGCCGTTGCGGCCGGGGGCCGGCGGGGGGCGAGTGGCGTCTTGGTCGGACATGGGCTATCCAGGCAGGGAATGATGGCGACACGTATAGGGGATTCCCGGGTGCCCGTGAACCTGCGGTCTGGCCGCGTCTGGCCGGCCTTCCTTCTGCTGCTCCTGGCCCTGCTGGGCGCCCAGCCGGCGCTGGCCGACGTCTTCACCGTCCGGGTGCAGGCCGAGGCCGAGGGCGCCAACGCCGACGAGGCCAAGGCCAAGGCCGTGCAGGCCGCCCAGGTCGAGGCCTGGCAGCGCCTGCTGCGCCGCATCGTGGTGGACGAGGACCTGGCCGGCGCGCCGCCCATGACCGTCGCCGAGATCCAGCCGCTGCTGGCTTCCATGGAGGTGGTGAACGAGACGCTGAAGAAAAAGAAGTACAGCGGCGAACTGGCCTTCAAGTTCAACCCCGACACGGTGCGCAGCTACCTCTCCGGTCGCGGCCTGCGCTTCACCGAGACTCCGGCCCGGCCGGTCGTGGTGCTGCCGGTGCTGGGCGAGGGCGAGGCAGCCGTGCTGTGGCAGGACCCCAATCCCTGGCGCCTGGCCTGGGCCAACCACTGGGGCAGCGACGGCCTGGTGCCGCTGGTGGTGCCGCTGGGCGAGCTGGAGGACGTCGCCGCCGCCGACGCGCCCGAGGCGCTGGCCGGCGACGCCAAGGCCCTGGCGAGCCTCGCCGGGCGCTACGGCACCGGCGACAGCCTGGTGGCGCAGGCCCTGGTGACGGGGGACCCGGCCAAGGGCGGCGCGGCGCTGACGGTGAAGGCGACCGGCTACGGCGCGGTGGCGAGCCAGTCCTTTTCCCTGACCTTCCAGCAGGCGCCGAAGGAGACGGAGGCCGCCTTCTATGCCCGCGCGGTCGAGGCCGTGGCGGCGCGCCTGGAAAGCGACTGGAAGCGCGCCAACGCCTTCTACTACGGCACGCAGTCCAGCCTGCCGGTCACCGTGGTGATCGGCGCGCTGCAGGACTGGCTGCTGGCCCGCCAGGTGCTGGAAAGCTCGCCGCTGGTGGTGAAGGTGCAGGTGCTGAGCCTCAGCCGCTCCGCCGCCTCCATCGTCGTCAGCCACCGCGGCACGGTCGAGCAGCTCGCGCTCTGGCTGGCGCAGCAGGACCTGGTGCTGCAGCAGGGCGTGGGCGGCTGGGAGCTGCGGGTGGGCGCCACCGCCGGCGCGGTCGACCAGAAGCCGCTGGGCACCAATTGAGCGGGCAGGGGACATGACCGATCAGCACCGCCGACACTGGCTCTTCTGGCTGCTGGCCACGCTGGCGGCGCTGCTCTTCCTCTATCTCATCCGCGAGATCCTGCTGCCCTTCGCCGCCGGTTTCGCCGTCGCCTACTTCTTCGACCCCGTGGTGAACTGGCTGGAGCGCAAGGGTCTGAGCCGCCTCGGCGGCACGCTGCTGGTCTCGCTCGGCTTCCTGCTGCTGGCGGTGCTGCTGCTGCTGCTGCTCGTGCCGCTGCTGGTCGAGCAGGTGACGCAGCTCATCGGCGACCTGCCGACCTATGCCGCGACGGTGAAGCAGAAGCTGAAGGAGCTGATGGACTGGGTCTCGGCCTCCACCGGCATCGACCTGAAGAGCCATCTGGTGGACAGCGCGGGCGGCCAGGGCGCGCCCGACACGGTCGGCACCATCACCGACCTGCTGACCGGCCTGGTGGCGAGCGGCCTGGCGCTGGCCAACGTCCTGTCGCTCCTGCTGATCACGCCGCTGGTCGCCTTCTACCTGCTGCTGAACTGGAACCGCATCGTCGAGCGCATCGATTCGCTGCTGCCGCGCCGGCACCTGGCGACGCTGCGCGACCTCTTCCACCAGATGGACCGCGTACTGGCCGGCTTCCTGCGCGGTCAGGCGGCGGTCTGCGGCATCATGGCGGCCTACTACGCCAGCGCGCTGTCGATCGGCGGGCTGCGCTATGGCCTGCTGGTCGGGCTGCTGGCCGGCATCCTGACCTTCGTACCCTTCGTCGGCGCGCTGACCGGCCTGGTACTGACCCTCGTGCTGGCGATGATCCAGTTCGACAGCCCCGGCCCCATCGCCGTGCTGCTCGGGCTCTATTTCATCGGCCAGATGATCGAGGGCAACGTCATCACCCCGCGCGTGGTCGGCCGCGCCATCGGGCTGCACGACCTCTGGCTGATCTTCGCCGTGCTGGCGGGCGGCGCGCTGCTCGGCGCCTGGGGCGTGCTGCTGGCGGTGCCGGTGGCCGGCTGCCTCGGCGTGCTGGTGCGCTTCGCCGTTCAGCGCTACCAGGCCAGCCCCTATTACCGCGGCGCACCGCCGGCCGATCCCGCACCCTGATGGCGCGGCAGTACCCGCTCGGCCTGCCGCCGCTGGAGCGCCGCACGCGCGACGACTTCCTGCCGGCGCCGGCGAACCAGGCGGCGCTGGCCTTCGTCGAGGCCTGGCCCGACTGGCCGGGACCGGCGCTGCTGATCCATGGCCCCGCCGGCAGCGGCAAGAGCCACCTGGCGGCCATCTGGCGGAGCGCGAGCGACGCCCTGGCGCTCGATCCGCGCGCCCTGGCCGAGGGCGAGGCGCGCGGCCTGCTGGGCGAGGCGAGGGCCCTGCTGCTCGAGGACCTGGACGCCGCGCTGGCCGAGGCCCCGGCGATCGAGCGGCCGCTCTTCGCGCTCTGGACCGCGCTGGTCGAGCGGCGCGGCCACCTGCTGATGACGGCGCGGGCGCCGGCGGCGCGCTGGAGCGTCCGCCTGCCGGACCTCGCCTCGCGCCTCAAGGGCGCCGCCGCCGTCGCGCTGGAGGCGCCGGACGAGGCGCTGCTGGCCGCCCTGCTGGTCAAGCTGCTGAGCGACCGGCAGCTGCGCGTGCAGCCCGGCGTCGCCGCTTTCCTGCTGCCGCGCCTCGAGCGCTCCTTCGCCGCCGTCGAGCAGGCGGTGGCGCACCTCGACCGCCTGGCGCTCAGCGAGCAGCGCGAGATCACCATTCCCCTGGCGCGCCGCGCCCTCAAGGAGCTGGAGCCATGACGCTCTTCATCGGCGAGTCCCTGGTCGGTGCCGGCAGCCCCGAGGCGGCGCACAGCAACCTGGTGCTGGGGCCGCGCGAGGGCCCGGCCGGCATCGCCTTCGCCACCGCGCTGGCGACGCCGCGCCCCGGCCACCTGCCGTTCCTCACCGTGCTGACGCCCAACGTGCTGGTGAAGCCGGTCACGCTCTTCGTCAACAAGGTGGCGGTGGAGGGCGAGCTGCACGGCAAGCTGACCTGGGGCGCCGCGCAGCTCGGCCTGGCCGAGGGCATCCGCGACGCCGCCGGCCTGCTGCCGGCCGAGGCCGCCGACGGCTGGGTGGTGATCGCCGCCGTGCTGGTGAACGGCGGCGCGCGCGACGAGCGCCTGGTCTTCGACAACCAGCGCCGCGCCGCGCGCGAATGCGTCGAGCGGGCCTTGAGGCACGAGCCCAGCGCCGCGACGGTGGCTGCCGCCGTCGCCGGCAACCGCTTCTTCACCCCCTAGCAGCGGCTGGCAGTCGAGGTGCTGTTCCGGCGGGACCCTTCCGCCGCGGCCCGGCCTGCGCTACCTCTGCCGCCTGAAGGACAACCAGGGAGGACCCCATGGATCTCGGCATCCGCGGCCGCAAGGCCATCGTCTGCGCGGCCAGCAAGGGCCTGGGCAAGGGCTGCGCCATGGCGCTGGCGGGGGAGGGCGTGGAGCTGGTGATCGCCGCCCGCACCGCCGGCCCGCTGGAGGCCACGGCGCAGGAGCTGCGCGACCGCTATGGCGCCAAGGTCACCGCCGTCGCCGCCGACGTCACCACGCCCGAGGGCCGCGCCGCCGTGCTGGCCGCCTGTCCGCAGCCCGACATCCTGGTGAACAATGCCGGCGGCCCGCCGCCCGGCGACTTCCGCACCTGGACGCGCGACGACTGGATCAAGGCGCTTGACGCCAACATGCTGACGCCGATCGAGTTCATCAAGGCGACGGTCGACGGCATGATCGAGCGCAGGTTCGGCCGCATCGTCAACATCACCTCCTCCTCGGTGAAGGCGCCCATCGACATCCTGGGCCTCTCCAACGGCGCGCGCTCGGGCCTCACCGGCTTCGTCGCCGGCGTGGCGCGCAAGACCGTGCGGCACAACGTCACCATCAACGGCCTGCTGCCCGGCTCCTTCGACACCGACCGCCTGGCCGCGACCTCCTTCTCCGCGGCCAAGGCGCAGGGCCTCTCGATCGAGGAGATCCGCGCCAAGCGGGCGAACGACATCCCGGCCGGCCGCTTCGGCACTATCGAGGAGTTCGGCGTCGCCTGCGCCTTCCTGTGCGGCGCGCAGGCGGGCTACATTACCGGCCAGAACCTCCTGCTGGACGGCGGCGCCTACCCGGGGACCTACTGATCCGCCCACCCGATCTTGCCGCTAAGTCATTGCGAGAGAGGAATAATCCCTCGCAATGACTTGACCGGCGCCGGTCCGCAGGCGAGACATGCCGCCCTTGATCGGGTGGCGCGGGAAGGCTGCGGGAGAGGCATGAGCCCGGAAATCGAGCTCAAGCTGGCGATGACGCCCGAGACCCTCGGGCGCCTGCGCCGGCATCCCCTGCTGCGCTCGCTGGCGGGCGGCCGGCGGCTGCGCCGGCGCACGCTCGTCTCGCTCTACTACGACACGCCCGACCGCCGCCTGGCGCAGCAGGGCATCGCGCTGCGCGTGCGCGGCGACGGCCGCACCTTCGTGCAGACGCTGAAGGCACCGCCGCGCGACGGCGGCGCCGAGGGCGGCCTGCAGCGCCTGGCGGAGTTCGAGGCGCCGGTCGCCGGCGAGACGCCGGACCTCGGCCTTGTCGCCGATCCCGAGTTGTCGCAGTTCTTGGCCGAGCCCGGCGTCGGCGACGCGCTGGCGCCGGTCTTCGCCACCCGCTTCACGCGCCACCTCCTGCCGGTGCGCCTGATCGACAGCGACATCGAGGTTGCTTTCGACGAGGGCGAGGTCGCGGCCGGCGCGGTGAGCGAGGCGATCTCGGAGGCCGAGTTCGAGCTGAAGGCCGGCAAGCCCGAGCGCCTCTGGCAGCTTGCCCTCGCCCTGCTCGACAGCGTCGAGTTCCGCCTGGAGACGCGCAGCAAGGCGGCGCGCGGCCATGCCCTGGCGGCCAACCAGCCGCCGGCCCCGGTGCTGGCCGAGCGCCTGGCGCTGCCGGCCGACTGCACCGCCGGCCAGGCCTGCGTCGCCGTGCTGCGCAACGCGCTGGCGCAGCTTCACGCCAACGCCCGCGCGGTGCTGGCCGGCGCGCGCGACCCCGAGGCGATCCACCAGCTCCGTGTCGCGGTGCGCCGCCTGCGCGCGGCGCTGTCGCTGTTCCGGCCGATCCTGGCCGAGGGCGTGGCCGACTGGCTGGCCGGCGAGTTCGACTGGCTGCAGGCCGGCCTGGGCCCGGCGCGCGACTGGGACGTCTTCCTGCTCGACACGCTGGAGCCGCTGCACCGCCGCCTGCCGGGCGAGACCGGCCTCGCCGCGCTGGAGGCGCGGGCCGAGGCGCAGCGTCGCGCCAGCCGCGCCGACGCCGAGGCCGTGCTGCGCCAGCGCCGCACCACGCGCCTGCTGCTGCAGCTCGAGCTCTGGCTGGAGGAGGGGAGCTGGCGCCGCCCGCTGGAGCCCGGCGCGCTGGTCGCGGCGGCCGAGGAGCCGGCCGAGGTCTTCGCCCGCCAGGCGCTGGCCCGCCGCGCGCGGCAGCTCCTGAAGCGCGGCCGCAGGCGCGACGAGGCCGACGAGGAGTCGCTGCACGCCCTGCGCATCGCCGGCAAGAAGCTGCGCTACGCCGTCGAGTTCTTCCGCGACCTGCTGCCCAAGGGCCAGGCCAGGGCGGCGATGGAGAGCCTGCGCGCGCTGCAGGACTGCCTCGGCACGCTGAACGACGCCGCGGTCGGCAAGAAGCTGCTGGGCGACCTCGGCCCCGGCGGGCGCAAGCCGGCCGAGGCCCGCGCCCTCGGCATCATCGTCGGCTGGCAGACCGGCCGCATCGACAGCGACCTCGGCCACCTGCGCCGCGCCTGGAAACAAGCCAAGCGCGCCCTGACGCCGCTGGCGGAAGGCTAGGGGCTCAATCGTCCCCGGCGTCGGCCGCGAGGTCGCGGGGCGTCACGAAGCGAAGCAGGCGGCCCTCGCCGATGGCCTGCCAGTCCGGGGCGTCGAACTGCAGCCAGGCCAGCGCGGCGGTGGGAAACTTGGCCTTGAGGGCGGCCAGCGCCGGTGCCTCCGAGCCCGACCCGGCGAGGCGCCGGGCCAGGCGCTCCAGCCCGGGGTTGTGACCCAGCAGCAGCAAGCGCGTCGCCCCGGCCGGCGCCTGGCGGATCGCCGCCAGCAGGCGCGCCGGCTCGGCCAGGTAGAGCGACTCCAGGACCTCGACGGCCGGCTGGCCGTTCCAGCGCCGCGCCAGGCGCTTCCAGGTCTCGCGCGTGCGCGCGGCGCCCGACACCAGCGCCAGGTCGGGCAGCAGCCCCTCCTGCCGCAGATAGTCGCCCATCAGGTCGGCGGCGCGGCGGCCGCGCTTGGTCAGGGGGCGCGCGTGGTCGTCCAGCGTGGGGTCGTCCCAGGCCGACTTGGCGTGACGCAGCAGCAGCAGGTCGAGCATGGGGCAGGGGGCTCCGGGAGGAAAACGCGCGCTTTTGCCGGGGGGCCGGCCTCCCTAGACTAGCGGTCGCGGCAAGCCGGCGCGCGCCTGTCATAAATCTTGCGCCCGCAGCGCGTTAGGTTGCCCGCTAGGGCCCCCGCCGACGGGGGCGGCCGTGGAGGAGTCGTGCCCGTGAGCGAAGCGCAGACCATGAAGCGCGAGAAGCCGGACCAGCCGGCAGGCGCCGCCTCGTCGCCGGCCGAGGTGCCGGCGCCGGTCAACGCCGCCATGCAGGCGCCCGACCGCTTCATCAACCGCGAGCTTTCGTGGCTGGCCTTCAACGAGCGGGTGCTGGACGAGGCCTTCAACGAGAACCACCCGCTGCTGGAGCGCGTGCGCTTCCTGTCGATCTCGGCCTCCAACCTGGACGAGTTCTACATGGTGCGCGTCGCCGGCCTGAAGGGCATGGTGCGGGCCGGCGTCACCACGCCTTCGCAGGAGGGCATGACCCCGGCGCAGCAGCTTGCCGCCATCAACGCCCGCGTCGCGGTGCTGATGCAGCGCCAGCAGGATGCCTGGCGCCAGCTCCGCCACGACCTGCGCGAGGCCGACATCGCCGTGCTCTCCTCCGACGAGCTGACGGCGGAGGAGCGCGAGTACCTCTCGCGCTATTTCCTCGAGGAGATCTTCCCGGTCCTGACGCCGATCGCCATCGACCCGGCGCATCCCTTCCCCTTCATCCCCAACCTCGGCTTCAACATGGTGCTGCGCCTGATGCGGCCGGAGACCGAGGGCGGGGTGCTGAATGGCCTGCTGCCGCTGCCGGTGCAGATCGAGCGCTTCATCCGCCTGCCCGGCAAGGAGCACCGCTTCATCCGCATGGAGCAGGTGATCCGCCTGAACCTCGACCGCCTCTTCCCCGGCATGCAGGTGCAGCACGTCGGCTTCTTCCGCGTCATCCGCGACAGCGAGGTGGAGATCGAGGAGGAGGCCGAGGACCTGGTGCGCGTGTTCGAGACGGCGCTGAAGCGCCGCCGCCACGGCCAGGTGATCCGCCTCTCCTTCCCCAGCGACATGGCGCCGGACCTGGTCGACTTCACGGTCAAGGAGCTGGAGGTCGGGCCGCAGGACATCTTCGCGCTGGAGGGCCTGCTGGGCCTGGTCGACGTCAAGCAGCTCATCGTCGACGACCGGCCGGACCTGCTCTTCCCGCCCTTCAACGCGCGCTTCCCGGAGCGCATCCGCGACTACGGCGGCAACTGCTTCGAGGCGATCCGCGCCAAGGACATCGTGGTGCACCACCCCTATGAGTCCTTCGACGTGGTGGTGCAGTTCATCCGCCAGGCGGCGCAGGACCCCGCCGTGGTGGCGATCAAGCAGACGCTCTATCGCACCAGCGAGAACTCGCCGGTGGTGCAGGCCCTGGCCGAGGCGGCCGAGGCCGGCAAGTCGGTCACCGCGCTGGTCGAGCTGAAGGCCCGCTTCGACGAGGAGCGCAACATCCGCTGGGCGCGCAACCTGGAGCGCGCGGGCGTGCAGGTGGTCTATGGCTTCATCCGCCTGAAGACCCACGCCAAGGTCTCGCTGGTGGTGCGGCGCGAGGGCCGCAAGCTGCGCAGCTACGTGCACTTCGGCACCGGCAACTACCATCCGGTGACGGCGAAGATCTATACCGACCTCTCCTACTTCACCTGCGATCCGCAGCTCTGCCGCGACGCGGCGCGCCTCTTCAACTACATGACCGGCTACGCCCGGCCGGAGAAGCTGGAGAAGATCGCGGCGGCGCCGGTGAACCTGCGCCAGACGCTGGTGGAGAACATCCATGCCGAGATCGAGCATGCCAGGGCCGGCCGGCCGGCGGCGATCTGGGCCAAGATGAACTCGGTCGTCGACCCCGGCATCATCGACGAGCTCTACAAGGCCAGCCAGGCCGGCGTGCACATCGACCTGATCGTGCGCGGCATCTGCTGCCTGCGCCCCGGCGTGCCGGGCCTGTCGGACAACATCAAGGTCAAGTCGATCGTCGGCCGCTTCCTGGAGCATGCGCGCATCGTCTGCTTCGGCGCCGGCAACGGCCTGCCCTCGGCCAAGGCCAAGGTCTTCATCTCCTCCGCCGACTGGATGCCGCGCAACCTCGACCGCCGAGTCGAGACGCTGATCCCGGTGGAGAACGCCACGGTGCACCAGCAGGTGCTGGACCAGGTGATGATCGCCAACCTGAAGGACGAGGCGCAGAGCTGGCTGCTCGACGGCGATGGCTTCTACAACCGCGTGAAGGCCGGCAAGAACGCCTTCTCGGCCCACACCTTCTTCATGACCAACCCCAGCCTCTCGGGCCGCGGCTCGGCGCTGAAGAAGACCAAGGCCAAGACTCCGAAGCTGGTGCTCGACTATGACGACTGAAGGTCCTTCCCGCAGCAGCAAGGGGCGGCATGGCGTCGTCTGACCGGGCTCTCCGCCGCAGTGCCATCCCCGCGGCCCGCTACGCCGGGCGCGTCGGCGTGATCGACATCGGTTCCAACTCCATCCGCCTGGTGGTGTTCGACCGCCTGTCGCGCGTGCCCGTGCCGCTGTTCAACGAGCGGGTCATCTGCGCCCTGGGCAAGGGGCTCGGCCAGACCGGGCATCTCAATCCCGACGGCGTCGAGATGGCGCTGGTGAACCTCTACCGCTTCACGCGCCTCGCCGAGGCCATGGGGGTGGCGACACTGGACCTGCTGGCCACCGCGGCGGTGCGCGATGCCGACAACGGGCGCGAGTTCGTCGCCGCGGTCGAGCAGCGCTGCGGCTATCCCGTGCAGGTGCTGGGCGGCGACCAGGAGGCGCGGCTCTCCGCCCTCGGCGTCATCGCCGGCATGCCCGAGGCCGAGGGCATCATGGGCGACCTGGGCGGCGGCAGCCTGGAACTGGTCGAGGTGAAGGAGGCTGGTCTCGGCCGCTCGGTCACCCTGCCGCTGGGGCCGTTGCGCCTGATCGACGCCACCGGCGACGACCGCGGCAAGGCGCGGACCGAGGTGGCGCGCCACCTCGCCCAGGTCGGCTGGGTGCGCGAGATGAAGGGCAAGGCCTTCTATGCCGTGGGCGGCGCCTGGCGCGCCCTGGCGCGGGTGCATATGGAGCACGTCGGCTACCCGCTGCACGTGATCCACGGCTACACCCTGGCGCGCGGCGACGTGGAAAGCCTGGCGGCGCTGATCGGCCAGCAGGGCCGGCGCGCCGTGGCCCGCATGGGCGGCGTCTCGCGCCGCCGGGCCGAGGCGCTGCCCTATGCCGCGCTGCTGCTCGGCGGTCTGGTCGAGGCCGGTCAGCCCAAGGAGGTGGTCTTCTCCTCCTTCGGCCTGCGCGAGGGCTTCCTCTACGACCGCCTGCCGGCGATCGAGCGCTCCAAGGACCCGCTGCTGCTGGCGGCGGTGGACTTCGCCCAGCGCGACGGCCGCTTCCCCGACCTGGGCGACGACCTGGTGCGCTGGGTGGCGCCGCTCTTCGCCGAGGAGAAGCCGGGCCTGGCGCGCCTGGTGGAGATCGCCTGCCACCTGGCCGACGTCGCCTGGCGCGAGCATCCGGACTACCGCGCGCAGCAGGCGCTGACGCGCCTGCTCTATCACCCCTTCGTCGGCCTGGGGCATGCCGAGCGCGGCTTCCTCGCCTACACCGTCTTCGTGCGCTACGGCGGCGGGGCGGAGGACAAGGCAGCCGACCTGGCCCGCGCCCTGGTGACGGAGAAGAACCAGGGCCGCGCCCGCGTGCTGGGACTCGCCCTGCGCCTCGCCTTCTCGCTGTCGGGCGGCACCGGCGCCATGCTGGCCCGCGCCCGGCTGGAGTGGAGCGGCAGCCGGCTGACCCTGCAGGTGCCGGCCGACGGCAGCCTGCCGCCCGGCGAGGCCATCGAGCGCCGCCTCAAGGCCCTGGCCGAGGCCCTGGGCGCCAAGGACAGCGGCATCGCGGCGACGAAGAAGCTGTAGGGCGCTTGGCCTCTACGCTGGCGGCTCCGCCACCTCGTCCAGGCGCAGCACCTTGACCGTGAAGCCCTCGGCGGTGAGGGCGAGGCGGCCGTGCTTCAGCGCCAGGGCGTCGGCGCCGAAGAGTTCGCGCCGCCAGCCGGCGAGGGCGGCGACGGGGGCGGAATCCTGCGCGGCGATGAACTCCAGGTCGGCGGCATTGGCCACCAGCTTCTGCGCCACGCCATGCTCCTCGGCGCGCAGCTTCAGCAGCACCTTCAACAGGTCGATCAGCGGCTGCAGCCCGGGCTGCGGCTCCGGCCGCTCGGCGCGCTCGGGCATCTCGGCGTGCGTCATGGGCCTGGCGGCCTGCAGGGCCGCCAGGATGCCCTGGCCCATGCGGCCGCGCGCGTAGTCGCCGCTGAGCCCGCGGCTGCGGCCCAGCTCCTCCGGCGTCTTCGGCGCGTGGGCGGCGATCTCGAAGAGCTGCTCGTCCTTCAGGATGCGGCCGCGCGGCACGTCGCGGCGCTGCGCCTCGGTCTCGCGCCACTCGGCCAGGGCGCGCAGGTTGCCCAGCAGCTTGCGGTCGCCCGAGCGGGTCTTGAGGCGCTCCCAGGCGCGACCCGGCGAGAGGTCATAGGTCTCCGGGCTCTCCAGGATCGCCATCTCCTCGGCGATCCAGCCGGCGCGGCCGTTGCGGGCGAGCTGATCCTTGAGGTGCAGGTAGATGGGGCGCAGGTGCGTGACGTCGCCGAGCGCGTAGGTGAGCTGCCGCTCGGTCAGCGGCCGGCGCGACCAGTCGGTGAAGCGCGAGGACTTGTCCAGGTTCGCCCCGGCCAGCTTGCGCGCCAGCGTGTCATAGGCCACCTGCTCGCCGAAGCCGCAGACCATGGCGGCGACCTGGGTGTCGAAGATCGGGTGCGGCAGTGCGCCGAAGCGCTTCAGGAAGATCTCCAGGTCCTGTCGTCCGGCGTGGAAGACCTTCACGGTCTCCGGCGCCTGCAGCAGCGGCGCCAGGGCCGAGAGGTCGACGGACAGGGTGTCGACCACGGCGGCTTCCTCGGGCCCGGCGATCTGCAGCAGGCAGAGGATGGGCCAGTAGGTCTGGTCCCGCA